>NZ_QTUL01000007.1:0-166020 GCF_003435675.1 Blautia sp. AM23-13AC | reverse complement strand
CAATTTTAGTATTGACTTTTTATTTGCAGGCTAAAGTAACGAGAATGCGACGCACAGTTTTCAAATTCATAGCGACAGATTAAAACTCGTACGGTGGGTTTCCGGAAAAGTCTGCGATTACACCGTGTGCATTGTCCAGATAGAATACCTCGAAAATCGGGTTGTCAGCGGTCTGGTACTGGCCTTTTACGATCGGGTTCTGCATGCACACTTCTTTTACAGCCATGTTATTTTCAAACACTGCGGTTCCGTGCAGACGGATCCATGCGTAGGACGGGCTGGAAACAGAGATTTCGATTTCCGGATTCTCCTGCATATCTTTGTAAACATCTTTTGTGTTGTTGGTGCAGAACCACAGTTTTCCGTCAACCTCTCCTGCAAACATGAACGGGCGGCATTTTGCCTTTCCGTCACGACCTACCGTTGCCAGATACTGTATCGGATTCTCATTTAAAAATTCTACTGCTTTGCTCATTTTACTTTCCTCCATTTTGTTTTTTTGAATTGTTTTTTTCTTTCGATGGCTTTATAATAAATCCATAGAGTTCTTTCGTAAAGTAAGCACAATATTGTGGTGTAGTTACCCAAAAGATACTATTGTGTAAAATCAGACGTTTCCGCCATCTTTCAAATCATTATTTTCTTCAAAAAGGAGGTTTTCTCTTATGTCATCCGCAGAAAAAACACCCGTTTCTCTTGCTGATCTTGCGCGATCTGCTGCTCCACGGCACCATGCGGTTCGGCGAGCTGAAAAAGTCCATCGGTCACGTCTCTCAAAAAGTTTTAACTTCCCAGCTCCGCCAGATGGAACAGAGCGGTCTGGTCAACCGTAAAGTTTACGCCGAGGTACCGCCGCGTGTCGAATATTCCCTGACGGAACTCGGCTTCAGCCTCCACCCGATCATGGATGCGATGTGGGACTGGGGCGAGGCGTATAAGAAAAAGCTGGCGCAGGAAGAAGACGCTGCCGCAAATGTATGAACGAAAAAAGTCTGTTGAGAAACAGCCCATTCCGATTTTTCTCAACAGACTTTTCTTCTCTTCTATCTTCCTTTCAGCACAATCGTCTTCCAGCTTCCGATCGTTCCGTCATACGTTCCCTGCCATACCGGATAGCGCTCGATCGGCAGTTTGACCGCAACGGCCTCCCGGTTAAAGTTCTGGACAAACACGTACCTGGTTCCGTCCTTCTGCTTACGCATCGTGACTTCCACACCTTCCGGAACTTCTTCCACGATCCGCTCCACACCGGCCTCTTCTGCCAGTTTCCGGCAGACTTCATCGTACAGTCCCTGTTCAAAGTCCGCACAAACGGCATACGCTTTTCCCTTTCCGTACACATTCCGGGTCATCGCAGGCATGCCGTCATAGAAATCCTTTCCGTATGTCATCACTACTTCCGCCGTCGATGGCTGTACCAGCTCGCAGAGATGACTGCAGCGGTATGCCAGTTCCAGATGCAGCGGATTTTCCGGTTCCGGAATGCCCTCGTTCCATTCGCCATCGTACAGTCCGTCAATCTCCATACTCCGGAATCCCATCACATCCATCAGGTCATGCGGTGTTCCGCCTAAGTAACAGAGATCCGTCTCATCCACAATGCCGGACCAGTAAGTCAGCAGAAAAATTCCGCCGTTTTTCACAAAGTTCCGAACCTTCTCTGTCCATCCTTCCCGCAGCAGATAAACCATCGGCGCTGCCACAACACGGTATCCGTCGAGGCTGCACGTCTCATCAATCACATCCACATTGATGCCCAGTTTCCGGAATGCCTGATATGGCTTTTCCACGGTTTCTTTATAAAAAACACCTGCATTCCGCGGACCCGCCGCATCTTCCACCGCCCAGCGGTTTTCGACATCATAAATCACGGCTGCTTCCGCCGGGTTCTGCGAACCGTTCACTTCCTGCAGTTTCTCCAAAGCTGCGCCGACTTTCGTCACTTCACGGAATACCCTAGTATCCGATCCGCCATAATGGTCGATCACGGCCCCATGGAATTTTTCGGATGCACCGCGGCTCTGCCTCATCTGGAAATACAGCACACTATCCGACCCATGCGCAACTGCCTGCAGTGACGCGGCCTGCAGCATGCCCGGTTTTTTCAGCTTGCTGACGGACTGCCAGTTCGTTGCGGAAGGACAGCTCTCCATCAGATAAAACGGCTTTTTCTGAATGCTCCGCATAATGTCATGCTGCATACCTGTATCCATCGCTGTTACCGTCTCCGCCTCTTTATGCCAGGTCGGATAATTGTCCCAGGATACAAAGTCAATCACATCGGCAAACTTGTAGTAGTTCAGTCCGGTAAAGTTATACATCATATTGATGGTAGACGGCTGTTCTGCCCCAGCGTCCCGCAGCGCTTTGATTTCCCATTTTACAAAATCCGCGGTCTGATCCGTCACAAACCGTTTCCAGTCCAGATTCAGTCCATGCAGCGAAAAATCTCCTTTCGGAGACGGGCTCTCCACCTGGTCAAAACTCTGGTAAGTATGACTCCAGAACCCGGTATTCCAGACACGGTTCAGCCGTTCCAGTGTGCCGTATTTTTTCTTCACCCAGCCGCGGAATGCCTCCTGGCACAGCGGGCAGTGGCACTCTCCGCCGTATTCATTCGAAATATGCCATGCAATCACGCCAGGGTGATCTTTGAACATTTCCGCCAGCTTCGTATTGATGATTCTCGTTTTTTCCCGGTAAACCGGTGAGGTATAGCAGTGATTATGGCGCTCCCCGTACAGATTCCGTTCTCTCGCTGCATTGACACGGAGCACCTCCGGGTATTTTTCCGCCATCCAGCGCGGTCTTGCCGCCGTCGGCGTGGAAAGCATAACCACAATTTCGTTTTCGTACAGGCGGTCAATCACCTCTTTTAACCATTCCAGACGGAAAACTCCTTCCTCCGGCTCTAAAAATGCCCAGGAAAACATGCCAAGCGAAACCTCGTTGATTCTGGCTTTCTTGAAATACGCCAGATCCTGTTCCAGAATCTCCGGGTAATCCAGCCACTGTTCCGGGTTATAATCGCCCCCGTGCAGGAGCTTTCCAAAATTTACTTCTTTCCCCATCTGCTTTTGTCTCCTTTTCTTTCGCAGACAGCCCATCCTGTCCACGGACAGAATGGGCTGAACGCATCAGATTCCCTTAAACGTAAAGGTAAACTCCAGTTTTTTATCAATCGGAATCAGGTACTCCGGATGGGTCTGTGCACCCCAGCTGTCGTCTCCGCCAACACCCATCTGCTGTTTTGCCACGCGCACAACGGTGTAATGTACCTGCGGCAGTTCATACGGATGCATCGCATTTTCCAGCTCGTGCGGTGTGTACGGCAGTGCGGAAAATTCCATCTTGTCGCCGCTGAACATCATACCGCGGCCCTTGCGGTTCGTCACGGTTGCCCAGCGTACACCAACCTTGTTGCCGCACTCCTGCGGAACGAGATATTTCGCCATATTATCTTCGACTTTATTCTTATAAACACCGAGCTTTGCTCCGGCACAGCGGTCCACATACGTCTCCTCCGGTCCCATGCCGTACCAGGTAACGTTGTCATAATCGGCATCCAGTTTGAACATCACGCCGAATTCCGGCATATCGCCGAGCTCTTTCACCGGATCATACGTCAGCGTCGTCTGAATGCTTCCATCGCCGAAGACACGGTAGGTCAGACGGCACTCGCTCGCCGGTGTGGTCGGCATTACATAGCGGTAGCTGACTTCTGCGCAGTCCTCGTGTACTTCGATTTCCGGCGCATACAGTCCCGGATAATGGCTGCCGTTCGGATATTTGTGGGACAGATACATTGAAGCAATCTTCCACTGGCTGTAACGCATCGGCATCAGGCTTCCGCAGTCATTGTCGATCGGCGCACGCCAGAAGTTCGGTTTCGGAATCATTTTGATCATCTCAACGCCGCCGTAACGGTACGATACGAGTCCGCCGTTCAGATCGGAGAACATCACATCAAAATTTTCGCCGCGCACACCAAAATCATGGTTGGAACGGATCACTTCAAATTTCGCCGGTTTTTCTGCTTTCGCCGGTGCTTCCACTTCATAAACACCCTGTCCGAATGCAACTTCATGGCCGCGCTTGCCCCATATGGTATCTTCTTTCAGGCGGAAGGAAACGGTCACCGCATACTCGCCCGGAAGGGTCTGTACGGCAATCGGAAGCTCCACTGTTTTTTCGGAAAGCGGCTCCACGGAAATTTCCATCGGCACTTCTTTCAGTTTCTTTCCTTCTTTTTCGAGAATTACCACGCAGTCAAACGCATCGGTATTCACAAACAGGTTCTTATTTTTTACAACTGCTTTGTCTTTCTGTACATCCACAGCAATGTTCTGATAGCAGAATTTTACTTCCTGCATCTTCGGGGAAGCATCGCGCTCGCCGCCGTATACAATACCATTTCCGCTGAAATTGTAATCGCATGGATGATCATCAAAGTCTCCGCCGTACGCCTGGAACTCTTTTCCGTAGCGGTCTTTTTTGTAGATTGACTGGTCGATATAATCCCAGATAAAGCCGCCCTGGAACAGCGGTTCTTCCTCGGCAAGATCCATATATTTCTTCATGGCGCCGCAGGAATTTCCCATCGCATGTGCATACTCACAGCAGACATACGGTTTTCTTCTGTCTTTCGACAAGAATTCACGGATTTCATTGACGGTGGTGTACATCCGGCTTTCCATATCGCTGGTGTCGTTGTATCTGCGGTCGTCATTAACTCCTTCATAATGAACGAGACGGGTCGGGTCCATTTTCCGGTATAACTGGGACATTTCAAAAATAACTTTTCCGCCAAACGATTCATTTCCGCAGGACCAGATCAGAATCGCCGGATGGTTTTTGTCTCTCTGATACATCGAATTGACACGGTCGAGCATACAGTCCATCCACTCCGGGCGGTCGCATGGTACAACACCGGAGAAATCTCCGCTTCGTACCGCATCCGTATCTCTCGTTCCATGGGACTCCATGTTGCACTCCGCGATCATGTAAAGACCGTATTCATCGCACAGATCATAAATGCCGACCGCATCCGGGTAATGGCAGGTACGGATTGCATTGATGTTGTTCTGTTTCATCGTCGTCAGGTCTTTGATCAGCTCTTCTCTCGAAACGACACGGCCGGATACGGAGCTGAACTCGTGGCGGTTGACGCCTTTAAAGACAACCCGCTTTCCATTCAGCATCATGATGTGGTCTTTCATCTCAAAGCGGCGGAATCCGACTCTCTGCGGAATCAGTTCCTGCACCGTTCCATCCTCTGCGGTGACTTCCAGCAGAAGATCATACAGCACCGGTGTCTCTGCGGACCACAGTTCCGGGTGATCGACTTTCAGAACAAACTGTGTTTCCCCATCCAGCACACCTTCGGTGCTCTGCAGTGCCGTTCCGTCTTTTAACAGGGTAATTTTTACCTTTCCTGTTCCGATCATTTTCGTATCAATGACCAGATCTGCCTTCGTAAACGTATCATCCAGCAGCGTCTGTACTTTCAGATCCGAAACGTGAACCTCCGGAATCGTGTACAGATACACATCACGGTAAATACCGGAGAAACGGAAGAAATCCTGATCCTCGCACCAGCTTCCGCTCGTCCATTTGAAAACCTGCGCAGCCAGTTTATTTTCGCCCTCTTTCAGATACGGGGTCAGTTCAAACTCGGACGGAGTAAACGTATCCTCGCTGTAGCCAAGGAACGTTCCGTTCAGCCATACGGCAATACCGCTCTCTGCTCCCTGGAAGGAAACAAAAAGCCGTTTTCCTTTCATCTGCTCCGGCACTTCAAAATATTTCACATAGGAAGCCGTCGGATTGAACCGCTCCGGAATCTCGCCCGGCTGGATCTCTTCTCTTCCTTCCCATGGGTACTGCACATTGGCATACTGCGGTGCGTCATATCCCTCCATCTGGATATGTGCCGGCACGCGGATATCGTCCCATTTTGTGCAGTCATACTCCGGTGTCTCGAATCCCGGAATCGTGCTCTCGTAGTTCTTTGCGTAATGGAATTTCCACAGTCCGTTCAGACTGTGACGGAAGTTTTCCACATGCTGCTCCATTTCTTCCACCGATCCATAATATCTGTGATCGGAATGCGCCGCCACCCGGTTTTCTCCATAGTACGTCGGGTCCTTCACTTTTTCATACTGAAATACACCCATTTTTATTTTCCTCCTTCTGGAATTTTGTTCTTTTTGATCTTTTGAAAAAAAGGTGGATATTCATCCAAATATCCACCTTTTCTGTTCGATTCTTTTTCTTATTTTACGGCACCTGTGATACCTTCTGTGAAGCTCTTCTGGAAGCAGAAGAAAATAATTGCTGTCGGGATCGTACAGATAAATACGCCGAGCATCAGCACACCATAATCTACAGTGTAGCCGCCGAGCAGGTTCGCTACCAGCATCGGCATGGTGATGGATTCATTGTTCTGTAAGATAACCTTCGGCCACAGGTAGTTGTTCCATGCGTTCATAAAGGTGATGATTGTTGCTGCCGCATACGTCGATTTCATGGTCGGCATATACATACGAAAGAAAATTCCTGTCTCGCTTAAGCCATCGAGTCTTGCCGCTTCGATGATATCGTGCGGGAAGGAACGGGAAGCCTGGCGGAACATCATGATCATGAACGGTGTTGAAATCGAAGGAAGCATGAAAGCTGCCATCGTGTTGACCATCTTTAGCTGGGAAAACATACGGAACATTGGGATCATGATGGCTGCGAACGGAATCATCATCGCAGTCAGAAGTACGGTAAATACCGCATCTTTTGCTTTATCATGATAGATCTCAAATCCATAACCGGCGATCGAGCAGACCAGAAGACAGAGAATGGTCAGCACCGTCGCATTCCGGAAGGAGTTGCACAGTGCAAGGCGCAGGTTCTGCTGCGCAATCAGCGCTTTAAAGTTGTCAATCAGATACGTACCCGGAATCAGTTTTCCGGCAATGACATCAATACTTCTGTTTGTAGACGCGCAGAACATATAGTACAGCGGAAAAACAGAAAGGATCGACGCTACCGTTAAAATCAGATACATGAAAAATTTCTTTGCTTTTCCCATTATCGCTCGTCACCTACTTTCATCTGAAGCAGTGCCAGAATGGCTACCATGATCAGGATCAGGATGGACATTGCTGCCGCATAGCCAAAGTTCGGGCTCTGTACAAAGGACATATTGTAAATATAATGAGACATGGTCATGGTTGATTTTCCAGGACCTCCGTTTGTCAGGTTCAGGGACTCATCGAACAGCTGCAGAGTACCGTTGGTAGAAGTAATTGTGGTCAGCAGAATCATCGGTTTTAACAGTGGAACGGTGATCTTGAAGAAAGTCTGCAGCGGGCTTGCGCCGTCGATTTTGGCTGCTTCGTAGATCGAATATTCAATGTTCTGCATACCGGAGAGATAGAAGACCATGTTGTATCCGGTCCATCTCCAGATCAGGGCGATGATGATAACCGCACGGGCTGTCCACGCATTGGAGAACCACATGATCGGGTTCATGCCGAGGCCGCGGAGAACGGTGTTGATAAAACCGTCATTTGCAAACAGGGAACGGAAGATCATCGCGTAAGATACGAGAGATGTTGCGCACGGCAGGAAAATGCAGGTACGGAACAGTCCCTTAAAACGCAGATCTTTGTTGTTCAGCATGGAAGCAAACATCAGGCCGAGGATCAGCATGATCGGCACCTGAATAATCAGATAAAAGAAGGTGTTGCTTAAGGTCTGTTTAAAGGTCGGGTCTTTTAAAATACGGGCATAGTTTGCAAATCCGTTGAATTTTAGGTTGATGCCCATACCTGTCTGTAAAGACAGGATGAATGCCTGAATCATCGGATAAAAGCTCATCCATGCGATCAGGATCGTTGCCGGCATCAGGAAAGCCCAGCCGGTAAGATTCTGTTTTCTTTCCAAGTTCATTCCTTTTTTCTTCTGACTGCTCATGGAATCTTCCTTTCTTTTTTTACCTGGCGTGTGTTTGAAAAAATCTTTTTGCAGACAACATTTCATGTTCTCCTGCAGAAATCATTTTTCAAACACACACCGCATAGATACAGAACGGGCCTGCTTCTGTCTGTCCAGGAAGCAGACCCGTTTCTTATCGTCCTACTTTTTTATGTATTGCAGGATATCAGCCACCCATGTTGAACTCTACAGTTTCCTGTGCGGTCTGAAGTTCGCTGTCCATATCTGCTCCTGTCTGGATGATATTGGAAAGTGCGGTTCCGACAGCATCACGTGCATCGTAGTAGAATGCTCCAGTGATGTTGGATGGAGTCTTGGTTGCGAAATCAACGATCTTTGCGTAAACCGGGTCATCGCTGAAGAATGCAACTGGCTGTGCATATGCTTCGGAATCTCCTGCCGGTGCCCAGGTTGCCAGAGCGCCTTTTGCGATGATATCATCGTAAAGAGCTGTGCTGCCTGCGAAGGTAGATTTCATAAAGTCAATGGCAAGATCCTGTTTTTTGCAGTTGGAAGAAATTGCCCAGGAAGAACCACCGTTGTTGGAGTAGTTGGTTGCTCCGTCAACGCCGTCCAGTTTCGGCATATTGGTGATTGCCCATTTGCCGGACTGATCTTCATTTGCTGTGATGGAAGCCATGATCCAGCATCCGTTGATAACGCCTGCTGTAGTTCCGTTGTTGATGGATGCGATGTACTGATCCCAGTCAGTAACCTCTACAAGAGTGCCATCTTTTACCATCTGGCTGTAAATCTCAAGGATTGGTTTCAGTGCTTTGTTGTCTACGATGTTGACAGATCCATCTTCGTTGAAAAGGGACTCACCGCAGGACTGCAGCATTTCCATAACAAGGTCCGGAGATCCGGCCTGAGATGTCAGGATCGGCTGGCCTGTTTTCTCTTTGACAACTTTTGCTTTCTCCATAAAGTCATTCCAGGTGATATCTGTGAAATCATCTACGGTGAAGCCTGCCTGCTCCAGCATATCAGTACGCAGGCACTCGATAACGGCACCATTGTCGAACGGAATTCCGTAGTTCTTCCCATCCAGAGTAGAGTAAGCAACTTTTGCGGATGAGAATTCGCTGAAATCAATTCCGGAATCGGTCAGATCGGTGAAGATGTCCGGATAGTTGGTTGCATATTTCTGGAAGGAGTTATCCTGCATCAGGAAGATATCCGGCAGAGTGCTTAAGTCTCCTGCGGAAACTGCTGTGGTCAGACGGGTTTCAATGTCGTCGGACTGTACTTCGCTGACTTCTACTTTGAATCCTTCGTGATCCTGTGCATAAATTTCAGCTGCTTTCTTGATCGCGTAAACGTTGAAGTTCGGGTCCCAGGTCCATACGGTTAAGGTGTTGTCATCATCAGAGCTGCCCTCTACTACGTCGCTGCTCTCTGATTTTGCAGTGGTTTCACTTGCTGCTGATGCATCGTTTCCGCCGTTGCTGGAACTTGTTGTAGTTCCTCCGCTGGAACCACATGCAGCCAGTCCAAATACCATTGCTGATGCCATTACGATTGATACAATTTTTCTTTTCATATTGCACATCCTCCTTAAGATGTTATTTTACAACCGGAACCTCCGCACTTTTTACAGCGCAGAAATTTTTTGGTTGTTTTGTACATTTTTTATGTTTTTATTCCCTCAACATGTACAAAGTATAACATATTTTCCCGTCGTTTGTGCGCATTTTTAACTCTATACTATGCATTTTCAACCATTTATATGCATTTTGACGGACATCACCATCCTTCCTGTGTTTTTATATCAAAATTCAACAATTTTCGTTCATAATGTTCCGGTGCACTTCGCCACTGCTGTGGAGATACACCAAGAATCCGGCGGAAATTACGGTTAAATGTAGAAATTGTTGTGAATCCGCTTCGCATTGCAATCTCATTTACAGAAATATTTGTTTTCCGCAGTTCCTTACATGCCGCCCGGATCCGGACCCAGTTAATGTACTCAACCGGCGTCATCCGCATGGATTCCTGAAAAATACGGCGCAGATGTGTTTCGCTGATATGACATACCTCTGCCAGCTCCTCAATTCGAAGAATCTCTTTATAATTTTCTCCAATATAATCCAGCGCAGGCAGAATCAGAGCGATACTGGCATCATCTACAATAGAATTCTTTTCCTGCTCCTCGTCCCTTTCATTCCATCTGGCAATCTGCATCAGAAGCGCTCTGGTCAGTCCTTTCACTTCCTCGAGATAAAATTCCCGTTTTTCACCCATGCATTTAATGATCAGTTTGATCATCTCCGCGACCTCCGGCCTTTCCTCATTTTTCACAAAATGGGCCTTCTGGTTAATACGCGCAATCAGCTTTTGTGCCATGCGCATATTGCCCTTATACAGCTCTGTAATAAATCCTTCCACATCCACAAACACCCATGCCCAGGAACATACACTGTTTTCTTTTGAGTTTGTTGTATGCGGAAAGTTTTTCGGCACCACCGTAAACATACCGCCATGATACGGCAGTTCCTCATCTTCCAAAACAATCGTTCCCTCACCGTAATAGCAGAAACCGATCTCCATCAGGTTATGAAAATGCAGATAATCAATCTGGTACCCATAATTCTGCAACCATTTTTCTCCCTGCAGCACCAGCACCGGGCATTTTTCCGGCACTTCGTAATAGCGGTATTCCATTCTGGGCTTTTTCTTTCTGCTCATATCCGTACCTGCTTATTCTACTTTTTTCTGAATCATCGCCAGAAACACGAGCGGTTCTTCCCCTGCGCAGGAAACCGCATGGCCGCTGCCGTCCTCGCAGAACGTCGTCATGCCCGCCTGCACCGGGTAGGTTTTGTCGTTATCCTGATACATACCCGCACCGGACAGGATGTGATACGCTTCTGTCTCCCCATGATGCTCATGATACGGAAGCTCATCACCCGGTAAAATCGTTACTTTTGCAAAGAGTGTCACCTTTCCGGAAAGGCGTTCGCCCTCCAGCAATTTTTCTGTTGTGTGTCTGTCTGCCATTGTTCATGTCCTCGTTTTCGTAATCTTTTTTTGTTTTCCCTGTCTCCATCCTACACCAAATAGCGTAAGATTCGATCTTCTCTGTGTTTTTATTATATTCTCTGCTTCACCGGAAGACAATGAGATTCACCAAAAACGAGCAACTTTTTTCCGTCAGCCTACAATCTTTCCTCTGTCAATCTCCACCGTCGTATCGCACAGTGCTGCAATGTCTTCCCGGTTGTGGCTGGCAAGAAGAATGGTTTTTCCTTCGTCTTTCAGTTTCAAAAACAGCTGCCGCATCTCCTGCACGCCCTGGTTGTCGAGACCGTTCATCGGTTCATCCAGAATCAGAAGGGAAGGTTCCTCCATAATCGCCTGTGCAATACCGAGACGCTGGCGCATGCCGAGCGAATACTTGCCGACATGCTTTTTCGCTTCCGGATCCAGTCCGACTTTTCGGATGGCCGCATCGATCTCCTTTTTTCCGATCTTCCTGCGGATGCCGGCGAGAAACTGCAGATTCTGTCTGGCACTGTAGCCCGGAAGAAAGCCCGGTGTCTCGATGATGGCGCCAATACTCTCCGGCGCTTCGATCTCTTTCCCAATCTGTTTTCCATCCACAAAAACCGCGCCATCGTCCACCCGGAGAAATCCGCAGATGCATTTGAACAGTACCGTCTTCCCACTTCCGTTTCTTCCGATCATTCCGTGAATTTTTCCTTTTTCGAAGCTCAGGCTGATCCCGTCCAACGCCGCGTAGCTGCCAAACTTTTTTGTCACGTTTTCTATTCTTATCTTTTCTTCCATTCTTTCAGATTTCCTCCACAAAGTTCAGATCCTTTTTCCGGATCCCGAGATACGAAAGGATCGTGCATGCGCCGATGACAATCGCAAAGACACTGTAAACATATGCCATCGACGGCCCGTTTCCATATCCCTGCCACTTGTAGCTCGCAATATTCATCCAAAGCGGCGGCGCGCAGTAATAGCCGATTGTGATGCTGGAAAATTTGCTGAGCAGAAGCGCAGTGAGTGCGATGCCGCAGTTGATGACGATTCCAAATCCCCTGTGTACCAGAAAATTTCCGGCATAACTCACAACGCCTGTCATAACCGACAGGCACCAGATCGCAAGCATTGTGAGTCCCATTGCCTCCTGCGGCGAAAATCTCGAAAGGATCAGATAATCCAACGGTTCCTGGTCAAAGGTATATGCCGCATTCGTCTGAGCCAGCGTACTGATCACCTTCCCCCATCCGGTTTCCCACCCTACATTCGGAAACACAAGCAGTACCGGAATCATACTTAAGCATATGGTGTAAAAAAAGGAAACAACCACAATGTACAGCATGTTTCCCCAAAACCAGCTTTTCCGCCCGGCCCGCAAAATCTGCCACCCGCTGTTCGGTTCCAGAAACGGAGCATCACAGAAAAGCAGCAGAGCCCCAAGAACAATGATAATCTGGTCTCCATTATATCTGGTCATAAACGGCAGCATCCAAAAAGTCACATCAACTCCGGTCTGCTCGCAGAAGCCTCGAATACCCACCGTCATTACATGAAAAAGGATCGCAATCCACAACAGCGCAACATAAAACCGTGGTGTTGTGAATGTTTTCCGCAAACGTATCTGACATACCCGAAGGCTCATCCGTATTCTATCCATTCTGCGCCCTCCTCTTTACCACTCGCACGAAAATTACACCTTCCATTCCTGTCAGAATAAGGAAATAACCAGCTATCACAAAAAAATCCTTAAAATTCCGGATACTTCCCCCATGGAGCTGGTACCATCTCATCTGGCCCGGCAGCTGCAGCGCTTCTGCTACAAGCTGGCTTGCATAATAAAAAAGAGCCGGTGTGCTGACCAGCACAAACAGATTTTTTATTTTTCCCGATATCATAAGCGCAAAAACTGCCATAAATGCATACTTGACAGCCTCAACTCCAAATCTTGCGGCAAGGTAAAACGGCAGGACGAGTCCATTTCCATAGCTTAAACTGCCTGTTAATGTTTCAAGCTCTTCTTTTTTTATCCACGGTATTTTTAATGCCAAAACGCCATAAACAACTGCCATTCCCAGAAAAATACTGATCACAGAACCGAAAAAGGCAACCACCAGATGCGACCAGCAATATGCTGTTCTCCCTATGCGTGTCTCAATGCATCTAAGATAGCCATTTCTGCTGTCTTCCCAATAGCTCAGCGCAAACGGCAGCACAGCCAGCACAGAAAACACTTCAAAAAATGCCCCCACACCATGACTGCTGACAACCAGGTAATATACCGATGCATTCCACCGGCTCTGCATTGCTTCCTGACTGATGTTTAACACGGTAACCAGCATCGCACCTGCGATGGCAAAATAAAATTTTCCTGATAAAAACATTCTTTTAAAATCCATTTTTATCATTCGAAAAAAATTCATGAAAGATCACCTTCTTGTCCTTCCGCAACAATCTCTTATCCTCTTCGTCTTTTAAAAAGATGTGACCCGCTTAGCCCGGAGTCACATCTTCCGCAAAACAATTTATTCTTTGAGTAACTCGTAAATCTCAGACAAACTCACCCTGCAATTTCCCGTCCATCCAGTGCATTGATGTAAACATACTGTTCGATCTCATCTTCTATAAATCGAAACTGCCACGCAGGAATCATATCACACATCCAATGCCCTGTTTCATTTCTTCCCGTTGTCATCGGGTAATAAATCAGTTTCATCTGATTCAGCGTAATCGGCTCTGCAATTGCCAAATCATACTTATTTCTCAGCGTTTCCAAAATAATATCTTTTTCCGCAAGAGATACCGGTTCCTTTTCCCGAATAGCATAGTGATTAACTGCTTGAAGATATTGAATTCCGCCCTCCGTTATAACAGCCTGTATTTTAGATGACGGAATATAAAGATCATCCTGCCGGTTAATTTCATTGCATAATACAGGAACCCCATTCAGATAACCCTGAAAAAACAACAGGAAACAATCATCTGCTTTTGACCACTCATATTTCTGAATCTTCTGAGGCTTTAGCAATTCTCCATTCTCGATTGCCTGTTCCATTAATTCCTGCTGTTTTTCCATCTGTTCATACGAAAAACTGTATTTACTGGTCAATTCAACTTTTTCCCAGTCTCCAATCCATCTAACAAACTCTTTTCCTTCCTCTATCAGCTTTTCTTCGTCTTCCAATGAAATTTTCTGCTCATTGTCTCTGACCAAAATCCCTTCACCATAGGCTGATGTAATATATTCAACAGGTAAATTATAATAAACTTTTTTTCCTTCTTCCGTTTCCACTCCTAATATATTGCTGACAGACACCGTTCCATTTTGATTTTTTAATTGTTCGCCAAGTATTCCCTCATACGAATAACAAACATCCGGCTCTCCTGTGTCTCCTTTTCTTGTTTCCAATCCACTTTCCGGGATTTTCCCAAGTATTTTATTGAACACACTTTCTCCTTGAAATCCATCCACTTCTATCACACATTTTTCAAACTCGTTCCATTTTTTGTCAGGCATGTCAACAACCGCATCAATTTTTGCCTGACTGCCAAGCTGAAAACTAATATGCTCACCATCGCTTAATTCCTGATCATTTTCATGTGTCACATTTGTTTCCGTTTCATCATTGCTGATAGAACTATTCCGTTCTTCTCCATTTTCCTGTTTTTCTACCTGCTGCAAATTTTCTGACTCATTCCCCATATTCTGACATCCTGTAAAGAACAGTAATATCACCATAATTCCCAACACTTTCTTTCCCATATATCCCCTCTTTTCATAATTTCGTTCTTTCTCTTCTGTTACTCGAAGCATAGCGAAATTTTTTTCCATCGTCAACGGATCTGGGATATCATGCTCTATCTGGGATAATCAGTACAGATAGCAAAAAATAAGACTTTGTTCTTTGAAATCCGCATTCTTTTTGCTTCCTTCATACAAACAAAGTCTTTTTTATTACGTTTTATCTTATTTTATCGGAAACACTGCCTCTGCGCAAAACAAATCTTCTGTCTCATAATACTTTAACGCACCACCTACCTTTTCCATCGTCCGTTTTACACTTTTATGCCCAATCCCGTGACTGCTTGTATCTTTCTTCGTCGTATTTAAACTTGAATTTTCATTTAAAACAGATTTCTCAATTTTGTTTTGAATCTCCAACCGAAGATATCCCATTTTTTCCTCTACAAAAATTATAATTTCTTTCTTCCCTGTAACTTTCCGCTCTGCTTCAATCGCATTATCCATGAGATTTCCAAACACAGTGCAAAACTCCAAATCATCAATTCCTTCCATTTTGCTCAGAATCGTACATTTCACATCTACTTTTTCACTTCTCGCAAGAGTAATTTTTGTATTAATCATAGAATCCACATAACTGTTTCCGGTCTGAATCAGTGTCTGCACATCTTCAATTTTCTGATTAATTTTTTCCCATACCTTTACCATTTCCGACTGCGGCATGGTCTCCATTGCCTCTTGCAGAGGTAAAAGATAATTTTTCAAATCATGTTTAAATTCTCGTAATTCTTCATTACTTCTCTTAATAATTTCCATACTTTCCTTTGAATATTTCTCTTTTTCTTTCATCAGTTCATATTCTAGCTTTGTTTGATTATCCTTGCTCATTTGCTGTACTATAAAGTACATAATCAGGCACATCAGCCAGATACAGCATACGCACAGCAAAATCCATTTCTGTTCCTGCATCTGCACACTTGGCAGATCTCTTACTACCAAAATCATAGTATCTCCCGCAATAATTGAGAAAACAAGGTTGCATCCCATGACAATCCATTGCCAGCTTATCAGATTCTCTCGTTCAAACAAAAGACTATTTAGTAATTTACCAACAAAAAAATAAGAAATTTTTGATAATAGCACGAGCGCAATTCTTACTGTATCCTGATCTTGAATAAACGATGCAACACTTTCTTGAAGGATAAAACTGCCGCCGAAAAGGATCGCTGTGTTTACCATCATCAATACTGCTCTCGCAACTACCGCTGCAGTAACCTTTCTCAGAACACTTCCCTGTGTACCCACCATCAAATAGACAAAAAGCCAAATCAATGTGATCCACATTTCCCACCTGTCATATAACGCAGGATACTTTTCCAACGCAGGAAAGATTAGCCCAAATAGCACTGCAATTCCCCACAAAACTTTACCTTTTTTCCCTCTGGGTTTCTGCTGCATAAAATCCATGCAGAATTCCAACAAAAGTATGTTTTCCCAAACAGAAATTGCAAGTTCAAAGACCTTCCAAAATGCTGCACTCATTCCATCACCACTCCCATAATTTTCATTCGAACCTGATTCAGATAATTTCTGCTGACAGGAATGCTTTTCCCGTTCAATAGCAGAAGTTCTTTTTCGCGCAACCGATATACATAGTTCATGTTAACCAAATATCCTTTATGGGTCCTTACAAATTTATGCGCTTCTAGTTTTTTCTCCGCTTCTGACATTTTCATCCTTACGCGAATCGCCTCATCCCTCGTATCTTTTTCCCGATAAAAAAGCAGATAGTTCTTCTCGCTCTCCACAAACCAGATATCACGCAATGCAAGTTTTACACTCTGACGCCCTGTCTGCAGTTCTATTTGGGGAACTTTCTTTCCTGCCTTTTTCTGCAGTTCCAGCAGCTGCGGCTCCAGTTCCTCATCCAGATGTGCCTTGCGGATAAAAAAGAATGGATGATACACCAATGACTGAAACACCAGATCATCCTTATTCGATACAAACACAATGCAACATTCCCTGTTCCACTTTTTCAGATACGATGCAACCTCAAATCCATTCACTTCCGGCATATCGATATCAATAAAAAAAACAGAAATCTCATCAAGATTTTTGATTCCTTCCAGCATCTCCTTCGCAGATACGTAGCACTCCATTTCCACTGCAATCTTATGTTTCTGACATAAACCTCGAATTCTGATTTCCAGTTTATTTAAAAACACTTTATCATCATCACATAAAATTAAATTCATTATTTTCCCCCGTGCTTCTTATCGAAGATTCTACTTCTCAACAGCATACCAAATTTTTTCTTTTCTCTCAAGTAACCTGGGATAACATGCATGATCTGGGACAAACATCAGATCATTCTGCTCTGAGAGCTTTTTTGCCTGACGGGAAAATGTAACGAGATTTTCCCTCGAGAAAAAAAACAACACCTGAACCGTTTTGCCAACTCAGGTGTTGTTACAATAAATTTATATCGCCCGCAAAGGCTGTTACGCAACTATATCCTCGAACTGCGAATTGTAAAGGTTAGCATAGAACCCATTCTTCGCAAGCAGTTCTTCATGGTTGCCCTGCTCGATGATGTCTCCGTCTTTCATGACGAGAATCAGATCCGCATCACGAATCGTGGACAGCCGGTGGGCGATGACGAAGCTTGTTCTGCCCTTCATCAGGTTATCCATGGCCTTCTGGATCTCGATTTCGGTTCTGGTGTCGACGGATGAGGTTGCCTCGTCGAGGATCAGAATCTTGTTGTCAGCAAGGATTGCGCGTGCAATCGTCAGCAGCTGTTTCTGTCCCTGCGACACATTGCTGGCATCTTCATTCAGTTCCATCTGATAGCCGCCCGGCAGGGTCTGGATGAAGTGGTGGGCCCTTGCGGCTTTTGCTGCTGCGATGACTTCTTCATCTGTCGCATCGAGCCGGCCGTAGCGGATGTTTTCCATGATGGTTCCCTTGAACAGCCACGTATCCTGCAGGACCATACCGAAGGCATCGCGCAGCTCTCTGCGGTTGAAGTCTTTGATGTTGTGGTCGTTCAGCAGAATGGCTCCGCTGTTGACATCGTAGAAGCGCATCAGCAGTTTGACCATCGTCGTCTTTCCGGCTCCGGTCGGGCCGACGATCGCGGTTTTCTGGCCCGGTTTTACTTTGGCGCTGAAATCGTTGATGATGATCTGCTCCGGGTTGTAGCCGAAATGTACGTGGTCGAAGGTGACTTCTCCTGTCACAGTCTCGATTGCTGCCGGATTCTCGACAATCTGGTCTTCCTCTTCCTCGTTCAGGAATTCAAAGACACGCTCGGATGCCGCCGACATCGACTGTACCATGTTGATAACCTGCGCAATCTGCTGAATCGGCTGGGTAAAGTTTTTCACATACTGGATAAATGCCTGGATATCACCGATCGTGATCACGTTTTTGATCGCCAGAAGTCCGCCGGTCAATGCCACGCAGGCGTAGCCTAAATTTCCGACAAACATCATAATCGGCTGCATCATACCGGATAAAAACTGGGATTTCCATGCGGAATCGTAAAGAATATTGTTGGTTTTTTCAAACTCTTCGATCGTATCCTTCTCGCGGTTAAATGCCTTGATGACGAGATGGCCGCCGTAAACCTCCTCAACCTGACCGTTGATGTGGCCTAAATATTCCTGCTGGGCACGGAAGAATTTCTGTGATTTCTTTGTCACGAGTCCGATGAGTCCCATTGAAATCGGCAGGATCACAAGCGCGATCAGCGTCATCAATGGGGAGATACTCAGCATCATGATCAGAACACCGATGAGCGTTGCCAACGAGGTGATGATCGTCGTGATACTCTGGTTCAGTCCCTGGCCAAGCGTATCGACATCATTTGTGATGCGTGAGAGCACTTCACCGTACGTGCGGCTCTCAAAATATTTCATCGGCATACGGTTGATCTTCTCCGAAATCTCTTTTCGAAGCTGATAGCACACCTTCTGCGTCACGCCCGTCATGATCCATCCCTGGATGAAGCTGAACAGGGCGCTCATCAGATACAGGCCAAGTACAAACAGCAGAATCGTTCCGATTCTTGCAAAATCAATGCTTCCTGTGCCCCGGATCTTTTCCATCAGTCCCTCGGACAGTGCGGTCGTAGCTTTTCCGAGAATCTTTGGTCCGGCAACGTTGAACACCGTTGAGCATGCGGCACAGATCATAACGATAAAAATCGCAATTTTATATTTTCCGATGTACTGAGCGAGCTGTTTGATCGTTTTTTTCAGATCTTTCGGCTTCTCGCCCGGCTGCATGCCGCGGCCCATCCGTCCCATCGGTCCTCTTTTGCGCGGCTGCTGGTTCATTTCATTACTCATGGTCAGCCACCTCACTTTCCTTCAGTCCAAGCTCTTTCTCTGACAGCTGGGATTTCGCAATCTCCTGGTAAACCTCGCAGCTTCTCAGCAGTTCCTCATGCGTACCTTTTCCGACTACCTTTCCGTCATCGAGCACCAGAATCTGCTCCGCATGGAGAATCGTGCTGATCCGCTGTGCCACGATGATCACGGTGCTGTCTTTGACATTCTCCGCCAGTGCTTTTCGAAGCGCCGCATCCGTTTTCAGGTCAAGTGCAGAAAAACTGTCGTCGAAAATAAAGATTTTCGGGTCTTTTGCAATCGCACGCGCAATCGCCAGACGCTGTTTCTGTCCGCCGGATACGTTCGTTCCGCCCTGTGCAATCGCGGTTTCGTATTTGTCATCTTTTGCCTCGATAAACTCGGTTGCCTGCGCAATTGCGGCTGCCTTTTCGATCTCCGCATCCGTCGCATCGTCTTTTCCGAAGCGCAGGTTGGATGCGATCGTTCCCGAGAACAGCACACCTTTCTGCGGCACGAAACCGATCTCATCGCGCAGATCCTTCATCGTAATGTTTCGAATATCTTTTCCGTCGAGCGTAATCTTTCCGCCCGTCACATCATAGAGACGTGGGATCAGGTTGACCAGCGTCGATTTACCGCAGCCGGTGCTTCCGATGATCGCCGTCGTCTTGCCAGGCTCGGCAACGAAGTCGATGTCATGCAGCACATCCTCCTCGGCGCCCGGATAACGGAAGTTGACGTGATCGAAGCGGACAACTCCGTTGTGAACCTCCAGCTGCTCCGGATTTTTGACATCCTGAATGGAGGATTCTGTCTGAATGACTTCATCGATACGGCCGGCGGCAACAGCGGCACGCGGCAGCATGATTGACATCATTGTCAGCATCAGGAAAGACATGACGATCATCATGGCGTAGGTAATAAATGCAGTCATTGCACCGACCTGCATCGTGCCGGCATCGATTTTATGTGCACCGAACCATACGATTCCGACGGTCAGCACGTTCATAATCATCATCATACCAGGCATCATAAAGGTCATGACGCGGTTGGTGAACAGGGTTGTTTTGGTCAGTTCCTTATTCGCACCGTTGAAGCGCTCTTCCTCTTTGTCCTCTCTTCCGAACGCACGGATGACAGAGAGTCCGGTCAGGATTTCACGCGATACGAGGTTGATGTTGTCGACCAGTTTCTGCATCAGCTTGAATTTCGGCATCGCAAGGGAGACAAGCAGCATCACGTATCCGAGAATGACGATGATCGCAAGAACAATGATCCATTCCATACCGGCTCCCGTTTTCATGACTTTCAGCACACCGCCGATGCCAAGGATCGGAGCGTAGGCAACCATTCGCAGCACCATGACGGAGACCATCTGGATCTGCTGGATATCGTTCGTGCTTCGGGTAATCAGCGATGCGGTGGAGAACTGATCCATCTCCGCATTGGAGAATCCGACAACCCGTTTGAATACTTTTTCGCGCAGATCGCGGCCGATTCCGGCGCCGACGCGGGAGGCAAACAGTCCGACGAGAACAGTTACCACACCCATCAGGAGTGCCATGCCGACCATCTTGAGGCCTGCGGTCAGAAGGTACATTTTCTGAATCTGGTCTACATCGAGGCCCGCCGCTTTGTCTGCGGAAACTGCATACGCAATGCCCATCGATTTTACCAGGGAGCTTCCCATCGTATCAAGCGTTTTTTCCATGCTGTCGCGCATCGAGAGCACAGTGTCTTTATCCATCTGTCCACTCTCGAGCATAGACGCAAAAATCGGACGGACATCCACGCAGGTCACTTCCACCTTGTTTCCATCCTCATCTTCTTTTTCCTGCCGGAAGCTCTTCAGCTCCACATGCATCATCTCTCCGATCTGCTCTATCGTCATGTTTTCAAACACGGACGCATCCTGACCGGTCTGCTGTGCCACGAGCTGTTTGAAGGCAGTTTCTTCCATCGCACCCATCTGGTAATTCATAAGGAGTGCAACGGTCAGCGTTTCATCCGCTGTATCTAGTTCTTTTTCGGAAGCTTTGTTCCGTTCGTAATAGCCGTCCTTTTTCGTATAAAGGCTTTCCCACAAGTCTGCCTCATCATCCGTCATGATAAACTTTGCTGTCTGAAATTCTTCCTCTGTGATTCGTTTCGGTGTAACGTGCTCAACACCGCTGTTCTGAATGCCCACATCGATGATATCAGATGTGTACGACGGGAGCGACAGGTCGCACCACGCCTGGACAAACAACAGCATAAGAATCACAAGAATCGATTTCCAGTACGGGAGCATATTCTTGAAAATCTTACTCATTTTTTCCCCTTTCTTCTTTCCGGTGTACCAGCTTGCCGGCACACGAATTCTGTCGTTTTCGGGTTTCAATTTCTTTTTCTGCAATCTCATAGATACGATCTAGATAAGCAACCAGCTGATCTACATCCTCTTCCTTTAACTGTGACATCACAGAGCAGCCAAAATCATGCATTCTGTCCCGTACCTCTTCCCCCTTTTTCCAGCCCTGCTCTGTCAGACTGATATACGTATTTCTGCGGTCTTTTTTGTCAACGGTCCGCTCTACATATCCTTTTTCCTCCAGTCCGCGCAGTGTCCGCGACACAGCCGGCGGAAGCGTTTTGGTCTTCGCTGCCAGCTCTGAGCTTGTAATTTTTCCGTTTTCTCCCATCTGCAAAATCGCACCCATGACGGAAAACTCGGAACTGCTGAGTCCCGGAATCAGGTCTGATACGTTCAGTTTTTTAAACTGGTGCATCGCACGAAACAGTTTTTCAAATGCATCTTTCACGGTTTCCCCCTCCTTTTTGCGCAAATACTTAACAGTGTTATTTATTTACTTGTGTTAAATAATAACACCGGTAAATTTCCATGTCAAGAAATCTGTCGGTGTTTATGTTTTTTTTAGAAATCAGGCCACTCAAATAGAATTTGACAAACGCTGCCATTTTGTTTAGATTAGAAGCAAATACGAAAGGACATCTTCATTCCCATGCCAGGTTTTATTTTACATCTCACCGCAGCCCAAATGCTGTTAAAGCACCTCCCGTCCCACCCGGATTTTCCATATCCGATTTCATCGGTAAATGATTTTCTAATCGGAAATCTTCTGCCGGATGCGACGCAGCAGAAAGAATCCTCCCATTTCCGCGATCCGCTTTACCGCGAAAAAATGATGGTATTCCCGGATCTTACACGGTTTACAGCGAAATACCGTTCACTTCTGCCAGATTCGAGCGCACTGGGATATTATTTTCATCTTTATATTGACCGGAAATTTTTTAAGGATTTCATTCCTCAGATTGTGGAATTTTATAATGCGGATGGGGAAATTACAGATATGAGAGATGAGATTGCAACGGTTTATATCAAAAAATCGCGGACATCCATTCCTTTTTCCAGATATCTCACGGAGGAGTATTATTACGGGGACTATACACGAATGAATACATATCTTGTCGACCGCTATTGCATCCCGCTCGATCTCAATCCTAACGTCACGAACCCTGGAATCACAGAAATTCCGTATGAGAACGTCCAACAGGTACTTGACCTCCTCCATCACTTCCTCTCCGTCCCGCCGGAAGCCGCGCAGGATCTGAAGGTCTTTCCGCTTGAAGAGCTGCTTGCGGCACTGGAGCAATATGTAGAAGAGTTTTTGGCTGTGCCGAATAAATATATTCCATAATTTTCCATTTAAAAAGGAGCAGAACCCACACCGGATTCCGCTCCTTTTTCAGAATGTAATTTTTCCGTTTTCTCTTACACTACCTCTTGAACGATCCCTTCTCTGTCATCCGTATCCATTTGTTTTTTTCTTCGATATTCCGTCGGTGTCCTCCCATAATATTTCTTAAATGTTTTGCAAAAATAATCCATATTTTCAAATCCCGTCTCGCCGGAAATTACAGTTATCTTTTTCTCCGTCGTGGCCAGAAGCTTTGCAGCCTCCTGCAGACGATACTTCACCAGATAATGCACCGGCGTATCGTGAAGATATCTTCGGAACAGATTCAATGCCGTACTTTTGCTCACCATAGCCTGCCCGGCGATATCCTCCAATGTAAGATTTTGTCGGAAATTTTGATGAATATATTGCATCATCAGCTGGGTTCTTCCCTGTGAGGATGCCGTATTTTCTCTTTTTTTCTGCAGCACTTCCGAATCCATGTGCAAATAAAGCAAGTGCCACAATTCCTGCGTCAGAAATAAAGTAACCAGTTCCCGGTCTTTGTCTGATTCCTGTGCTTTGAGAATTTTCTGCATGAGCTCCAGTGCTTCTGCCTGCCATTTTATTTCCCTGCAAAAGACAATGCAGTCCACCTTACACGCCTGTATCGGTGCAATGTATTTTTTGTAAATCAGGCTGTCTGCCGAAGCGAGAAATGTCGGTTTCAGAACGAAATTTGGCACAATCGCATGGCCTTCAGAAAAATAGCGATGCAAAATCTTTGAGTTAATAAAAATGCCCGTTCCCTGTCCCAGTGAAAGCTGCTTTTCGCCAATCCAGAAGGTTGCTGTTCCCTCCTGTACAAAAACAAACTCAAACTCCACATGCCAGTGCCATTCTACACAATGAAAATCAAACAACGCAAGATCGTCGTAATACAATTGAAACGGATATTCACTGTTTCCATGCTGTATCGTTTCCATCATGGTTTCATCCGTTTGGATCTTGTTATAAAATGTATTAAACTCCATCTTTCCCCGCCTCCGTTTTTCAGGCACGACCCTCTCTATTTTGCGATATTATACAATAAACAGACGATATATTCCAGTGAAAGCGACACCATTTTACGTTATTATACAAAAAGAATCGTTGTCGCTCCATGGAACACGGTGAACGGCAACGAAACGAACACTACGGCCGCAGCAGTTCTGACATTTTTAAAAACGGAGTATATCACTATGAAAAAGAACTACCACAAAACCTTAATTGCCTGTTATCTTGGATTTATCACGCAGGCAATTTCTGCAAATTTTGCACCTTTACTATTTCTTACCTTTCACAGAACTTACCATATTTCTCTTGGAAAAATTGCGTTTATCTCGACAGTATTCTTTTTCACACAACTTCTTGTCGATTTGTTCTGTGCCAGATATGTCGATAAAATCGGTTATCGCAGGTGTGTCGTTGCTTCTGAGATTCTTTCTGCCTGCGGCCTGATTGGACTTGCCTTTCTGCCCAATATTCTGCCAAATGCCTATGCAGGAATTTTGCTCAGTGCCATGATCTATGCCGCCGGAAGCGGACTGATTGAGGTTCTTGTCAGCCCAATCGTAGAGGCTTGTCCGTTTGACAATAAGGACAGCGTTATGAGTCTGCTTCACTCCTTTTACTGCTGGGGGTCTGTAGGCGTCATCTTACTCTCCACTGCTTTTCTGGCAGTTTTTGGTATGGAACGCTGGCCGATCCTCGCATGTATCTGGGCTGTACTTCCACTGTACAATACGTTTAATTTCCTTTCCTGCCCGATTGAATCACTCACCGGAAGCGAAGAAGGACTTACCATTCGTCAGCTGTGCCGTCTTCCCATTTTCTGGATTTCCCTTGTTCTTATGGTCTGCGCCGGAGCAAGCGAGATTTCGATGGCGCAATGGGCTTCCGCTTATGCCGAGTCTGCATTAGGTCTCTCAAAAAGCATTGGAGACATTGCAGGACCGTGCCTGTTTGCTGTGATGATGGGCATCAGCAGAACCTTCTATGGTAAATACGGGGAAAAAATTGACTTAACAAAATTTATGATCGCATCCGGTACACTTTGCCTGATCTGTTATCTGGCTGCAGCTCTCGCACCATATCCTCTTTTAAATCTTATAGGCTGCGTTGTGTGTGGTTTCTCCGTAGGAATTATGTGGCCGGGAACCATCAGTATTTCATCCTCTAAAATTCCACTCGGCGGAACTGCACTGTTCGCACTTCTCGCCATGGCCGGAGATATGGGTGGTTCCATTGGACCATTTGTTATTGGATTTGTCACACAAAACACCGGCGACGATCTGAAGGCAGGTATGCTGGCCGGCTGCATTTTCCCTGCGGTACTGATTTTGTCTGTTTTTCTGCTTCGACAAAGGAACGCAGAGCAAAAATAAGCACCGAAGAGATACTGTAACGTGTCTCAGACACAGGAGCCGGACAGTCCGGCTCCTTTTTTTCATGTCTCTGCAATATTTCTCACAACTCCCGAAAACAGAATCGATCCGTCCTGCCCCGTGACAAGAAACAGGAATGGACGATCCAGTACGAAGTCGATTTCGTCGTCCGGTATTTCTGCTGCGGTTTCTGAAACGCCGAGTTCTGTATACGCTGCTCCGGTTACTCCGTTTTCGTCGATTTCAAGCATGGCGGCGTGGTCTGCTTTGCTCAGGTATAAATTCTCTTTGTCCCCTGTTAATGGGCTGAAATCTGCCAGATCCGCATCCAGTGCATCCGTTACACCCAGTGCGCGCACCGTTTCGATCAGGTCTGTTTTCTCCGATACTTTAAATTTAGGAACAGACAGGTTCACCATAGGGGAATACCAGTTATCACTGCTTTCATCCCGCCGTATAACCTTCATCAGATCCGGATCCGATACCAGTTCATTGACATCGGTATTTTCATCCGGAAGCAGGAAATACATGGAGCCGCTGTCCTGAAGGCTAAGGCTGACTGCACGGAAATGTTCGCCCTTGTAGACATCCATCCATTCCGTTTTCTTCATCATGTCCACAGTGGTATCTCCCGCAGCTCCGTGGAAGGTTTCCTTCTCTGTATTCACTTCCCAGAAATTCTCCCGCCACATCGCCTTATAATAGATGGTTGATACCAGTTCAAATACCGTTTCCGGGGCGATCGCCATATTTTCGGTGTATTCTTTTAAAAGCCCTCCGGTATTATCATCCGTCCAGGTCCGCAGAGCCTGATTCATCTCTTCCGATCCAGGAGTCCCACGGAAGGTCGATGCATAATACTGTTCCGCCAGCCGCTGCAGCGTTGTGTCATTGTATGTTTCCTCACCATCCAGCCACAGCGAATTTGCCAACACACTTTTCAGCGCGGGCGTGTCTGCATAATTGCTTTTCCAGAGCGAAGAAATATTTTTCCGTAAGGTGTCCATATCCTGCGCACCAAGCATATCCAGAATCTGCTGCCGCGTATTTCCATCCGAAGTTTCCGCCAGCATCGCAAACGCGATATACAGATTGATCGGCGAGCAGACGGTATTTTCATTATCGGAAACCAGCATCTGTTCCATCAGTTTCTGATAATACGCATCCATTCCCGACTGCAGTTCCGCTGATTTTGTCGTCAGTTCCCTGTAGGAATTCCACCAGTCCCAGTGCGCATCACTTTCCATAAATTCCTGTGCATCCATCGTCTGCGCCACAGATGCCGGATAAGCTGCCATAACCGTCTTTAGCCCCGACGGGTAACGGACTGCCGAACTCTCCTGTCCATTTCTCCATGTCGTAACCCCCAGCACAGCTCCGCCGATGATCGCCGCGCAGGCTGCCGCGGCCGTCCATTTTTTCCATGCAGCCCCTTGGGAACGCTGATAGTCCCGCGCCTTTTTCACCATAGCAGGATCCAGGTCACTCAGTGTTTCAAACAGTTCTTCTTTCTTCATACTTCGAACCCCCTTTCCGTCAAGTGTATGTGCAGTTTCCCACGGATCCGGTTCAGCGTAACTGAAACATAGTTTTCGCTTCTGCCCAGACGCCCCGCGATTTCGCCGATACTGTCCACATACCAGTACCGCAGGACAAACATGCATCGTTTCTCCTCCGGCAGCTTCTGCAGAAACTGATTGATCTCCGCGATCAGTTCTTTCATCTCCCACTGCCTCTCGATATCATCTTTTCCCGAAACACATTCTTCCAGCTCGTCCAATACTGCATCCATCTGACTTCCTCCGCGTTTTTTGCGATGCATTTTTCGATACAGATCAAACGAAAGATTTCTCGTTATTTTTCCAAGAAATGTGGATAACAGAGACGGCCGGTGCGGCGGCATAGCGTTCCACGCGTGAAGCCAGGTGTCGTTGACACATTCTTCTGCATCCGCCGGATTCTGCAGAATATTCTGTGCAATGGACGTACAGTATGTACCATATTTCATCGCAGACTCGCTGATCGCTGTTTCGTTCCTGTCCCAGTACATTTGGACAATATGAGTATCCTCCATATGGAAATCCCCCTTTCATCTATCATCACGCCATTTTGCAGAAAATCTTACACTTTTCAAAAGAAATTTCAGTTCAAAAAAGGGCGTGACCAAAGCCACGCCCTTCTATTCTTTTATTTTCTTTATGCCAGAATCGGTTTTAAAGCCTCTGCGAGTTTTTCTTTCTCAGCTTCTGCCTCTGCCAGATCCTTACCAAGGGTTGTGTAGTATACTTTGATTTTCGGCTCTGTTCCGGACGGGCGGACGATGACGGTTTCACCGTTTGCCAGTTTGTAGATCAGAACGTTTGCGGATGGGAGTCCGGTTTCTTCCGGTTTCTCGTAATCGGTTACTTTGACAACAGCGGAACCTGCGATCTCGGTCAGCGGCTGTTTTCTGAGGCCATCCATGATGCCGGCCATCTTGTCCATGCCGCTCAGACCCGGGAATTCGAAGCTGTCTACTTTGTTCAGATAACGGCCGTACTCAGCATAGATCTCTTCCAGTCTCTGTTTCAGAGAGCTTCCGATGCTTCTGTAGTAAGCTGCCATCTCGCAGATCAGCATGGAGCCGATGACTGCGTCTTTATCTCTTACGTACGGTCCTGCCAGGTATCCGTAGCTCTCTTCGAATCCGAAGATGAAGCGGTCTACTTCGCCGTCTGCCTCAAGGTTTGCAATCTGATTGCCGATCCATTTGAATCCGGTCAGAACGCTGCGGAGCTCAACGCCGTAGTGCTCGGCAACAGCATCTGCCAGTGGTGTGGATACGATGGATTTTACAGCAACCGGTTTCTCCGGCATGGTGCCTTTCTCGATGCGGCCTGCGCAGATGTAGTCGAGAAGCAGAACGCCGACTTCGTTTCCGGTTACCAGCTCATAGCTTCCATCCGGGCATTTCATCGCGATACCAACACGGTCTGCATCCGGGTCGGTAGCCAGCATCAGGTCTGCGCCGGTCTCTTTTGCAAGATCCAGGCCTTTTTCCAGTGCAGCAAAGATTTCCGGGTTCGGATAGCTGCAGGTGGTGAAGTATCCGTTCGGATACTCCTGCTCCGGGACGATGGTGATATCAGTGATGCCGATGTCTTTTAATACACGGGTAACCGGTACAAGACCAGATCCGTTCAGCGGGCTGTAAACGAGTTTCAGTCCAGCGGTCTTGCAGAGACCTGGACGAACCTGACGGGATTCGATGGCTTCGTACAGTGCATTCTTGCAGTCATCGCCGACGAAACGGATCAGTCCCTCTTCTACTCCCTGTGCAAACGGCATATATTTTACGCCGGTCAGGATATCGGTTTTCTGAATCTCTGCGTATACGATTGCAGCAGCATCGTCAGTCATCTGGCATCCGTCCGGGCCGTAGGCTTTGTAGCCGTTATATTTTGCCGGGTTGTGGGATGCAGTTACCATGATACCTGCATTGCAGTTATAGTAACGGGTTGCAAAGGAAAGTGCCGGTACCGGCATCAGTGCATCGTAAATTCTGACTTTGATTCCGTTTGCAGCCAGAACGCCTGCTGCTGTTTTTGCGAAAACATCGCTCTTGATACGGCTGTCATAGCTGATGGCTACGGTCTGGTTTCCGCCCTGTGTTTTTACCCAGTTTGCAAGGCCCTGTGTCGCCTGACGTACTACATAGATATTCATACGGTTTGTTCCTGCGCCAAGCACTCCACGAAGTCCTGCGGTTCCGAATTTCAGAGATACTGCAAAACGATCCTTGATCTCCTCATCGTTTCCTTCAATCCGTGCCAGCTCCGGGTTCAGGTCTGCGTCTTCCAGATCCGCTGCCAGCCATCTTTTATACTCTTCCAGATACATGTCTTTTTCTCTCCTGTTCTATTCTTTATTTGTAACTATTCAGAGCCATGCGAAATGGAAGAAAATCGTGAATCATGCTTGTATGAATGAACGATTTTCCGGAATTTCATATGGCGAGAAGCAACATCGAGATGCAGCGCAAGCGGAATCGAGATGGGGTTCTGAATAGTTACCTTTCTTTTATGTCTCACTCTTATATCCCCATGTCGCGCCACATAAATGTATGTATAGTCATAATATACCATAACCACCCCAAAACAGCAATTATTTTTGGTAATTTAAGCAAAATTTTGCCTCGATTTTTCTCTGTTTTTCGACTCTATCCGCTGTTTTCAGACAGAACAGGACAAAGAAAAAGCGAGGACCCCAATAACGATTCCCGCTTTTTGTTTGCCTTATGAGGGCAAGCCATACCGCAAAGTGGCGCTTTCAGATTGCGGAAATGGTTTTTCAAGCATGCTCCGGTCTGTGATTATAGTCGAATCCGCATTTTTCCAGAAATGCCCGTGCGATCACTGTAGCGCCGATCTGGTTCGGATGGATTCGATCCCAGGCGATGTAGGAGGAATGGCGGTACTGGAAGTAATCGTTGAAGACGGCCTGCAGGTCGATAAAACGGCAGCCGTATTTCTCAGCCAGCTCGCTGCAGATCGCGCCGTAGGTGTCCATGCGTTTTCTCATCCAGTCCTCCCCATTTGGCTCCATGTAGTATGGGGTCATGAGGAAAATTCCTTTTACATTATCTTTTACGGAAAGAATCATCTTTTCGACGTTGGAACGGTACTCCTCCGGCGATACCTGCTCGTCCGGGATGGCCGGGCTGTCGAACTGTCTCCAGACGTCGTTGATGCCGATGCAGATGGATACCCAGTCTGGTTTTAATGATACGACATCACGGTCGAAGCGCTGCAGCAGGTCGCGGCTTGTGTTTCCGCTGATACCGGAGTTTGTCACGCGGAGATATATCTCCGGGTAGAATGCTGCGAGCATGTTCTCGACAATTCGAACGTAGCTCTTTCCGACATTTTCAAATAAACCTTCCCCCACCGGCTGTGCACTTTCCATATCCGTTACGGAATCTCCTGCAAATACAATCCGGTCCATGTGATTAAAAATCATTTCTTTGCCTCCCTTGGTCATAATAATAGATCAAAAAAAACTTCCAAATCCCATTATAATCTTGTAATTTCGACGGTACAAGGCAGATTTTGTAAATTTAAAGCGATTTTAAAGCGATCCAGACAAAAAAACGACTGCGAAGCACCGTTTTTCAGCGCCCCGCAGCCGGGAAATTTCTTTTTTTGCAACGATTCAGAGCCATGCGAAGCCGAAGAAAAATCGCGAAACACGCTTGCATGAATGAGCAATTTTTCCGGAGTTTCATATAGCGAAAAGCAACATCGAGATAAGGCTCTGAATCGTCACCATTTTTTTAGTGAATAACGCTCAGTTTTCAATCCCATCCATATACGCATTGTAAATCGCCGGATCAATATTCTCCTCAATCGACTTATACACGCTCTTCGATGCCTCGCGGATGTCAGCTCTTGTCTGGTCATCGAGTGTCAGAATCTTCGTTCCGCTCTCCTCGATCGTCGCAATTTTATCGGCGATACGGGCATCGGACTGCTCTCTTGCGTACTCGGTCGCAATCTTTGCGGCCTCTGTCATGATCTCCTGCTCGTCCTCCGGCAGATCTTTGAAGAAGTCATCGTTGACGATCAGGGAAATCAGATGCGGCAGATGGTTCGTTTCCACTACGTAATCCTGCTGCTCATACAGGTTATTCGAAACGATGACCTCATACGGGTTCTCCTGCGCATCGATCGTGTGCTGCTGCAGGCCGATGTAAACCTCACTGAAGCTCATCGGCGTCGGGTTGGCACCGATGGCTTTCCAGAATGCCAGATGGTAGCTGTTCTCCATGGTACGGATCTTCTGGCCCTTGAAATCCGAAAAGCTGTAAACCGGCTTATTCGTACTCATGACACGAAATCCCTGATCCGCCATACCGAGCAGGTGATAGCCGCCCTCTGTGTAAACATTGCTGATCAGCTCGTAAAACTCCGGATTATCAATCTTCTCACGGCATTCATCGAGAGAATCAAACACACACGGCAGATCAAACACGGCAAGATCCCCCATAAAGGAAACCTGCGGCGCCGTATTCTGTACGACAAACGGAATATCGCCGTCAGCACACGTTTCCAGCAGATCGCGGTCGCCGCCAAGCGTTGAGTTTGCGTAAACCTGAATTTTCATCCTTCCATCGCTCAGCTCTGAAATCTCTTCCGCAAACTTCTCAGCGAAGATCTGCGTTACCGTGTCCTCCGGGCTCGCCGTTGCCAGCGGCCAGGAATAGCGCTGTGTCGTCTCTTCCCCGGAAGAACCGCAGCCGGCAAGCGATGCGCCAAGTGCAACGACAGCAGCAAGTACCGTCGCTGTTCGGAAAAGCTTTTTCTTTTTTATCATCTTTTTCATTGTCCCTCGCTCCTCCCTATAAAATTCCAACCGAAATTGCCGGAATAAACGTAATCAGCAGCAGTGCCACAAGGAAGAAACCGATCATCGGCATAGCCTTCTTTGCGATCTGCATGACCGGAACCTCGGTCAGGGAGCTTGCCACGAACAGGTTGACGCCGATCGGCGGTGTTACGAAACCAATCGCAAGGTTGACAACCATGATGACACCAAACTGAATCGGATTCATGCCGATCGCCTGTACAATCGGCAGCAGGATCGGGGTCAGAATCAGGATTGCCGGTGTGGTATCCATCACCATTCCGACAATCAGCAGGAATACATTGATGATCAGAAGGATCGCAACCGGGCTGTGGAAGTTGTTCAGGATAAACTCGCTGACCGTCTGCGGTACCTGCATCAGCGTCAGCACACGGGAAAATGCCGTCGATGCCGCCAGAATAAACAGGATCGGGGTGAAGGTACGAATCGCCTCAACCAGAATGGACCAGATGTCGCGGATGCGGATACTCCTGTACACAAAAAGGCTGATGATCAATGCATAGAATACGGAGATAACAGCCGCCTCAGTCGGGGAAGCGACACCGCTGTAGATACAGCCAAGGATGATCACCGGGCTGAGCAGTGCAAAAAAGCTCTCTTTTAAAACGCGAAGCAGGCCTTTGTCATGCAGCACTTTGACTTCTGCATGGATCTTCTCTTTGTCCTCCCCATACCGTTTGCAGTGATAAACGGCATAAACCATCAGCAGCAGACCGATCATCAGACCCGGTACAATTCCGGCAAGGAACAGGTCACTGACCGAAGCGCCGGAAGCCATACCGTACATGATGAACGGAATACTCGGGGGAATGATAACGCCAAGGCCGCCGGCAACTGCCACAATCGCTGTGGAGAATGTCAGATCATAACCAAGGGTAGTCAGAATCGGGATTGTCATGCTTCCGACAGCGGCAACGGTCGCCGGAGCGGAACCGGAAATCGCACCGTAAAAAAGGCAGGTGACGATAACCGCGCACGGCATACCTGCGGTGAATTTTCCGAGAAAATAGGCAAAGACATCAAACAGTTTTTTGGAGATGCCTCCCTTAGCCATGATGATACCGGAGAGGACGAACATCGGAACTGCCAGCAGTGGGAAGGAATCGAGTCCTCCGAACATGGCACGGATCAGATATTTGGCTCCTACCGTAAAAGACGGGTCAAACACCGACGGAAGCACAGATGTGATTCCAAGGGTAATCGATACCGGAACAGCGATGACCAGCAATGCAACAAAAATCAGAAATAATACTACGACTGGCATTAGCGTTCCTCCTCATTCGAATTTTTAATCGTATGGATGCGGTTGTCGATACCCGCGTTCAGGGCATTTTCTGTGGCGTTATCTGCTCCGGCATTTGCCTCGATGAAGGATTCCGGCGTATTTCGCTCCGGATGGGCCGGGTCGAAAACGTTCTCACCGCGTGCCACACGGAACTCGATCATCCACCGCTGCAGAACGCGGAATGCAACCAGCACAAAGGAGACGAGCGGTGCTGCCTGGATAAAGTACATCGGAATTTTGCAGGCCGGGGAAAGCTGGCCGCTTTTAACTGACGACATCATATAGGAAAAAGCAAACGGAATCATATAGATGAAAAAAATCAGTTCAAATGTATGATTCACAATTTTGAAGATGGCTTTTCCTCTCCGCGGGAAAATCGCAACAAACTGCTCGATCTTGATGGAAAGGCATTTTTTGCTGCAGTAGCTGACGCTTAAAAAACCGCACCAGATAAAAATATATCTGGTCAGCTCTTCCGACCACGACAGCGACATGCCAAGGACGTAGCGGCAGAAAACCTGAATTCCCATGATCAGCGTCATGGCGATCAGACCGATCACAAGAAGAAATTCTTCCAAGTTTTCATCCAGCCAGTGAAATACTCTCTTCATAAAAGGCATACCTCCGTTAAATTTATAACAGAACAATAATACAAAAGGGACATCGGCATCAACAGCAAAGCTAAAAATACCGGTGTCCCCTAAAGAAAAAACGGTTACATGGCTTTGTGAAGCAGATCCAGAACGGTGCTCAGATCATTCACACCCATCTGACCCGGTGCGGATGCTTTCTTTGCCGCGCCGAAGGTCATGGAAGAGCCAAACACCTCACCGCAAAGACGGCTGATCACGCCGGTGCCTGCCATCGACATGGTGATGATCGGTCTGTCCGCATAATTGGTGGTCATTTCCTCTGTTGCTGCAAGCAGGGTCAGAACGTCTTTCTTATTCTGCGGCATAACAGCGATCTTCGGAATGTCTGCGTTCATATCCTGCATCTTGCGCAGTCTGTAGATGATGTCTGCTTTTGCAGGAGTTTTGAAGAAATCATGGTTAGAAGCAACAACCTTTACGCCTGCAGCGTGTGCGCCGTCGATGATTTTCTTTACGATCTCATCTCCGGTGAAGATCTCAACGTCGATCAGATCAACGTATCCGGTCTGTGCTGCCTTGATGTTCAGCTCAGCGTATGCTTCCGGCTCGATAGCTTTCTCGCCGCCCTCTTTGGAGGTACGGAACGTCATCAGAATCGGAATATTGCCGAGTGCTGCACGAAGGTCTTTTAATGCATCTTCTACCTGTGCGAAGTCGAATACGCCTTCAAACCAGTCTACACGCCACTCTACAACGTCAACCGGAATCGAATGGAAGGTTTTTGCTTCTTCGATGATATCGTTTTTGGTAACTCCTACGATCGGAACGATGATCTTCGGTGCACCGGCACCGATTTCAATATCACGAACTTTTACTGTATTCATGTGTTTTTCCTTCTTTCTTCAATATTAACCCTGACTTTTCTTTTGCAGGCTTTTCTTTTTCACGCCCGGATTACTTGGCTCTTCGTACTCCGCAATCCTTAATCTCATTTTAGTTGTCCTGCTGCGCAAGTTCAACCATTTTTTTATAGCGAATGTTTACAAACAGTCCAAGTGCAACGCCAACTGCGGTCAGAACGATGTTCATGGTCATAACGCCGGACGGCTGCATTTTAGATGCTGCGGTCAGGATGGTGTAGTTGCAAAGAGAAGATGCAATCATAACCAATGCGGTTACGGTTCCTTTGATTTTCGGGAACAGCATATTGCAAACGGAAGTTGCGATCTGAAGCAGTCCGCCTGCGCCTGCCCATCCGATAATGAAAGCACCGGCAATCATCAGCGGTTTGCTCTGTCCCATCAGGACAGCAATCATAGTTACAAGGCAAATGGCCGGGTAAACAACGATGAAACGAACATCTTTGATTTTTCTGGTCAGGAACGCTGTTACGATCAGTGCCAGCATGGTTCCTGCAGAATAATAGGTCTGCATGATGGACGGATCAGCCCAGCCTACATTCTCTTTTGCAAAGTTCTGTGCACAGTTCAGCCACAGCTGGAAGGTACCGGTGCAGGTGAATCCGATCAGGATCATGGCGATGGATTCGAAGGAGAAATGTGTATGTTTCAGACTGTCGATCAGGCCCTCTTTTTTGCCGGATGCTTTCTGGTCAGCGTCTGGCAGCGGGAACAGGAATACCAGTACAAAAAGTACGATATAAGCGATTCCGCATCCGTAGAATAACGGATTGTAGGAGGTAAGGCCTGCTGCTGTAGAAGTAACAGCTACACCAAGAACAAATGGAAGCAGCATCTGAGCGATTGCGATGAAGAATTTGATTCCCATGGTAGCAACGCCAGGAGCTTTGTAAATAATCTCGGATACTGCCGGATAAATACCGGTATCCAGGAAGGAGTTTGCGATACCGCCGATGATGGCGCATACGTAAGCGATGGTGTAACCGCCGTGTGTTCCTGCATGAAATGCAAGAGCAAGGCCGATCAGGTAAATTGCATAGGAAGCACTTCCGATTGCAGTGGAAATGCGGCGTCCGAGTTTGTCGGACAGAGGACCTGCAAATGGCAGTGCGATCAGACGGCCAAGACCGAGTGCTGCGGAAATTGCGGTAATTGCCATTGCTTCCACTCCCCAAGCTGCTGCCAGAGCCTCTTTGATGACTGCCTGGCCCAGGATGGAGCATCCAACACCGTGGATAAAGTAGTTCAAGTACAGAATTAATGCACTTGGCAGGTATTTCTTGTTCATGGTTTCTCTCCTTTTTAAATAGATTATGTTGAGGTCAAATTGTTTTTGCCTCTGTTCGATTCATCCTTTTGTTTTGTCACAAACAACGGATTACCAGTTTCGTGAATGTTAAAAAAATAACATTTGTCTTTATTTTAGCAGTGAAAGCGTGTACGGTCTAATGCTTTTAAAGGAAAAAACCAATGCATTGAATGCATTGATGTGGTATACTTGAGTCATGATAATAAGAGGAAGCAAAGACTTTCTTACGGAACCATTTTTTCAGGAGGAAAAACCACATGACACTGAATCAGATTCTCTATTTCCGAAAGGTTGCCCGGCTGGAAAATTATCACCAGGCAGCGGAGGAGCTTTATATTTCCCAGCCATCCCTGAGCCGTTCCATGGCCGCCCTTGAAAGCGAGCTTGGGATCACACTGTTTGAAAAGAAAGGGCGCGGTGTTGTCCTTACCAATGCCGGCCGCCTTTTTCTGGAGCATGCAGACCGGATCGCAGGTGACTGTGATATTGCGACAGGTAAAATGAAAGAGCTCGCCTCCGGTGGCGGTAAAATCAACATCGGTTATATTTTTCCACTTGCAGGACATTATATTCCGCACAATGTCCGCACCTTTCTGGACAAAGAAGAAAACAAAAACGTTGCCTTTAGCTTCTGGCAGAACCATACCCCGGCCATTGCACAGAAGGTGAAATCCGGCGAACTCGATCTTGGGTTTGGCGGCTTTTTAAAGCGCGACGACATGGAGTTTTTTCCGTTGATCCAGCAGCCGCTTGTCATCGTATCCCCGGAACATCATCCGCTTGCCGATGAACCGGAGGTTCCGCTTGTAATGCTTACCCGTTATCCGGTGATCGGCTACGACCGCGCATCCTGGATGGGGGCCTACACTGGTCATCTCTACCGAAAATATCAGCTTCATCCGAATATTATCATGGAATGCCCGGATGAATATTCGATTGCGGCATTGGTGCGCGAAAATTTCGGTATCGCGCTTATGCCGCGAACCGATATTCTGGAACAGGCAGACGGCATCCGTATCCATACGCTGAAAGGTCTCGAGATTTATCATCAGACCTTTATGTTCTGGATGAAGAACCGCTACCGGCTTCCGGCTGTCGAACGGTTTACCGAATATATGAAACAGCACGCTGACATTATTGAAGAGGCCGGAAATGATAGCGAAAACGTATCGAAAGTTTATCTGAAAGATATTGTTAATTTTTAGTCGAAAGCGTTATGATGGATTTGTCACAAACAGAGGATTACCGCTCATGTAATGAATAAGGAGAATTTTTCATGAAGAGTGCTTACCCAAAAATTTTTGAACCAATTACCATCAAACGAACAACGATTAAAAACCGTATTGCAATGACCCCGATGGGAACCAACTACGGTGAGACAAGCGGTGAAATGAGTAACCGTCATATGAACTACTACTCTCTCCGCGCAAAAGGCGGCGTTGGTCTTATTATTCTGGAGAACGCCAACATCGAGTACCCGGTCGGTTCCAACGGAACCAGCCAGATCCGTATCGACCACGACAGCTTTATGCCGCGCTACTATCAGTTAGTCGAAAACCTTCATAAAAACGGTGCTACCGTAGCGATCCAGATCAACCACGCCGGAGCTTCCGCATCTTCCGCAAGAACCGGTATGGAAACCGTTTCTTCTTCCAACATCCCGACAAAAGCCGGCGGAGAAACCCCTCGTCCGATGACAAAAGAAGAAATCATGACAACCGTAAAAAAATACGGCGAGGCCGCAAAACGTGTGCAGGCCATCGGTTTCGATGCCATCGAGATCCACTGCGGCCATTCCTACCTGATGAGCCAGTTCATCTCCCCGTATTACAATAAGAGAACAGACGAGTTCGGCGGTTCTGTAGAAAACCGTCTGCGTTTCCCGCGTATGGTACTGGAAGAAGTACGGAAAAACGTTGGACCGTGGTTCCCGATCATCGTTCGTATCTCTGCCGAGGAGCGTGTTCCGGGTGGAAATACGCTGGAAGATACGCTCGAGTACCTGGAGTACCTGGATGAGTTCGTAGATATGTACGACGTATCCTGCGGTCTGAACCCATCTCTTCAGTATCAGATCGACTCCAACTTCCTGCCAGATGGATGGCGTTCCTACATGGCAAGAGCCGTAAAAGACAAATTCAAAAAACCGGTCATCAACGCTGGTAACTACCGTGATCCGAAGGTCGTTGAAAAAGTTCTCGAAAGCGGCGATGTAGATATCGTCGGCATGGGACGCGGCCTGATCGCTGAGCCGAACTGGGTAAAGAAGGTGGAAAACGGCGAGGAAGATATCCTTAGAAAATGCATCTCCTGTAACGTCGGATGTGCCGGAAATCGTATCGGTGTCAACCGCCCGATCCGCTGTACCGTAAACCCGGCTGTTCCGGAAGGCGATGTTTACAAAGCACTGAAAGTGAACAAAAACTGTAACGTTGTTGTTGTCGGCGCCGGTACTGCCGGTATGGAAGCAGCCTGCACCGCAGCAGAAGTCGGATGCAACGTTTTCGTACTCGAGAAAAACGACCACATCGGCGGTCTTTCCACTTTCATCTCCGATCTTCCAAGCAAGAGCCGTATGAAAGACTTCCCGAAATACCTTGAGGCAAGAGCCGCCAGACTGAAAAACCTGTATATTTTCCTCAACACCGAAGCTACGGTGGATAAGATCAAACAGTTCAAACCGGACATCATTGTAAACTCCACCGGTTCCGTTCCGCTTGTTCCGCCGATCAAAGGCCTGAAAGAGAACATCGATGCCGGAAACGTAAATACCATCTTTGGTATGATCAACAATGTAAACGCCGGAAAATATCCGGAAGAAGCCTGTCAGGGCAAGAAAGTCGTTGTAGTCGGCGGCGGTTCCGTAGGACTTGACGTTATTGAATACTTTGCACCGAGAGGCGCCGAGTGTACCATCATCGATATGCTGCCGCAGATCGGTATGCTTGCAGACCCGATCACCAAATGCTCCATGCGTGAGACACACGACAAATACGGTGTAAAAGAATATGTCAACACTGCTCTTCAGGAAGTAAAAGAGAATGCATTCACCGTAAAACTTCCAGACGGAACCATTCAGGATCTTGAATTCGATTACGGATTCAACTGCCTTGGAATGCGCTCCAACAACCCGGTTCTGCCGGAGATCCAGGAAGCATTCGCTGATACCAATACTTATGTATACACCATCGGCGATTCCGTACGTGCACGCCGTATCATGGAAGGTACCATGGAAGGCCGCGCGATCCTGAATGTACTGGAGTCCCAGGGATACCTGCATCTGGAGCCGCTTGAGTAAGTATCGACTTTAAGCAGCCCGACAAAAAACTGTATATCATCTGCTGCGCTGCCTCTTTTTCAAACCGAAACAGCGCAGCATGAAAAAAGAAAAGAGGAAAATATCATGCCAAATATTACAGGACATACCGAATTAGTTGGATTAATGGCTTACCCGATCCGTCACACCCAGTCTCCGACAACCCACAACCTTGCATACGACAAAAACGGAGATGACGTCATTCAGCTTGCTTTCGAAGTTGATAACGATTCTTTAAAAGATGCTGTGCAGAGTATCCGCGCGCTGAAAATGCTCGGTTCCAATATTTCCATGCCAAACAAAACTGTTGTCCACAAATATCTGGACGAGGTAGATGAAGCAGCTAAGTTATGCGGCGCTATCAACACCGTAGTCAACCTCCGCGACGAAAACGGTCAGGTAACCGGCAAACTGAAAGGCTACAACACCGATGGTATGGGATACTGGCAGGCACTGACCGAAGAAGGCATCGGTTTCAAGGGAATGAAGATGGTCCTGATCGGAACCGGCGGTGCTGCTACTGCAATTGCAGTGCGCGGTGCTCTGGATGGCGTTGCAGAAATTGAAATCTTCAACATCAAAGACAAATTCTACAGCCGTGGAGAGGAAATTGTTGATCTGATCAATAAGAACACCAACTGCAAGGCTACCATGAACGATCTGGCAGACAAAGACCTCCTGAAAGAAAAAATGCACGCAGCTGACCTGTTCTGCGATGCTACCGGCGTAGGAATGCATCCACTCGAAGACCTTTCCAACATTCCTGATCCTTCCTTCTTTAAAAAAGATCTCATCGTAACGGATACCGTTTACGCTCCGCGCGAAACCGTTATGATGAAACAGGCAAAAGAAGCAGGATGTGAAAAAGTATTCAACGGCATGGGCATGATGCTGTTCCAGGCACTCATCGCAATCAAGCTGTACACCGGAAAAGATACTCCGGTTGACTACATGAAAGAGAAACTTGGAATCTGATTTCCGGGCGAATCTTTTCCATCTTAAACCTTAATCAAAAACCAACACGAAAAGAGGAAATGAACTTTGCGTCATTTCCTCTTTTTTTCTTGCTTTCTTTCGGCATCTGGAGTATAATTCACTTCATATAGTAGCAGTTTAAAGTGCTACAGCACGATTTATCATCATGCTGAAATACGAGGAGAGAGAGGATTTCAAATTATGTCAAAACACATCACAGGACACACCGGATTATTATGCTTACTCGGAAGCCCGGTTGCACACAGTGTTTCTCCAGAAATGCACAACGAAGCATGCGACCAGCTCGGCCTTGATTATAGCTACCTTGCCTTTGATGTACCGGAAGACAAAATGCCGCAGGCAGTCGAAGGACTCCGCACCATGGGTGCAAGAGGCTGGAACATCACCATGCCTGGCAAAAATATCATGTGCAAATTGGCAGACAAGGTTTCTCCTGCTTCGGAGATCTCCGGCGCATGTAATACCATCGTCAACGACAACGGCGTTCTCACCGCTTACACCACCGACGGTGTCGGCTTCATGAGAGCAGTTGCAGAAAACGGCGTAGACATCATCGGCAAAAAGATGACTCTGCTCGGTGCCGGCGGCGCTGCTACTGCAATCCTGGTACAGGCAGCCCTCGACGGCGTAGCTGAGATCAATGTATTCAACGTCAGAGACAATTTCTTCGGAAGAGCCGAGGAAATCGTTGCAAAACTCAATGAGCGTACTTCCTGCAGGGTTACCCTGCACGACTTCTCCGATCCGGAAGTCCTTCGCGCATCCATCGCAGACAGCGCCATTCTTGTCAATGGAACTTCCGTCGGAATGGCTCCAAAAACCGAGAACACCATCATCACCGACACAACGATGTTCCACAAAGACCTCTTCGTTTTCGATGTGATCTACAATCCGCAGGAAACCCGCCTGCTGCGTGAGGCAAAAGAGGCTGGATGCAAGACCGGAAACGGTATGTACATGCTGTTATACCAGGGAGCTGCTTCCTTCAAACTGTGGACTGGCGAGGATATGCCGGTTGAGATCATCAAAGAGAAATACTTCTCCGGAAAATAAGAAGAACTCCTGCTTTGCCGAATTTTCCGCCTGCGGCGGGTCGCTTCGGCGACACGCGCAAAAAGCGACACGAACAAGAAACGGCAAAAGGCTTCTGCCACGGATTTTTATCCGCTGGCAGAAGCCTTTTTTATAATCTTTTTTATGATCTTTTTTTGATCAGCCCGCTTTCTGTACTTCATCAAGCTGTGCTGTATACAGTTTATAATAATGGCCTTTCTTTGCCATCAGCTCATCATGTGTTCCGCTCTCCATAATACCGCCGTTATCGATATACATAATCTTATCGCAGTTGCGGATCGTAGACAGACGATGCGCAATGATAAATGAGGTTCTGCCCTTCAGCATGGCATTGAGTCCCGTCTGCAGTGCTTTTTCGGTCTGTACGTCAATGCTTGAGGTCGCCTCATCGAGAATCAGAATGGCCGGATCGGAAAGCAGGGTACGCGCAAACGAAATGAGCTGCTTTTGTCCCTGGCTCAGCATGGAACCACGCTCCCTTACCTCCGTCTGATAGCGATCCGGCATTTTGCTGATAAACTCGTCCGCACAGACAGTTCTGCTCGCCTTCACAATCTCCTCATGCGTTGCGTCAAGCTTTCCGTAACGGATATTATCCTCAATATCTCCCGAGAAAATAAAGCTGTCCTGCATCATAATACCCATCTGCTCACGCAGGGAATGAATGGTCACCTGCGAGATATCCTGTCCATCGATCAGGACGCGACCGCCATTGACATTGTAAAACCGTGAAATCAGATTGACAATCGTACTCTTTCCGGCTCCGGTCGGTCCGACAAGCGCCACACTCTCACCCGGTTTTACCGTAAACGAAACATCGTTTAAGATCTGTTTTGACGCATCGTACGAGAAATTTACGTGATCGAAGGTCACCTCACCGCGGATTTTTGGCATTTCAACGGCATCTTTTGCATCCTTTACCGTCACCGGCTCATCCATCGTCTCAAAGATACGTTCCAGATACGCAATGTTGTTGATAAAGTTATTGAAGATGTTTCCAAGGTTCATGATCGGCTGCCAGAAATACGATGCATAGCTCGAAATCGCTACAATCGTACCAACCGACTTATTTCCCTGCCCGAAAAGGATCAGACCGGACAGAAAAATGGCAGCACGCACGCAGACGGAAATTGAATCGATACCCGGCCATACCAGGTTGGAATAGCGAACTGCTGTATTCCATGTTCTGCGGCAATCCTTGGAAAGATCTTTGAAAATCTCCGCATTCTCATCCTCTCGTGCAAAGATCTGCGTAATGCGGGCTCCGACAATATTCTCCTGCAGATAGGCATTCAGGTTTGAGTTCTTGTTCGAAACTGCCTGCCATGCACGTCTCTGTTTATTCTTGATCCAGACCATGAAAACGCACAGCACCGGCACGCCGCAGAGCACGACAAATGCCATCTGCACATCAACCAGAAACATGAAAATCACGATAAACAGAAGGTTGAAGCTCTCCAGAACGATGTTGATCAGACCATTTGACAGCATATCCGATACCGAGTTGACGTAGTTGACAACCCGAATCAGGATCTTGCCGTGCGGGCGGTCATCGTAATACTGGAACGGCAGCTCCTGCAGATGTGCAAACAAATCTTTTCGGATATCATAGATGATACTCTGACTGACATCCACCATAATGCGGCTTCGGATTGTTGTGAAGATCACGCTCACCAGATAGATGCCGACCAGCATTCCCACAAGAGAAAATAAAAGCCTCTCGTTTTTCTCCGGAATTGCAAGGTCCAGCGCCCGCTGGATAATCATCGGCGCCACATAGCCGGACGCACCGCCGATGCCACTCAAAAGGATCGCAAAAACCATCCGTTTTGCATATTTTTTGATATAGGATGAAGCTCTGAGCAGATGCTTGATGTCAAACGGCTCTTCGAGCACTTCATCCTGCTTGTATGTATTTTTTGCCATTGCTTCCCCTCCTACAGTTCATCCACACCAGTCTGCAGCTTCACCAGTTCATAATAGTAACCCTTCTTCTCCATCAGTTCCTCATGTGTTCCCATTTCTTCAATATAGCCATTTTGCAGAACAATAATCTTGTCCGCTGTTTTCGTTGTCGAAATTCGCTGTGCAATCACAATCTTGGTACATGGAAAATCAAGCTCCCGTAAGGACTGCTGAATCTGTTTCTCTGTTTCCATATCAACCGCCGATGTTGTATCGTCAAGAATCAGAACCGATGGACGGATCGCCAGTGCTCTTGCCAGAGAAATTCTCTGCTTCTGGCCTCCGGAAAGACCAACACCGCGCTCTCCGACCAGGGTATCGTAGCCCTCCGGCATCTTTGAAATGAAATCTGCCGCAGCGGAATACCTTGCAAACTTGACAACCTCGTTCATCTTGATCGAATCATCGCCGTAGGCAATGTTTCCCTCGATCGTGTCAGAATACAGCAGAACATCCTGCGTGGCAAGTCCGATCTGTTTTCGGAGATCATACAGCTTCAGCTGTTCTACAGGAATTCCGTCAATCCGGATCTGTCCTTCTGTCGGCTCATAAAACCGCGGGATCAGATTGATCAGCGATGTCTTGCCGCAGCCGGTCTCGCCCATGATCGCAACCGTCTCGTTCGGATGGGCCGTGAAGGAAATATTGTGCAGAACCGGCAAATCACCATCCTCGTATTGGAAGGAAACGTTATCAAACTCGATTTTGCCTTCAAACCGCTCCGGATGGGAAACGGCATTTTCTTCGTCCCTGATTTTCGGTTCGGAGTAATACAGCTCCATGACCTTTTTCGACGCTGCTGAGAACCGCTGAAATTCGTTCATGATATTTCCCATCTGACGCATCGGATTGGCGATTGCCCAGATGAGGCCTGAAAATGCCACATAGTCTCCCATAGTAAGCTGTCCTCTGATCATAAAAACACCGCCGACTGCGAGCAGGACAACCGGCATCAGGTTCGCAATACTCTCGACAATCGGGAAAAATTTCAGCCATACCATTCCGGTTGCCTTATTCGTCTCCGCATAGTCGGTATTGGCACGGTCGAATTTCTCGATTTCGTAATCTTCTCTTGCAAACGCTTTGACAACGCGGTTTCCGGAAATATTCTCCTGTGCGCATGTATTCATCTGTGCCAGTTTTTCACGCAGCGCCGCATGCATCGGGGCAACGCGGTTCCGGAACAGATAGATAATCCAGAATACAAACGGTGAAATCACAAGAACGCACAGTGCCAGCTTCCAGTTCGTATACAGGAAGAAAACGGCCGCTGCAGCAAACAGAGAAAATGACTCAACCACCATTCGTACAACCCATGCAACCATGTGACGCACCGCATCCAGGTCTCCTGTCTGCCGTGTCATCAGATCTCCTGTCCGATAGGTACTGTAAAACGTCATATCCTGACGCTGAAGCTTGTCGTACAGATAATTCCGCACCCGGTACAGAACACTCTGCGACACCGTCTCATAGATCATACAGCTGCCATAAACAACGATAACACGCAGGAACGTAAAGCCGACCATCGCAAACAGCAAGCGGTAAAGCAGGTCACGGTGTACCTGAAGATTTGTCGCCGCGTTCTCCCCCGTTAAAAACAGATCCACAATTTTTCCCGAAAAATAGGGAATCGTAAGCTGCAGAATATTGTACAAAACGGTTCCGAGAATACCGACAAAGTACAGCGCCCGTTTTCCCTCCATGTTTTCCCACAGCCACGCAATTTTGTTTTTCGGGAATTGTTTCGTGTTGCTTTTCATGTTTTCATATCCCCCCTTATCTTAGGAAATTGAGTTACCAAATTCAGCATTAATTTTCTTTCAAATGCTTTCGCCATTGTATCAATTTTCATTTGGATATGATATAATGCGACTGTACAAAAATAGAATGTTTCTATTTTTCCGAAACTGATATTCCCAGAAAAATACTGAATATTTTTTACCTGAAGGGGGACTTTTCCGTTGAAGAATCTTTTTGAATACAGTGACATCCTGCACTCGCCGATTGAAGCCTTTTCCTGCTGCTCCGACAGTTTTTCCATGCCGGTCAAATCCCACTGGCACTATTTTACGGAGGTTCTTTATCTGCAGGAAGGTTCTCTTCTCGTGAGCTGCAACGATTCCGTCTACCACATAAAACCGGGCTCTTTCATCCTGTTTCCTCCACAGACGGTCCACGCACTTGCCGCAGACCAGGATCGGCCATTCCGCTATTTCTGTATCAAATTCAACCTGAACCGCATCCAGCTCACCGGAAGCTACCTTCCGAACCTGAGCTTTGCTTTCCATAAAATCGCCACGATGACCTATCCTTCGCTTTTGTTTACGCAGGAAGATCTCTCAGAGCTGAATCTCCATGATTTTTTTGTAACCCTTGAGAGGGAGGCTCTTGAAAAGAAATACGGTTATGATGCCTATATCTATTCTCTCTTTTCCACACTGTTTCTCCGGCTTCTGCGTATCTGGCACTGCCAGGGAATCTGTTTCAATCCCGAATCGATTTCCGAGAGTGAGGAACAGAGTATGCAGGATATCCTCGTCTATCTCGACCGCCATTCCCAGGAAAACATCAATATCGAGGCACTGGCACATAAATACAACATGAGCTACTCCTATTTTGCCAAACTTTTTCTGAAGCATTACGGGCAGAGCTGTAAGCAGTATATCGAGTTTATCCGCCTGAACAAGGTTGAAAACCTGCTTCTTTTTACCGACTATGACCTGAACTATATTGCAGCCGAGACCGGCTTTGCGGACTGCAGTCATCTGATCCGCACCTTTAAAAAGCGGTACCAGATCACCCCGCGGCAATTCCGTCAAAAGCACCAGACCACGGTTTCCTCGTCTCTCCCGGCGAAGCTGGGATAATCTGAAAATGAAAAAACCCTGCAAAAAAGAGCGTTGCCATAAGAAAACATGAAAAAAACCAGTAAAATCAATGTTTTTTAGGGCAGCGGAAAACGGGGCAGGTCAAAACAACTGAATAATCAGACAGAAACAGGGTGTTGTCAAGCATGACAGCGCCCTTTTCTGTTCCCCGGCTAAGCCGCAGATTTTGAAAAAGTCTGCGGCTTTTCTTTTTGCCCAAACGCAGAAAGGAGGCGACGGCCTATGTACTTCACTTCCGGCAGCGACCGGGCCTTTGAACAGCCCAAGCCCCGGCCAGAGCAGCCGGACGAGGCGGCACCGGGATTGGAAAACTCGGTGTTGGAAAATCCAACATCGGATAATCCGACACCGGGAAACCCGACATTGGAAAATCCAATGCAATTAAATAAAGATATATCAAGTAAAGAAAAAACGACTACGGATGTATCAATTACCGATTCCATTCCTATCCTTTCCCGACCCTTCCCCTCGGAGGACGAAGCGGCACAGCCGCCGGAACGGAAAGGAACGGGAGCGAAATCACAGAGCGCCATAGAGATTTATCGTGAGATCATCATGGACAACATCGAGTACGAACACCTTTGCCAGCACGCCAAGGGCATTGACCGGGAAACGCTGGACGAGATCGTGGACTTGCTGGTGGAAACCGTGTGCAGCGTCCGCAAGACCATCCGTATTGCCGGGGACGATTACCCGGCAGAGCTGGTGAAATCCAAGTTTATGAAGCTGGACAGCTCTCACATCGAGTTTGCTATGACATAATCGGCAATTATCCAAAACGCCGGGCGCGGAGGTGTCAAAGCCTCTGCGTCCGGCGCTCTTTTTTCTTATGCCTGCCCCATTGGGAAGTTAGGCAGTTCTTCCAACAGTTTCAGAATAAGGTGCTGCTTCATATCTTCGTCAACGGCCAACTCGTCGATCATGGGGGTGTAGTGTTCGATCACTTTTTGTTTAGCCCATAGCTCACCGGCGACGGCGGCCCTGATGGTAGCTGTGTCCAGTAACATTTCCTGTTCGGCCATCGTGTCAACTCCTGTCGTTTTTTGTCTTATTCCAGCATACCACAGAACCGGCGGGAAAACCAGCGCCGGAAAGATTTTCCTACGCATTTCAAAGCCCGTTCCGACGGGTATTTGATAAATCATTCTGCCACCCCATCGACCACCGCCGAAAAGCCTTGATTTCCGTGGGCTTTTTGCCCCCTAAATGCGTAGACAGGAGGGGCTTTTGCTGGCTTTTGGTTTCATATTTCCAGTGTACCCAGCAATAGAAATGTGTTCTTCTAACATCTAATAATTCATATTTTATGCCTTGTATTCTCTCCTGAAAGGAAATATAATTAAATCTATTAGAGATAAAAAGTGTAGTACAATGCTGACATAAGGCAGGTGAACATAGAACAACATGAAAATTTTGATTGTTGAGGATGATTTAGAGATCAGCAAATTGCTGGCTGATTTTTTACAGGGAAATGGATATGAGGTGCTTTGTCAGTATGATGGGCTTCATGTGTTAGACTGCATACAAGAACATCAGATTGATCTTATTCTGCTTGATATAATGCTGCCTTATCGGAGTGGTGATACTATACTTGCGGATATTCGTAAATTCTCAACGGTTCCTGTCATAGTAATTTCAGCAAAGGAAACAACACAGAACAAGATTGATTTGTTGCGGCTTGGTGCGGATGATTACATTACAAAACCTTTCGATATGGAAGAAGTTCTCGCCAGAATTGAAAGCAACTTACGCCGGATTCAATTTCAAAACAGCACGCCGTCATCTTTGAAGTGCAATGATTTGGTTTTAGATTTAGACGGCAACAGAGCTATGCTACAAGGGGCGGAGTTACCTTTAACTGCGAAAGAATTTGCTATACTGGAATTGCTTATGAAATACCCGGACAAGATCTTCTCAAAGGCGAATTTGTTTCAAAGTGTTTGGAATACAGAGTATATCAGCGAGGACAACACCTTGAATGTCCATATTAGCAACTTGCGAAACAAGATGAAAGCCATTTGCCCGGATAAAGAGTTTATAGATACTGTGTGGGGCATTGGATACCGTTTGCATAAAGCCGAGGGGTAAGCTCTTGGCTTTATGCTTTTTTTATGGTTTCCAAATAGAAATTAAGAAATTCTTTATGATTTCCCCTTACACTAAAATGTAAAGGAGGATGACAACATGAGTTCTGTTATTTTGGAAGCACATGACTTAACAAAAGAATACCGGCACACAGTTGCCTTAGATCATATTGATTTGAAAATTGAAAAAGGGAAAATTTATGGCTTCATAGGCCAAAATGGAGCAGGAAAGACCACCTTTTTGAGATTGGTTACAGGATTAGCGTTTCCGACAAGCGGCACCTTATCGTTGTGGGGGAAAACCGTCGAAAAGGAATTGCAGGAACAGAGAAAGCGGATCGGTTGCATGATCGAAACACCTGCGCTTTTTCCGACAATGACCGCTTATCAAAATATGGAGATACAGCGTATCCAACGTGGTATCCCTGACAAAGCAGTTATCCAAAAAACTTTAGACATGGTAGGTCTGAAAGATACCGGGAAAAAAGCTGTCCGTAATTTTTCGCTGGGGATGCGACAGCGATTGGGTATTGCAATCGCACTATTAAATACACCAGAATTTCTTATTTTGGATGAACCGATCAATGGGCTTGATCCTGCTGGAATTGTGGAAATTCGTAATTTGCTAAAGTCCTTGAATAAGGAATACGGAATGACGATATTGGTATCCAGCCATATCTTAGAGGAACTGTATCAGACAGCATCAGAGTTTATTTTAATAGACAAAGGCAAAATTATCGAAGAAATATCAGATCGAGAACTAAATGATCGTTGCAAACGGCATATCGCAATAAAGGCAACTGATCCACAAAAAGCTCTGATCGTTTTGGAAGAAACGCTACACACAGATAGTTTTAAGCTGATGCCAGATGGCATAATTCGCCTATATGATTATCTCGATGATATGGAAAAAGTGGCTGCTGCTTTGTCAGATGCACATATTCTCGTTACAGGTCTTTCTGTGGCCGGTGATACATTAGAAGATTACTTTTTAAGCAAAATAGGAGGGACAGGAAATGTCAAATCTCCTAAAAGCTGAATTTTATAAGCTGTTCCATAGCTGGTATTTTTGGGGGATAGGATTGTTTAATCTCCTTTTAAGTAGTGTGTTGTTACTGGATAGCGTTGGGGAAACATCCAACCTTTTCTTTGCTTCGATATACAATATGCCAATCCTATATTTCCTCACAATCATCTTTTCTGCCCTGTTTGTTGGAAATGATTTTGGCAGAAGAACATTACAATCATATATCAATGCCGGACATCGACGCGGAAAGATACTATTTGCGAAGCTGGTAGTTCATCAAATCGCCTGCATGGTTATCCTGTCTTTTCCACTGTTGTTACATAGCATAATTGGTACGTTTGTCACTAAAGGAGCATTGGCAAGCATCGGCATAGTTGTAATGGTGATTGCTTCGCAATTTGCAATGTGCCTATTACCTTTTTTCTTTGCCTTCATTTTCCGTGATATAGGAAAGAGTATGGCTGTGCCGATGGTACTCTTTTTCTTAATGGTCTTTTTGATGAATGGAGATCAAGTGCAGCTTATCTCACAAATATTGCCTATGGGCCAGCTTCGGCTTATGGCATTGCAACAATCCAACATATCCGGCGGGCAATTCATGTTTTCAGATTTTTTATGGGTACTGGCATTATGCTTAGGTACTTATCTGTGGTTCCGACGCTCGGATTTGAAATAACAAGGAGGTGTGGGAATGAACAACTTACTGAAAATGGAAAAATATCAATTATCACATAATATCTTTTATTGGTGCGGTTTAATAGGGATATTTTTGATTGGTTTTTTTACCGCAGATACTTATGTCCCGGAAGCTATGGGGCCTATGGGTGGGGCTGCTACATCCCTCGCAGATATTTTTAATGGAATGGTTTACGATTCAACCTTTCTCCTGATTATTATATCCAGTATTTTAGCTCTGATTTTAGGACAGGAATTTTCCAGTCGGACGATTGATCTTGAGGTCAATGCAGGACATTCGAGAAAAACCATTTTCTTTGCTAAAGTAATCTCATACTTAATTGCATTTAATATCATGGCTCTTGTTTATCCTGTGGCTGGTTGTATAAGAGAAAGTGTCCGCTTTGGTATTACCGAAGCAGGCAACCTTTGTTATCAGGTCAGTAAGGCGATTTTATATTCTCTGCTTTTGAACAGTGCGACTTTTCTTATTGCAATCTGGATTGTTTTTTGGTTAAGAAGCTCTGCAAGAGCAATAGCTGTTACCGCTTTAGTCACTTTTGTTCTTAGCCTTTATCTTGGGTATGGAATGATGTTTGATCTTCCTGTTGCATTTTTGGCAACCTATCAGATACGGGAAGCGGTTTTTTCTGTGACCTATTTTTTGCCATGGGCCATTTTAGTTGGCGTTGTTTGGATAGTTGCTTTGATAACCTTTTCATGGATTAGCTTTCGCAAATGTGAACTCAAATAACAAGGAGGGAGGTGTCTGGAATAAAGCTGTTGTTAATTTTAGTTATCGCAGTCTTGATAGTAGTGCTTTTCAAATATGTGCAAATCAAAAGACAAATCCGTAACCTATCGAAACAAATGACCGATCTTACAACTGGAAAATCGGAAAAGATGCTGGACATCTCTCTTGTTGATAAAGATATAGAACAACTGGCCGCAGTATTAAACCAGTATAATGAAAAGCAAAGACAGTCCATTGCAAGCACATTACGGCACGAAATGTATTTGAAAGAGTCCATTGCTAATATTTCACATGACTTGCGTACCCCTCTGACGGTAATACTTGGCCATTTACAATTATTAAAAAAGGAGAATTTATCAGCAGGTCAAACACAGCGTATAGAAACCATTTATAATAAAGCAGAAAGAATGAAAGCGCTGATACAAACCTTTTACGATGTTTCTGTAATAGACGCAAAAGAAGTAACTCCTGTGCGTGAAGATTTCAACTTAACAAATTTGCTGATAAATCTTATCACAGAGAACGCCCCAGCATTGGAAGCAAAAGGCATATCTCCTGTAATTGGTCTGCCAGATCATTCCGTTTATCTCCATTCGGACTATGGTATGGTAGAACGTATTTTTCAAAATCTTATTATAAATGCTATTCGATATTCCTCTGGCTCGATTAAAATTGACCTGAAGCAAGGCAAAGAAAAGAGTGCTATTTTTATCATTGAAAATCCCATTGATAGTAAGGTGGAAATAGACCCAAACCGACTATTTGAAAGATTTTATACCGGGGACAAATCAAGGCATAATAGTGGTACAGGAGTGGGGCTTGCTGTGGTAAAACTATTAACTGACAAGCTCGGCGGCAATGTGTTCGCTAAAATTGAAAATGATACACTAACCATTTCATTGGAAATCAAATAAACAGTATTGTTTCAACTGCCGGGCGACGGCAAAGAAAAAAAGCCGTCGTACAACAGCCCTTTTGACACGCCCATAAAACCAGCGGCGGCTTTGAGAAATCAAGGCCGCCGCTTCTCTTTGCCCAGCGCAGGATCGGCGGCCCACGGAGGGAGCCGCCATGCTGATATACTGTCCCGTGACTATGAATTGGAACAGACTAACCTTACAAACCTTGTCGAATATCTTCGGCAAGAAGTCAAGGAACAGGAAAAGCAGAAAGTCAATGTCAGACAGTTTATTGCAGCGGTCAGGAAGTACACTGATATGCAGCAGCTTGATGCCTCTGTTCTCCGGGAGTTTGTGGAGAAAATTTATATCTCCGAGGTTTATACGCCGGACGAGAATGAGCCGCGCATCAAGGTCAGAGAAATCGAGATCGTCTATAACTTCATTGGTGCATTTGATTTTGAGGACGCAAGGGAGCAATCCCAAGCAGCCCAAAAAGAAAAGAAAACCGGCGTAGCCTAAACTACGCCGATTCTCTCACATAAATGTTTTCTTACGTCACCGCCCCTAAGCAGGGCTTTGTCTACAGTCTGAAATCTCCCGGAGTTTTTCCGGGAGATTTTTTTCACAGGACGCCTTTTCTGATCAGAAAATAACGCTTTTAGATATTGAGCAGATCACTGAATACTTTCAGTGCTCCGTCTGTCTCGTGAGCCAGAACGCGTTTTGCAAGGACTTTACCAAGCTGTACGCCTTCCTGGTCGAAGCTGTTTACGTTCCACAGGAATCCCTGGAACATGATCTTATTCTCGAAGTGTGCAAGCAGTGCTCCCAGCGTCTTCGGATTTACCTGATCTCCGATAATGATGCTGGACGGACGGCCGCCTTCGAAGTTTTTGTTTTTATTCTCATCTGCTTTACCGCAGGCAAATGCAACGATCTGAGCTGCTACGTTTGCGCAGAGTTTCTGCTGGCTGGTGCTGCCCTGGATGTCGACATCGGTCTCCATCTGGTTATTGCGGAAGCCTACAAACTGCAGCGGAACGATATCAGTTCCCTGATGCAGCAGCTGATAGAAGGAATGCTGTCCGTTGGTACCTGGCTCGCCGAAGAGAACCGGACCGGTCGGGTAATTGACCGGCTCGCCGAAGCGGTTGACCGATTTACCGTTGGACTCCATATCTACCTGCTGTAAGTGAGCCGGGAAACGGTTCAGTGCCTGGGAGTACGGAAGAACTGCAGTGCTTGGATAGCCAAGAACGTTTCTCTCGTAAACACCGATCAGCGCATCGAGCATCTCCGGGTTCTGTAATACGTCTTTGTTTGCAGAAAGTTTATCTTCTGCTGCAGCGCCCTCGAGGAATGCTGCGAATACTTCCGGTCCGAAAGCCAGGGACAGAACAGCGCCGCCGACTGCGGATGTGGAAGAATAACGGCCTCCGATGTAGTCATCCATGAAGAATGCTGCCAGATAGTCGTCGCTCTTTGCCAGCGGAGAAGTCTCACTGGTAACGGCGATCATATGCTTGGATGCATCCAGGCCTGCATTTTTCAGAGCGTCTTTTACGAAGGACTCATTGGTCAGAGTCTCCAGTGTGGTTCCGGATTTGGATACCAGAACGAAGATGGAATGTGCTACGTCGATCGAATTCAGAACAGCTGCTGCGTCATCCGGGTCAACGTTGCTGATGAATTTTGCTTCCATTTTGAAGCAGCCGTTTTTCTTTGCCCAGTTTTCCAGAGCCAGATACATCGCACGCGGGCCAAGGTCGCTTCCGCCGATACCGATCTGCACAACGGTGGTGAATTTTTCACCTGCTGCGTTGGTGATCTCACCTGCATGTACTTTGTTCGCGAACTCTGCGATGCGGTTCTGCTGCTCTACGTAGAAAGCACGTTTGTCTACGCCGTCTGCCGTAACGGTGTTTCCGAGCTGGCCGCGGGTCAGCTGATGAAGCACGAGACGGTTCTCTCCGGTGTTGATGACAGCACCGTTGTAAAGCTCCTCAAATTTTTCAGAAAGCTGTGCCTCTTCTGCCAGTTTTACGAGTGCGGCAAGGACATCCTCATTCACCTGTTTTGCTGCGTAGTTATACGCAAGTCCTTCTGCCATCGGAACGCTGTAAGATTTTACGCGCTCTGCTCCGTTTTCGCCGGACATCACCTCGGCAAGATTGACACGCTCCACTTTTTTCAACTCCTCAAAAGAAGCCAGTTTATCAAGATTGTTCCAGGTAACCATTGTTAAGTTCCTCCTGTTTTTTTATTTTGTCTCTCTATTCCGTCCGCGGAAACATTTTTATTCCCGCTATTATACCAATGAAACAGACTGCTTGCTAAAAACAGTCTGTTTCGTGATATTTTTTTATTTCGTATAGTTATAAGAAAGAGCTCTTGCGATCTCCCACTGATATTCCGGCAGAGTCTTTGTCATGGACAGTGCCTCATCGATATCGTAATCTACATACTCACCGTTCTTGTATGCAACAACGCGGTCTGTTTTGCCTTCCAGAAGAAGGTCAACTGCGTAAGCACCCATGATGGACGCATATACACGGTCTTTACATGTCGGGCTTCCTCCACGCTGCATATGTCCAAGGATCGTTGCACGGGTCTCGATGCCGGTTGCAGCTTCGATTCTGCGCGCCATGCTGGTGGAATGGCCGATGCCCTCAGCATTTACGATGATATGATGTTTTTTGCCTTTTCTACGGTTCTCGATGATGTTGTTGATGATCTTCTGCTCATCGTAATCGTATTTCTCCGGAAGAAGAATATCCTCTGCGCCGTTTGCGATACCGCACCACAGAGCGATATATCCGGCATTACGTCCCATAACCTCGATGATCGAGCATCTCTCATGGGAAGTGGAAGTATCTCTTACTTTATCAATGGCTTCCATTGCAGTGTTTACCGCGGTATCAAAACCGATGGTATATTCTGTGCAGGCGATATCCAGGTCGATGGTTCCCGGTACACCTACGGTGTTAATTCCAAGAGCTGCCAGTTTCTGCGCTCCTGCAAAAGATCCGTCTCCGCCGATAACTACCAGTCCGTCGATGCCGTGTTTTCTGCAGACATCTGCAGCACGTTTCTGGCCTTCCGGTGTACGCATCTCTGCGCAGCGGGCGGTATAAAGGATGGTACCTCCGCGCTCGATGGTGTCGGATACATCGCGGGCTGTCATGTCGATGATTTCTTCGTTCATCAGTCCGTCGTAGCCTTTCAGGATACCTTTCATCTGAACGCCCTTCTGCAGACCTCTTCTTACGGCTGCACGGATCGCTGCGTTCATACCTGGTGCATCACCACCGCTGGTAAGCACTCCGATTGTCTTTACCTTGTTAGTCGTTGCCATATGAATTCCTCCATCTCATCACACACATTAATAAACGAGTAGTTTTATTTATTAATCACACACAGTTTTATTTTAAAGCATTCAGGCCCTTTTTTCAATACTCTTTTCTACAACTTTCACGTTTCCGGTACCGAATTTTGCCTGAAGTGACGCCACCAGACGGGCATCTGCCTGCACATTGCGGCTCGGCGGCAGTTTTTTCATCGCTTTGATCGATTTGATGTAGAGAATCACGCTGTCCTTGCCGTCGGATTCATGCAGCATCTGGTACAGATCCGCCACTTCTCTCTCGTACGTTTCCTTGTCCGGGAACTGGATCCAGAGCTCTTTCGGGATGCCTGCAAACGGGAAAATTTTCTCGCAGATCAGCTTGCTCGGCTTATCATCCTCCGCGGAAACACGGCCCTGGATGAAGACACGCGCATCGGTCTGCATCATCGCTGCGTTTTTCTCGTAATCGCGCGGGAATACGACGATTTCCATACTGCCGACGAGGTCCTCGAGTGTGAGAAATGCCATTGTCTTGTTATTCTTTGTATATTTGATTTTTTTATCCGTGATAATGCCGCCGACAATCTCTTTCGCGCCGTCGGTGACGGATGGGAAACCCGTCTCCTCATCCGGCTGGAAGTCTGTCGTTACCGCGGAAATGTTCTTCCGCCAGCACTCTTCCTGCTCCTCGAGCGGATGACCGCTGACGTAGATGCCGAGCACCTCTTTTTCGAGCGCCAAAAGATCACTCTTTTCGTATTCTCCGACATCCGGGTACACCGTTTCATACGACCGTTTGGTCGTCTCGTCTACGAAGTCAAACAGACTCATCTGGCCGCTTAACGAATCTTTTTTCTCGCGCGCCACATCATCGAGCACATTGGCGTAGACGAACATGAGCTGCTTTCTCGTCACGCCGAAGCAGTCGAATGCGCCCGCCTTGATAAAGTTCTCGACGGTCCGCTTGTTGACTTCTTTTCCGCTCAGACGCTCCGCGAAATCCTTTAACGAGCGGAACGGTCCGTTTGCACTCCGCTCCTCCACGATCGCCTCCATGACCGGCTTTCCGATGCCTTTGACCGCCGCCATGCCATAGCGGATCGCCTGGCCGTCTACCGTGAATTTTCCTTCGCTTCGGTTGATGTCCGGCGGCAGAATGGAAATGCCCATCTGGCGGGAACTCAAGATATACTCTGCGACTTTTCCCGGGTTATCGATGCAGGAGGTCATCAGAGCCGCCATGAACTCAACCGGGTAATAGTATTTCAGCCATGCCGTCTGGTACGATACGAACGCGTACGCCGCCGCATGGGATTTGTTGAAGGCGTATTTCGCGAAGTCGATCATCTCGTCGTAGATCTTGTTCGCTGTCTTCTCATCAATGCCGTTTTTGATACAGCCCGGCACGCCCTCGGCCTCGTTTCCATAAACGAAATTCTGGCGCTCTTTTTCCATGACAGATGCCTTTTTCTTCGACATCGCACGGCGCACCAGATCGGCCCGTCCAAGCGAATAGCCCGCCAGTGCCTGTACGATCTGCATAACCTGTTCCTGGTAGACGATACAGCCGTACGTCGGCTCCAGAATCGGTTTTAAGAGCGGTGTATCGTACGTAACGGATTCCGGGTTGTTTTTTCCTTTGATGTACTGCGGAATAAAATCCATCGGGCCCGGACGGTACAGGGAAATTCCGGCGATGATGTCTTCAAGGCTCTGCGGTTTTAACTCCTTCATGAAGTTTTTCATTCCCGCACTCTCGAGCTGGAACACACCGACCGTTTTCGATGCGCCGATCATGCCGAGCACTTTCGGATCGTTGTAATCGATGTGAAGCAGATCAATTTTCTTATTGCTGTAACGCTCTGCGAGCTTTGTCGCATTCTGGATGACGGTCAGGGTCCGAAGCCCTAAGAAGTCCATTTTCAGAAGTCCCAGTTCCTCGAGCGTCGTCATCGTGAACTGCGTGACGATCGTTCCGTCGCTTCCTCGCGAGAGCGGCACAAATTCCACCAGCGGACGCGAGCCGATGACAACACCGGCGGCGTGCATCGACGTGTGGCGCGGCAGACCTTCAAGTCTCCGTGACATGTCGATCAGATGTGCAACCTCTTCATTGCCCTGGTACAGCTCCCGCAGCTCGTGGTTCATCTGCAGTGCCTTGTCGATCGTGATATTCAGCTCATTCGGAATCATCTTCGCAATCGAATCGACCTGTGCATACGGCATATCCAGCACACGGCCGACATCGCGAATGACACCGCGCGCCGCCAGTGTACCGAATGTGACGATCTGTACAACGCGGTCCTTGCCGTATTTTCTCGTTACATAGTCGATGACCTCCGGGCGGCGTTCGAAGCAGAAATCCACGTCGATATCAGGCATGGTAACTCGTTCCGGGTTCAGGAAACGCTCGAACAGGAGCTGGTACCGCATCGGATCCAGCTGTGTGATGCCAAGGGTGTAGGAAACAATACTTCCGGCCGCCGATCCTCGTCCCGGTCCGACCATGATGTCGTGGTCGCGCGCAAATTTGATGAAATCCCACACGATCAGGAAGTAATCGACGTAACCCATCGTTTTGATCGTATCAAGCTCGTATTTCAGCCGCGCTTTCAGTTCATCCGTCGCCGGGTGATACCGTTCCTCGAGGCCGTCGTAGCAGAGCTTATTTAAGTATTCCCAGGAAGTGTATCCTTCCGGCACATCGAATTTCGGAAGTTTTGTGACACCAAATTCAATCTCCACATTACACCGGTCTGCAATTTTCTGTGTATTTTCGATTGCCTGCGGTGCATAGGGGAAGAGCGATGCCATCTCCGCCTCGGATTTCACGAAATACTGGCCGCCCTCGTAGCGCATGCGGTCCTCATCCGTGATCTTCTTTCCGGTCTGCAGGCACAGAAGAATATCGTGGGAATCCGCATCTTCTGCGTACGTGTAGTGAATATCATTCGTCGCCACCAGCTCGATGCCGGTTTCTGCCGAGAGGCGCATCAGCTGCTGATTGACCATCCGCTGCTCCGAGATGCCGTGATCCTGCAGTTCCAGGAAGAAATTGCCTTTTCCGAAAATCTTCTCATACCGCAGTGCGGCCTCTTTTCCCATCTCGTACTGGTTCCGCACCATCGCACGCGCCACCTCACCTGCAAGGCAGGCGGAAAGCGCGATAATGCCCTCGTGATACTTTTCCAGAATCTCCATGTCGACACGCGGCTTATAGTAAAATCCATCGATAAAGCCCGCAGAAACAATCTTCATCAGATTGGAATAGCCCGTATTATTTTCCGCCAGCAGAACCAGATGGTAGTACCGGTCCTCTCCGCGGCTGGTTTCGCGGTCGAAACGGGAACCCGGCGCCACGTAAACCTCACAGCCGAGGATCGGCTTGATGCCCTGCGCGCGGGCTTCTTTATAAAAATCGATACAGCCGAACATGACGCCGTGATCGGTGATCGCGGCGCTGTTCATGCCAAGCTCCTTGACTCTGGCAACGTACTCTTTGATCTTGTTCGATCCGTCCAGAAGGCTGTATTCGGTATGTACATGTAAATGCGTAAAACTCATCGTTTTCTCCTCTATTTTCCAAAGGCATGTTCCGTTGTCTCCAAGATCGTCTGCACCAGGCTGTCCGGCTCGATCGGCTTGGTCAGATGGCTGTTCATGCCCGCTGCGCGGCATCCCTCTTTACTCTCTTCGGAGGACTGCGCCGTCATCGGGATGATCGGGACTTGTTTTGCTTCCGGAAGCTCCATGGCGCGGATCTGCCGCGCTGCCTCAAGACCGCCCATCACAGGCATCATCAGATCCATTAAAATCACATCAAATTTCTGCGGATTCGCCGCATACTTTTCGACCGCCTCGCGGCCGTTCCATGCCTCTTCCACCGTCGCACCGTGATCGGTCAGGTAAAACTCGGCGATTTCCATGTTGATCTCATTATCCTCGACAAGCAGAACGTGGAAGTGGACAAGCTCTTTTCCTGCGATCCGTGTCTTTACTTCCTGAATCCGCTGTCCCTCGCAGTCAATGTAAAACGGAAGCCGGAATACATACGTCGTTCCGACGCCCTGCTGGCTCGTTACCTCGATCGTGCCCTGCATTTTTTCGATCAGTTCTTTGACGATCGACATGCCAAGGCCCGTTCCCTTGTACTGCGTTCTCGCACCGGACTTCTCCTGTGTGAACGGATGGAACAGCTCTTTTTCGATAAATTCGCTGCTCATTCCGATACCGCTGTCCATGATGCGGAACTCGTAGACGACCCGGGTTCCGTCGCAGGAGACTTCGCCCGCATACGTATCGATCATTCCGCCTGGCTTGTTGTACTTGATTGCATTGCTGAAGAGATTCAGCATAATCTGCCGCAGGCGCAGCGGACTGCCGATCAGTCTCGTGTGCGTCAGCTCACCGCGGTGCGTACGGTGGGTAATGCCCATCTCCGTAATCTGCGCATTGACAAGGGATGCCACATCATCCATCAGATGCGTCAGGTCAAAAGAAGCGCTCTCGATCGTCTCTTTTCCGGACTCCAGCTTATTCATATCGAGCACATCGTTGACGAGTGCCAGCAGATGGCTTGCGGAAAGATTGATTTTATCGAGGCAGTCGTCCACTTTTGCCTCATCCTGCCGGTTTTTGCGGATGATATCCAGCATGCCCATAATGCCATTGATCGGCGTGCGCACATCGTGGCTCATGCGGTTCATAAATTCTGTTTTTGCACGACTTGCACTGTCTGCAGCTCTAAAGGCATCCTGAAGCTGTATCTTCTCCCTCTCTTCCCGGCTGTGGAACTCTGACGTATCACGGAAAAGGATCATGCCGTGTACCACAACGCTCTCCCGCTTTGTCTTTCGGTCGTAGACGGTATCCTGTGACATAAGAACCGTCTTCTGCAGCCATATTCTTCTGCCGGACTCATCTGTTTCCTGATACTCCACGACTACCTGCTTATCTCCGTTTTCAAAGCGCTGCAGCAGTTTCTTCGAGGAATCCACAATGCGGTATGATTCCAATGTCTCCTCCGCGACAAACGCACTGCATTCCCCGCAGTATTTCTCGTAGGAACACGGCAGATCTATATTGAGGTCAAATTTCTTCTGCCCGCTGTGGTAAAAAATCTGCTCCAGCGAATCATTCGTCAGATCAACGGCGAACACGGCCTCGGCCGTCTCGAGAAGTGCCTCGGCGTAGTGGCTGTTTTCAATGATCGACTGTTTCATCTGTTCATAGTATTGGTCGAGCTGTTCTTTTTCATTCCGAGCAGCTTCCCCATTGGAGCGGAACCGCTCAAAGCCCATCAGAAAATGGTGCAGTCCGCCATCCTCGGCCGCGTCGTAGAACAGAATGGTGACTTTTCCCCGGCAGAGCGCTTCCCCTTCGCTGCCCTCCTGATACTCGTACAGAATTTCTACGCTCTCTTCTCCCTTCTGATAGCACTCCTTCAGATGGGTAAGATCCAGCATTCTACGCATTTCCTTTCTCTTTTCCTCATCCGTGATGCCCTGCACAATATGCTCGGCCGCACCGGTATAGCTGCCGTCCTCGGCAAGGAAAAAGCCCGAAACGGCACGCAGAATCCGGTACTGGTCCTGTCTTGCATTGCAGTAAATACAGTTGGAAAAATGGTATCCCTTTTTCTTTACGACGTCCAGCGCTTCCAGGCTGATCTTCCGCTCTGCGGCGGCTTCTTCCATCTTCGCGCGGTTTTTGTCGATATACATGTTCTGGTCCGCATGGCGGAACAGTTCCCGGATATCACAGTCTTCAAATTCCGTGGACAGTGCATAGCCTCCGGCGTAGCTGATCGGCATCTCCGGGTGCTGGCGGGAATATTCTGCCGTCTGCGTGCGGATGTGATTCATGCACGCTTCCACTTCTTCGCGGTTCAGTCCGCGCAGAATGGCAAGAAACTCATCTCCGCCGTTTCTTCCGACGAAATACTCCTCCGGGACTGCTTTTCGAAGCTGAACGGCAAAGGAACGGATATATTCGTCTCCCTTGTCGTGACCCAGACTGTTGTTGATCGTGCGCAGATTGTTGAGGTCAAACACGCAGACCGCATACACGCCGGAAATTTCTTCTCCTCCGTCGCTTTCCTCCAGAATCTCTTCGCATTTATTTTTATTTGGCAGGCCCGTCGCCTCATCGAGATAGACTTTCTTCTGCAGAATACGGTTCATCGCCGCATAGCGGACGGCCTTGATCAGCTCCATGCCGATGACAAACACCAGACCGATGATATCTCCTACTACCACCTGCTCCAGCTTCTTCAGCGAAGACGCCATTCTCTGCGAATACGCTTCCGCAAGGCCCGTCGCCTCGTCACAGATTTTGAAAAAGGTCTCACTCTTTTCGATAATCGCGGTATTCTCATATCCTTTTTCACGCACCAGCAGAATCTCTGCCTTCAGCTCTTCAAAATACGATGCCAGCTCCGTCATCTTATCCTGAAAATCCCGGTCATCCAGGCGCACCAGATCCAGCTCGCTGCTTCCGTTCTGCAGACCGTCGATATAAGCGTTGATGTCTGCAATCATCGTATCCTGCGGTTCTCCCGCATCCTCCAGCTTGATAATCCGCTGCGTTTTTCCGCGCACCAGACCGGCATAGTTGACAACGCGGGCCGTTCCCTGTATTTTCTCGACCATCGACATAATGCAGAAAAACAGAATAATCAGAATGATCGTCAAAACCGTCATTGCGGTTTTGGAAATAAAAGATGTTTTTTTCTTACTTTTCTTTTTCTTCATCGCTCTCCATCAGATCCTGTGTCATTTTTTGTCATATAGATCATATTATAAGCGCAATCCTCTCTTCGCGCAACCGCAAACCGGGCGCAGAAAAAATTTCAAAATTTTATCTGCTGTCTGACACAAAAAAAACGGACACCGGAGAGGATGTGCTTCCTGTCCAGTGCCCGATTTTTTCTTATTTTGCTTTTTCTGCCGTCCAGATTTTACCGTCGCGGATGACAACCTGTTTTTCTTTCATCAGATGGCCGACCGCACGCTTAAATGCTGCTTTGCTGAGGCCGAATTCTCTCTGAATCACTTCCGGTGATGCTTTGTCATCAAATGGAAGGACACCTGCAAATTCCTCGATCACAGAAAGAACGCTCTCTGCATCGATTGCGATCTGCTCGTACGCTTTTCCGCGTGCGGACAGGGAGAGTTTTCCGTCCTCTTTGACTTCTGTAACGCGGCACTCAAGTTCCTGGCCGACATGATAGTCTGCCTGTGCTTCTCTCTTTGGAATCAGGCCGGAGTAGCGGTCATCAACAGCAACGAAAACGCCGAAGTTTCCGCTGATCTCGTAGATTCTTCCCTTTACGATATCGCCTACGACGTACGGAGAATTGGTTTTCAGGAAATGGTAAACCTTCATCGTTGCGCAGAGACGGTCGCTCTTGTCGATGTAGAGGGAAACCAGAACCTCATCACCTGGATGGAGGCGGCGGGTCTGCTGTTTAAACGGAAGAAACAGATCTTTTTCCAGACCCCAGTCCAGAAATGCTCCGATCTTTCCGGTAGCAGCTACGTTTAAGACAGCCAGCTCTCCAAGCACCAGCTTCGGCTCTCTGGTTGTCGCAATCAGACGGTCGCTGGAATCGCGGTACAGAAATACTTCCAGCTCATCTCCCTCTTTTGTTCCTTCCGGCACCTGTTTGATCGGCAGAAGAACACGTTCCTTCTCGCCTGCTTCCCGGGTCTCCCCAAGATAAATACCGAATTCTACTTTCTTTACTACTACCAGCTTTTGCTTTCTTCCTATATTTAACATTTGACTTCCTTTCTTACTGCTCGCCGAGAGCCTTCATGCTCATCTCCTCGAGCAGGTCGCTCTTGATGTGGTACAGCTTGTCAGACAGATCCACATAAACCTCATGCGGATTGACCAGACGTTTTGACTCCTCCCAGAGGGTATCTTTCTCTCTGGTGCAGATGTCGCGGATCTCCATGACGGATGGAGAAGTGTAGACGCATGCGCCCTTCTGGAAAATCGGAACGAGGAGCTCGCGTAAGGTGTAGGTTCCGCCTTTGATCTTCGTCTTTTTCCAGGTCTCGATCGGGTCGAAGATGATCATATCTTTGCTCTCGTCGAAGGTCTCGTCTGCGAGGCAGATCAGGTCGGCACGGATCTTTCCGGTTTCTTTATCATAAATACGATAAATCGTCTTATTGCCCGGGTTTGTTACTTTCTCGGAGTTCTCGGACAGCTTGATCTTCGGTGTGAATTCTGCGTCATCTTTATCTTTTGCTGCTGCCAGCTTGTAAACGCCGCCGAATGCCGGCCAGTCACCGGATGTGATCAGGTTGGTGCCGACGCCCCAGGAATTGATCTTCGCACCCTGGGTTTTCAGGCTGTCGATCAGGTACTCATCGAGGTCACTGGATGCGGAAATGATGGCATCACCGAAACCTTCTGCCTCGAGCATCTGATATGCTTTTTTCGACAGGTAAGCCAGGTCACCGCTGTCGATGCGGATGCCGTAGCCCTTCATCGGTAAGCCCTCTGCTCTCATCTCTTTGAAGACGCGGATCGCATTCGGAACACCGGATTCGAGAACATCGTAGGTGTCTACGAGAAGAATGCATGCTTCCGGATACATTTTCGCATACGTTTTGAATGCGGTGTACTCATCCGGGAAGCTCATGATCCAGCTGTGTGCGTGGGTTCCCTTGACTGGAACGTCAAACATCTGTCCGGTCAGGACATTGGAGGTTCCGATGCAGCCGCCGATCATGGCAGCACGCGCGCCGTAGATACCGGCATCCGGTCCCTGTGCACGGCGGAGTCCAAACTCCATGATGCCGTCGCCCTTTGCCGCGTAAACAACGCGGGATGCTTTCGTCGCGATCAGGCTCTGATGGTTGATCATGTTCAGAATCGCGGTCTCTACAAGCTGTGCCTCCATGATCGGAGCGACAACTTTTAAGAGCGGTTCTCTTGGAAATACGACGGTTCCTTCCGGGATCGCATAGATATCTCCGGTGAAATGGAAGCCTCTTAAATACTCCAGGAAATCATCGTTGAAAATATGGAGGGAACGGAGATAGTCGATGTCATCCGGTGAAAAGTGAAGATCGCGGACATACTCGATTACCTGCTCAAGTCCTGCACATACGGCGTATGCGCCGCCGCATGGATTCTTTCTGTAAAATGCATCAAATACCACGATCTGATCGGACGGGTTCTCGTAGTAGCCCTGCATCATGGTAAGTTCATATAAATCGGTTAACAGTGTAAGGTTCTGCGCTCTCATGGCAAATTCCCCTTTCCTCATTGTGTTTATTACGTTCGTATCTTATTCTTTCCGATTGTACCACAATCATTGAAATTCCACAACTACGTATGGCTGTCCTTTTTCATCGTTCAGCGAGATAAAACAGCCGTTTTCCGTCTCGGCGCGCAGCGGATGCAGGACATCGCCGAGGTGCGCCTGCTGTTTGTATTCGGCGCGCATCCGGCGCACGGTGAAGTTCTTCGGAAGGCATTCACCGGCAAGGGAAATGAACTGTGCGTTATTGACGTGGTGGTTCGTATCGAGGTTGTGCGGCTGCACCGGGAACGGTTCGCCGATGAAATCTGCTTCCGGCATTTTCACTTTGCGCTCGCCGAAATCCTCGTCGATCGGATCGTCAATGCCATAGGCGTCTGTCGTCTCTTTCGGTGCGCGGACGGGATGACCCGTTTCCATATTGACGTAAGACCAGATGGAGTTGGCACAGGCGAGCATTTCGCCGTCTTCTGTTTCCATCGTGAAGTTACGCATGCCAAGAAATCCTTTGAAGCCGCTCGCCCATGTAGTGATTTTTACCGCTTCACCAAGGGATGGATAGCGGCGCACATGAATCTGCCACGCGGACAGCACCCAGGCGCAGCCTCGTTTTTTGAGCTCCGCAACGCCCTCGCCGATCGCTTCCGACTGGAAGGTACTGCAGTCCTGAAAGTAATTGATCAGCCCCGGCAGGGTGAGATTTCCGTCCTCACCGATTTCGCTGTAGCGGATTCTGCTCGTAAAGGAATACTTCATCGTTTCGTTCCTCCTGCTGTATTTGTTTTTGAGCATCGAAAAAGGCCTCAGGTACGAGACCTGAGACCTTTTAATGAGCTGGGCTACCTGGATTCGAACCAGGAACTGACGGAGTCAGAGTCCGTTGCCTTACCGTTTGGCGATAGCCCATTGCCTTGCGACAAAATGTATAATACACTATCGCAAGTGAAAAGTCAACACCTTTTTTGAAATTTTTTTATTTTTTTCAAAAAACTGACTTTTGGAACATTTTGGAAGGGATTTGACGGCTCAACCCGGCCGTTGTCACTCTCCCGCCACGTATTTTTTGTCGATGTTGACGACGCATTCATACTTCTCATCCATTTCCTTCATCAGCGCCCCGATCTGCCCGATCACGCGATCACAGTCTTTCTTCTTATAAGAATACGGGATTTCAAGATCAAAAATCAGCTTCTTTTTCTCCGCCCCGTTGATCATACGGAAATCGTGGAAGGAAAGCTCCGGATCGAGAATGGAAATTACGTTTCTTACCTTCTCCTTTGTCGCAAGAACCGTCGCATCGTGGATCTCCACCGGATCCATGTGGATGACCAGCAGAATCCCCAATTTTTTGCCGACCTCATGTTCAATGCGGTCGATAATATCATGCGATACCTCGATATCGACATCTCGCGGCACCTCCGCATGGATCGATGCCATACTTCTGCCAGGCCCGTAGTTGTGGACAATCAGATCATGGGTTCCTACAATTCCTTCATAGGAAGCAACCTCTTTCATGATCCGTGCATACAGATCCGGATCCGCGCCCTGCCCGATCAGCGGTTCCAATGTATCTTTTGCAATGGAAATACCGGACCACATAACGAGTACCGCCACAACAAGTCCTGCGATTGCGTCGATATTAACCGAAAGGAAATGGCAGATCAATATAGAAGCGATCGTTGCGCTCGTCGTGATCACGTCGCCCATGGAATCCGCCGACGTTGCCAGCATCACCTTCGACTGAATGCGGTTTCCCAGTTTTCGGTTGAAAAGCGCCATCCACAGCTTTACACCAACCGAGAGCACCAGAATCAAAAACGGAACCATCTGAAATGTGATCTCTTCCGGATTGCGAATTTTCTCCAGGGAGCTCTTTAAAAACGTAAAGCCGACTTCAATAACCAGAAACGAAACGATCAGCGCTGCAATATACTCGATCCGTCCATGCCCGAACGGATGCTCTTTGTCGGCCGGTTTGTTTGCCATCTTGACACCAACAAAGCTGATGACCGAAGATGCCGCATCGGAAAGGTTATTGAACGCATCCGCCATGATCGCCAGAGAATGCATCCCAACACCGATCAGCAGCTTGGCGGCAAACAGCAATACATTGCAGCAGATTCCTACCATACTGGATAAAATACCATATCTCGTCCGCACATCCGCATTGTCAGTGTTCTCATACTCTTTTACAAAACATCTTACCAGAAAATCTGTCATGGGTTCCCCTTCTTTCCACAATACATTCAGAAACATTAGCTTAGATAAAAAGGGCCTCACGCATCGCCGCGAAGCCCTTATGTTTTTTCTGTCTTTTTCTATAGTAGGCAGTGTTGAAAAAAAAGTCAAGCCTAACATATTTTCGGAGATTCTATCGACAGAGAGAAAAAGCAACGCAGACTGCTTCTTTTCAGCAATTCTGCGCCGCTTTTTCTCTGTTTTTTCAGATTTTATCTCTTTTCAGGCAGATTTGACAATCGAATGAGAGTTTTTCTTTTTCCTGCCTGAAATAGCGTTACCGCCCACCGGTACCCAGCGAGCCGTAACGGAATAGCTACTATTTTACTTTATAAATTTTCGCCATATCCTGCACATACAGCGGATAGAACCGATAGCCCGCAAAATCGCTCCGAAGTGCAACCTCACATGCCATATCCTCGATATACAGGTTTGCCGCATCGTCACAGAGCAGTGTTTCCATTTTTTTGTAAATCTCAACCTGCTCCTCTTCATCCGTGCTGGTCTTAACCTGCTGATACAGTTTATCATACTCTTCGTTGCTGTAGTTGATAAAGTTCTTGGATGATGTTGAGGTAAACCGTTCCAGCAACGCGCGTCCGGTCAGATATGCCGCATCAACGCCGACAACCGTGGACTGGAACTTCCGGTCTGCATATACATCCGACAGCCAGCTGTCCCACTCGACCTGCTGAATTTTGGCAGTAACACCGATCGCTTTAAGCTGCTCTACCAGAACCTGGGCTGTATCGATATGCTGCTGATAATTGTTCGGCACTGTAATCGTAAGCTCAAATCCATCTGGGTATCCGGCTTCTTTTAACAGTTCTTTTGCCTTCTCAATATCCTGATTATATCGCTCTGACAGTTCCGGCACATAATATTTTCCAAATGCCGGGAACATGCTGCTTCCGATGATCGTTCCTTTTCCGTCCGCAATCATATCCAGCACTTCCTGGCGGTTTGCCGCATAGCACAGCGCCTGGCGCACCTTCACATTGTTGAGCGGTTCCACGGCATTGTTCAGATACAGCGCCTGTACCAGGTTCATACCGCCGTCATAAATCGTAAAATCGGAATCTTCGGCAAGCTGCGCTGTCTGTGTGGAACTGAGACGTGCATACATGTCCAGTGTACCGGATTTCAGGTTTGTTACGACTGCATTGCTGTCCTTGACAATTCGAAATGTTACCTTGTCCAGATACGCCTGATTTTCCGTATCCCAGTAATCGCTGAATTTTTCAAGGACAATGTTTTCCTGCGGGGACCGTGATACATAGTGGAACGGGCCTGTTCCGACCGGATCTGCTTCCAGATCTTCCACATGCTCAGGTACAATCGCTACCGTCAGATAGGCAAGAAACTCGGTGTCTGCCTCTTTTAAATAGATGTCGATCGTGCTCTCGTCCGGAATTTCAACCTTGTCCACATTGGAAAATGCCTCTACCAGAGGCGTTCCGTCTCCGTTGATACCCGCACAGCGTTCGATTGAATATTTTACATCCTCTGCAGTGACGGTCGTTCCATCGTGGAATTTGACACCATTCCGGAGCTTGAAGGTATAAACCTTTCCATCCTCCGAGATCGAATGACTCTCTGCCACCGCATCGTTCAGATTTCCTTCTTCATCGGGCTTTACAAGGCCCTCATAAATATTGAATAGGATTTCTTTCGTTCCTGCCGCAACAGATTTGTGTGGGTCAAGACTATCCTCAATGTCCTGAGGAATTCCTACCGTGATGGAACCTCCCATAACAGGTTCCCCTGTCGGGGTTGATTCCGTTGATACCTGAGAACTTGTGGTATCGGAAGAATCTGCTTTCCCATCCTTGCCATCCTGGCATCCGCCAAGTACAACAGTAAGAGCTGCAACTAAAAGCAGCGCAAGTACGCTTCTTCTTTTCTTCATGATTTCTCCTTTTGATACGAGTTCTCTCATTTTGTAATTGTCACGCCTATTGTATCCGACCTGTTCCCAAATAGCAAGTACATTATTGTATACAATTTATTTTCCGAATCCGAAAATCACGTATATCCGCCCGCGTATTCCGGATTCTTTCCCTCGGGATGTACCAGAAAAGATAAAAATTTTGCCGCCCGGGAATTTTAACATTCCCGGGCGGCAAACGCTTTTGCTTTTTTTCTTTTATCCTTCAATGGAGATTGTCTTTTTCTGCTCCACAGCCGGTTTTGCTTCCTTCTTCGGTACAAAGAGTTTCAGCAGACCGTGTTTAAATTCAGCCTTGATATCCTCTTCGGTAATATCCTCACCTACATAGAAGCTTCTGCTGCATGCACCTGCGTAACGCTCTTTACGGATGTAGCGGCCGCTCTCTTTTTCTTTCTCGTCTTTGTCAAGACCTTTCTCTGCACTGATGGTCAGATAACCATTTTCCAGTGTGGCCTGAACTTCATCTTTTGTGAAGCCCGGAAGGTCAACCACTACCTCGTAGCCATTATCCAGCTCGCGAATATCTGTTTTCATCACATGGCTGGCTTTGCGGCCATACAGTTTCTTTTCTGTATTCTTCATCTCTTTGTCATAATCATAGAACGGAAAATCGTTGAAAAAGTCATCAAATAAATTTTCTCCAAAAATACTAGGCATTAACATAAGTCATCGCTCCTTCTTATTCTTCTCATGGAACCTGATCCATGCTTTTTCTCCGGTTTTTCTTTTCACCGGATCTTTTTGTTTACCTGTTTCTTTGGAACGGAAAGGCTTCCGGATACCGGAGGTTTTCTTCTTTTCCTCTCTTTGTATCCCTCTTCCTTTGTTCTAGCTGTAATATAACACTTATTATTAGCACTGTCAAGAGGCGAGTGCTAATTTTTTGTGAAGAATTTGTGAACGCTACGAGCCATGCAAAATGGTGAAAAAAGACGCCCTGCTAGTTTACTTGCAAAGGCGTCTTTTTTTGCTATTTTATAGGGCGACAGCCCTACAGCGAGGGAATTCTTTCCCGAGCTGTGCATGGCGTAACATTCTCTTTCGCACTCGATTTTCTTGGTTTGACCACATTTTTACGACAAATTCTTGGAAAAATATATTTGTCTGATTTTCTTACTACTCCTCATCTCTTTTATTATTAGATTTCAGGCATACTTGCTAATTTCTTCTATTCAGCCTTCCCCTCTGGGAAAATAATTTTAAACACAAAGAAAAAAATCACCATGGAAACTCCACCTGTAATAATTGTCACAAGCATGTTATAGACTGCCGGTGCCACATATGCAGATGCAACCGGCATCCACAGATTATTAAATCCATTACAAATCAGTGAGATTACCACCCATGCAACAAAATACCAGATTGCCTGATATACAGGATTTCCATGGCTTTTAAAAGTAATATTTCTCTGCAGTGGAAAATTAATACACTGTGCAAGAAATGACCCCAATTCATAACTGATAAAATAGCCAAGTCCACCACCGATCAGTATATTCCCCGTTGCATCACGCAATACATTATACCCCAGCAAACTCCATGTAAATTTTACTCCAAACAGATTCATGGAAACCTTTGGCCACATAAATTCTGTACCAGCCAGACCAATTCCCAAAATCCCTGGTAAAAATGTAAATACAAGATACTGGAATACTGTCACGCCCATACTGAATATAACAAAATAGAATATCTGATAAAGCCATTTTGCAATAGCAGAATGTTTCTCTTCAAAACATTTCCATATATTTTTTATATGATTCATCTGCACTTCCCTCCGGCTCCTTTTAATAATTTTTCATATTTCTTATTATTTCTTCTGTTTCTGAAATATCCGCCAACTACTTTTTTTACTCCAAGCATAAAGTGACCATTCACAGCATCGACAATTCCATATACCATTTCCATACTGACTGCCCCGCCGGTCATCTTGGCAATCCCCCGGAACGGCATATTGTAAATAAAAAGAATATTCAGATCTGGCTTTCCCTGTGCCTCACTCTTCTTTTTCATTTTTGTGAGACATCTATATATCAGTCTTGCAAGTCGGCTTTTTGCATAATACATCTGACAAATTGCATCATTGATTTCCAGATTTCCACTCCATCTTCTGTTCGGTATCTCATGGCCAAGAAGTTCACGAAATTCCTCATCTGATATTTTCTGCACGATTCCTGTATAATAGTAAGGCATTTTTGCCGGATTATACGGATACCCTTTACTATTTCCTGTTCTCTCGGTCATACCTGTTAAACGAATATCTGCAACACTGGCTCCTACCATAATCTGATAAGTTCCTGTTTCTATTTCCCACTGTCTCGTTTTTATATTCCAATAACGGAATGTCTTATCATCAAAGGGAATCCTGAGCTGTCTGCTTTCTCCTGCCTTTAGATAAACTTTTGCAAAACCTTTCAGTTCTTTTTCCGGTCGGAACACGATTGCATTAGGAAGTCCTACATACATCTGAACAACCTCAGCTCCATCTCTGTCACCTGTATTGGTAACCGAAACTTTGATTCCATCCTCTTCTATGATAAGATCAGAATATGTAAATTCCGTATAGGAAAGTCCAAAACCAAATGGAAACTGCACCCGTACTTTTGAAGTATCATAATAGCGATATCCTACATAAACACTCTCGCGGTATTCCGATGTTTTCTCATTACTTGGATAATATCGAAATGCCGGTGTCTGTTCATAAGATATGGGATATGTTTCTGCCAGTCTTCCTGATGGGTTCACCTTTCCGGTCAGAATATCCAATGTTGCAGAAGCGCCTGCCTGTCCATTCAGATAGCCATGCAAAATCGCTTTGCAGCAGGTGTGCCATGGCATTTCTATCGCAGATCCTGCACTCAGTACTCCAATAATATTTTCATTCACTTTACTGATATCCTGCAGAAGATCTATCTGATTCTGCGGAATACGCATATGGGTTCTGTCCAGTCCTTCTGATTCACTGATCTCATCAAGACCAAAGCAGAAAATTACAATATCCGCATTCATAGACAAATTTAATGCAAACTTTCTATCATTCTCATCTACATCTCCATTTCTATGATAGCCTCTTGTCATTCCCAGAATATTCAAATCATATTGTTGCAAAATCGATGACATATCTTCTACTTTTGTTGGATTGACCATAGAAGATCCTGCCCCCTGATATCTAGGTGAAAAAGCAAAATCTCCAATAACAGCGATGGATTTTTTGGTATCCAGCGGAAGAATCTGTTTTTCATTTTTTAGAAGAATCATGCTTTCTGCTGCTGCTTTCCTTGCCAGTTGATGATGTGCGTTTCTGTCAAAGTTTTTATCTGAAAGCTTCTTCCCTGATGTCAGTTCCATCACTGCATCCACCAGTTCTCCAACTCTTTCATCCAAATCCGCTTCCTTCAGCTTTCCATTTCGGACAGCTTCAATCACTTCTCTTGCAGAATCGTACCCACAGGACGGCATCTCCAGATTTGATCCGGCAGCAACACCTTTCACATGGTCATTGCTTCCGCCCCAGTCTGTTACTACAATTCCATCAAATCCCCAGTCTTTGCGCAGGATATCTGTCAAAAGATGTTTGTCCTCATTAGCATAAATCCCATTAATCTGGTTGTAACTGCTCATGATTGCTTTTGCGTGTCCTTCTTTAACAGCTATCTCAAAACCGGTCAGATATATTTCTCTTAATGTCCGTTCGTCAACAACTGCGTCCATTGCCATTCTCCGAAGTTCCTGACTGTTAACCGCCAGATGCTTCGGGCAGGCATAAACGCCTTTACTCTGTATTCCACGAATATATGATGCTGCCATCTTCCCGGAAAGATATGGATCTTCTGAAAAATATTCAAAATTTCTTCCACATAATGGGCTTCTTTTAATATTCAATCCCGGACCAAGCAGGATATTTACATCCATACTTGCTGCTTCCTCTCCAAGAGCCTGTCCAATCTCTTCCCCCAGATCCTGATTCCAGCTGTTTGCTATCGTCGCTGCTGTGGGAAAACAGGTTGCATTCAAGGATGCATTCAGTCCCAGATGATCTCCTGCTCCCGCCTGTTTTCTGATTCCATGCGGTCCATCTGAAAGAAAGATGGACGGGATGGAAAGCCTGTCAATTTCTCTGGTCTGCCAGACAGTTTTTCCACTGAGTATCGCTGCTTTTTCTTCTATTGTCATCTTTTCAACCAATTTTTGCTGCTTCATAACTGTTTTCCATCCCTCTTTCATCCTTATTCAGCATTCTTTCTTTTCTTATATCCTCTGATTACCAATACTTCCATTCCTGCTATGAAAAGTGCTATTACTACGTCGATACCAATTCCTGCTTTTTTCCAGTTTTCCATACCTATTTCTTTGTGTTTTCCATCATAAGCCCAGCTGCTTACAACTGTATACATGACATTTTTGCAGGCATTTCTCATCTGAAGTACAGATGTTGGATGCTCCGGATTAGCTACATTGTTCTCTTCTCCGTTGAATGTGGACAGCATTGCATCTACTCCATTTGCCAATGCTGCATCTGCATTCATAAATCCATGACCATTGTTTCGGAAGAAATCTGTAAGTGCCATTCCTCTGAATCCCCATTCATCTCTGAGAACTGTCTTCATAAGGTTGCTGCTTTCTCCAGTCCATTTATCTCCAAGGAAACTCCAGGAAACCATAACCGCATTTGCGCCACCCTGTTTCACAGAAATTTCAAATGGTTTCAGATAGATTTCCCTGATTGCCTGCTCGTTCGACCAGACACTTACCATTTTGGCGTTGCCTTCATACATAGCAAAATGCTTGATGTAAGAATAAACTCCATAGTTTCTTGCTCCTTCTACTGCTTTTGCTCCCATATTTCCTGAAAGAACTCCATCTTCTGAGAAATATTCATAGTTTCTTGCACCAAATGCAGTTCTATGAGTATTCATACCTGGTGCATACCAACCTTCTGCACCCATTTCCTGGCTGATCTTGCCCATGCATTCACCCCAGGCCTGTGCAAGTTCCTTATTCCATGTGGAAGCAACCACAACTTCAATTGGAAATCCAATAGAACCAACTCCTGTAAAGTTGTTATTAATTGCTGCTGGTCCATCGAAATCAAGTGTAGCCACTTTTCCCACAGAATCCATCGCAGCTGTCTGATAACCAGCCATTGCAATCATATTTGCCATTTCATCAACGGTAAGCTGATCCAGAAGTTTTTCCCAACGAGGATCGTCATAATCAGCATCACGCATATCAGCTAATGTAAGTCCATTATCTGCTCCCGTTGTCGGCATTACATCCTCATCATTGAGGTATGTAGTCTTATCAAAGTTGCTGTTCAGATGATATTCAGAAACATATGGCTCACCCAGTTCTGCAGATGCCGGCGCTTTTGTAGCCTCTTCATAATTTGCAAAATGCTCTGCTCGTGAAAGATATGTCACATCGCCTTTTGCATTTTCAAATACATTTGATGCTGCAATATCATCTGATGCTCTTTTATTTTCTCCCTTATATACTACATCATCACCTGCAGTATAAGTTTTCTGATCCAGCACAGTGTGTGAATCGCTGTTGATTGAAATCACATAATCCCCTTTTTCAAGAACATATGCTTTTGCATTATTCTCATCATAAGAAGCCATATCTTCTATACTGAATGTAACTGTAACAGTCTGAGTTTCTCCCGGCTGAAGCAGATCTGTTTTTGCAAACTCGATCAGATTTGCAGAAGATTTCTCGATTCCGCCATTTGTATATGGCGGTTTATAATACACTTCTACTACATCTTTTCCGGCAACATATCCTGTGTTGGTTACTTCTACATCTACAGAAATCTGTCCGTCTTTTTCCTCCAGTTCACCCATTTTCTGTTCAAATTCCGTATAACTCAACCCATATCCAAATGGATACTGTACAGTCTTATCGTAATCAATCGAACCTTCCTGTGCAGCTGTTTCATAATACTTGTATCCTACATAAATGCCTTCCGCATAATTCGTAAATGCCGGAGCATACACCTGAGCGGTTCCTGCGTTCATTCCTTCAACAGCCATATCTGCCAGATTTGTATACTCCGTTTTTTCTGCATTATTCCACCACGGAGCAGTCGTCATATCATAAATGAATGTATCCGGTGTTTTTCCGGAAGGATTGACTTCACCTGAAAATACTTTACCGAGTGCATTAAATCCCACATTTCCCGTTCCTGGGCACCATACAACAGATTTAATCTGAGGATATTCATCTACGAAACCAAGTTCAAACTGATTTGCTCCATTATAAATTACGATCACATTGTCAAAGTTTGAGCAAACCATATCCACCATATCTCTCTCAGTTTGTGAAAGCTGTAAATAATGTTCTCCCTCCGGGAAATCGTCATACTTATCTGAATTATTATCATATGCCGCTTTACTTACATCCATAGGAATATCATTATGACCTTCACCTGCTTTTCTGGAAAGAACCACAACTGCCACATCAGAATATTCTTTCGCGCTTTTAATAAGCTCATCACTGTAAGTATCTACAGGTGGCTCCGGTAATGTCCAGCTCTGTTTCTGGATAGACATTTCCGGATTATCTGCACCATAATTGTTATAAAAATTAACCAGTTCCTGGTTAATAGAAAATCCGGCATTTTCAAGTCCCTGATTCAGACTGACAATATCATACAGATCATTAATTCCACCGGAACCAGCTCCTCCGTAAGCCGGATTAATAGATTCCCATCCAAAAATATTCAGTTTTTTTGTTTCATTTAAAGGAAGCAGGCTTTCATTTTTCAGAAGAACAATTCCGTCTTCCATTATCTCTTCCGCTACTCCTGCAGCTTCTTCATTTGTTGCATCGCTTAAAGTTCCATTTCCCGTTGCAAGTCCAATCAACGTAGCCATTGGTTTAAAACAGATCATATTCACGCAGACAACAACTGCAAGAACCATTGCGATCGCAGCTTCCCCTCTTATCAGAAATCTTTTGTCCCTGGACATCCTGCGGCATGTGATCATAATTACGATTCCAATTACAAGTGCAGTAACAATACCGATAATATACGGTTTACATAATTGTAATACCGCCAGAACATCTTCCATTTCAACACTGATCATTCTCTTTTTTCCTCCTTTGACTCTCTCGTCTTTTTCAGGTGTCATTTCCTGTTAGCATTACTATAACATGGTTATTATTTCATGCCGTTTTTGGCACCAGATGCAGCAAAGATGGCACAAAATACTAAAAAAGGTCCACCGGACCTTTTTGTCGTATGCTTGGCAACAAAAATACCCAGAGCATCACAATACTCTGGGTAAAAGAATCTTTAGTTCAAACCAATTCTGCTGTACTCCAAATACTACAGAACCATCATATTTTTCTACAGCTGTACGAATACTCTTCAATCCAAAACCATGGTTTTTACTATCCTTTTTTGTTGTTGTAACCAGATCCTCTTCATTTTTGGAAATTTCTGCTTCACAATAATTCTCTATCTTGATAAACACAAATCCTTTTTGAGCGGATACTGTCAGATGGATCAGTCTTTTTTCCGGATCTGGAATCAAAATTACATGTTCAATCGCATTATCCAAAGCATTTCCAAATATAGAACATATATCTGTTACATGCATATAATCCAATAATTTTCCGTCTGCCACACAGGTAATCTGTATATGATTTTTTCGACAATGGAAAATCTTAGCTGCCAAAATCGTATCAAGTACCTGATTCCCCGTTCTGCTTATATTTTCAAAAGCAGCGATTTCCTTTTCCATGGAATCAATCCATTTTTTTCGTTTCTCTTCATCTGATTCCGCACGAAGTCCCGTTATCTGGTGTTTCAGATCATGGTATTTCATTTGTATAAGATCCAAGCTGTCCTGATAATTTCGGTATTGATCATACTGGCTTTTCAGCATCACATTCATTACTGAAAGTTCTTTCTCGGCAACATACTCACTGATTCTGCTCTGATAAGCATGCAGGATTGCAATTCCTCCAAAATCGATTAGTGTTCTGATAGAAAAAACATCTGCACGTTCTCTGCTCGCAAATGGTGCATTTTCATTTAAAAAACTCAGATTACTAAAAGCAAAGGTTGCAACAGCCATGATGGCCGCCGCTGCTACTTCCTTTACTGTCATCTGTTCAAGGTAATTCTGCTTCAGAAGATCTTTTTCTAAATAAATGTCAATCGTAAAGCAGCCTCCAAAAACAACCATCGTAATCAGAATTTCAACCCAGATTCTCTGATTTCCCCATGTCTGTACACCAGATACCATCTGCCACTGCAGCGAAGCTGTAAACTCAGCAAGAACAAATGCGCGGGCACAGCAATAAGCCGCTCCCAGAGGCTTCATATTTCCTCCGACCATAAGAAATCCATACATCATACCTGCAGCGATCATCATACAGGGAATCCACAAAATTTCAGTTACGCTGCCTGTTAAAGTCAGAAAGATACTCTGCATTGCCAGCATGAAAAGACTGCCTGCCAGAAAATGTACAGATTTCATGTTTTCTTTTTTTAGGATATAAAGATAAACCAAACATGATCCCCACTCTGCTATTGCCGTATAAATTCTCGGAATATCCTGATATAACATAGTATCCTCCATTTCACATGAAATCATTCCATATTGAGGTTTTGCAAAAGCAGATTCATGAATTCTTTTTTTCTGGTTCTGCTGACCGGTATATGCACATTATGGATCACGCAATCAGAACCAACAAATCCCTCTACATGATTCATATTTACCAGGTATCCCTTTGCACATCGAAAAAAATTATGTACCGCAAGTTTTTCTTCGAGTTCTTTCATCGTAATTCTTGAACAGTAATCTCCTCTCGAAGTATAATAAATTACATTATGTCTCTGCCCCTCAATATAATAGATATCTGCTATATCTATCTTCACAACTCCTTCCCCAATCGGAATCGTAAGGAATTCTTTAACCTCAGAGCGCATACGTCCAACTGCTTTATCCAGTTTCTGCGAAAAAGAAAAGTACTCAACTGGTTTTACCACATAATCCATTGCATCAACTTCATATCCACGTACTGCATATTGAATCATATTTGTAATAAACATAATAATTACTTTCTGATCCATCTGACGGATTTTTTCTGCTGCTGTCATACCGTCCATGAACCGCATCTGAATATCCATCAAAATAATGTCAAAACCGCCACTGTAATTCTCAGTGATATCTTCTCCATCACCAAATACCGTAACCTTTATTGATCTTCCCCTTTCCGTTTGATATTTCCGGATATACTCTGTTAATTGTTTTACGTAAATTTCTTCATCTTCCACAATTGCAATCTGTATCATCCTATACCCACCTAAATCTCCTTATTCTGTTAAATAGAAAGTAGAAATTCTGTTAAGTTTTCAATAGCATCTGGTTTTTCTGATAGTTCTTTCCCCATCAGTCCCTCTCCCATAATACCAGGATCCGCACTAAGAGATACAGCGACTCGACTTGAATTCCATACAGCTTCATACATCATTTCCTGATTCTCTTTTGTTACTTTATTGAGAACGTAATAAAATGGTTTTTGAATACTTTCCGATAATTCCCCGATTTTTTTGGAAAGCTGTAGGGATTCATAGGATGGATCTATGATTATCAATATCAAATCTACACCGTTATCAATTCCACGTCCAAAGTGTTCAATACCAGCCTCCATATCCATTAGCGCAAATTGGTCTTCTGTAAGCCTGAGATTTTGGATAAATTGAGTCATAACAGTTCCCATAGCACAAGAGCACCCTTCATTTGCCTGATGAATTTTTCCACTTGTCATCAGTTTTACACCGTCCTTCAGACTATAATAATCTTCCGGTATATCATCTATAGTCCAGGTTTCCTCAAAAAACTGATGAGTAAATTTTGATAACATCATATCATTTAAAACATTTTGCTTACCACCGAAATAGTCTGTAAAATCTCTGGGAAGCTTCATACCCAGCTGTCGGTGTAGACCATAATTAGATTCATCGGAATCAATTACCAAAATTTCTTTTCCTCGTCTGGCTAAAGCCTTAGCCAAAAGACTGGTTACTGTACTTTTTCCACATCCACCTTTTCCGCAAACTGCTATTTTCATCTCTATCTTTACTCCTTTTCTTTTTTCTAAATAATAAGCATTACATATGACCATACTTCAAACTGTCTTACTCCACTTCCTCCAGTTCTGTTCCTTCTGGAAGAATATATCCGCAGTTATCACATACTCCATCCTCTGCAAGTATCCCGTCTTTCACAAAGGCTTCAATACCTCCCGGTTCATGACAGCGTGGACAATCTAATTCCTGTATCTTTTTCTGATTTCTTACATCCTGGCAATTGGCAAATTCAATTTTACCCATAGTGATTCCTCCATTTTCATTCCATATCAATTTGTCTTCGCAAAAAAGTTCCTACCATACGGGAAAAATTGCTGATATTACGAATATAGGCAAAGTCTTTTCCATAGATTCTCTTTTCCACGGAGAGCTCTTCTTCATTCCCTACAAAAATACCAATTACGAAAATTCCCTGATTTCTGGCCCGACGTACCTCATATGCAGTATCTTTCACAGCTTTTTCTCCGTCATAGATCTTGGGCTGGCGGGTTCCTGGTCGTTGTATGCTCATATCACAGGGTTTTCCATCACTTAATACGATTAAAATCTTATTTTTTTCCGGTCGCTCCATGAGAGAGGAACCGACTGTTTTCAGTGCAAGCCCATCTCTGTTATTGGCATATGCACGAAATTGAAAGATTCTTTCATTTGTTTCCCTTGGATCTTCATAATCCCGAAATCTCTGAAGTACTGTATATCCCCAGAAAGCACAGTATCCTGTCACCCGATGAGGAATTCCTGCCTGGCTTAATGCTTCACTGATAATATATCCCTGCGCCGCTACCTGAGCCTGTCTGTCAGCCTGGGAACCACTGGAATCAATCAGGACGTCTATTACAAACTCAGAATCGTCAGATCTCTTTTTTCTATTAAATAACTTGTCATCGTCTGTTCTTCCAATTTTCCATAATCTCTCAGGAACAAGCTGTCCTGCATCAGATCTGCTGACAAAATCATCCTTTCGGATTATAAAGGCCCGTTTCAGTGACTCTGCCAACACAGAAATATTTCTTTTAATGATCCAGTGATTATTTCCATAATAGGCTTTATTTTTTTCAAACTGAAGCTGAGAAAAACGGTATTGATTATTTTTAATCACAGGGCTCTGTAATATTCCATCTGTAAGATACAGGTTACAGTTTTTATGGATTCCTGTACAAAATTTCCGGTTGACTCTGGCCTGCTCCGATTCACTTAGATACGATTTTCCGTAATTCAGTTCCACATATTCCCGTATCCGTCGCACTGCCTGTGGATTTATATTCTCCGAGCTTTCCGGAACTTCTTCATTTTCCGGAGAGAAATAAAATCTTTTTTTCTTTTTGTTTCTGATATCCAGACTCATCATCTTTTTTTTGAGATTAGAAAGATATTTTTGAATGATGTCTTCCATCTGTTCATCTGTCATGCATTCCTGCCACGCGTCATTGGTCAATGCCATATCCGGTAAATTCAGAATCTTCTCCAGATTTCCATTCTTTTTTTCAAAAGAGGGATCCAGAACATGATTATAAATCTCATCTATCACGTTTATGACATCTTCCGTATTTTCCGCATCCTTCAGAGAAAGAATCTTGTACAATGCAATCTCTGCCTGTGGATCCATTCCCTCATCGTCTGTGTTCTCCAGAACATGCCTTATATACAGAAGCCTAATCCTGTGAATCAGGTCTGTTCCAGCTTTGTCTGATACCTGTTCTTCCTCGGCCTTTTCCAATTCTCTGAACGCCTGTTCTCTGATTTCCTTTGTTCCCAAACGTTCTCGAATGATAAAACGATTCACTGCAGCATCCATGCATAATCCAGCAAGAGGCAAAAGCATATCTTCTCCAGCAGAAAAATGTATTTTTTTCATCAAATACATGCCAAGTTTCTTCTGATCAAAATATCGTGCAAAGGCACCCTGTTTCACTGCCTCATACAGAACCGTTTGTTTTGAATAAACATATTTTTCTGTGTCCGGTTCAAATTCCATATCATAATCACCACTGACTGTCCAAAAAAGATTTCTGATACGATTGCTGATCTCCAGACGATGTTCTTCCAGTTGTTTCGCCGGCCATCTGACATCCTCCATACAAGTTTACCCCCATATGTCTTTTCCGGTCCAGGAAGATGGGATTCTGGTAGAAACCACATCTTCTACGATCTCTTTTTCAAATACATCAAAACTTTTATTTATGATTCCCATCTGGATTGCATCAATTGGAGAAAGTCCGCTTCTTGTTGCTTTTACAGCAGAAACCAATCCTCTCAGGTCAAGAGATTTTGTTGAGATTTCTCCATGGTAAGCTTTGATCTGCAAATCCAGAAACAGTCCTGCAAAAGCTTTCAGTGCACTTTTTTTCCCATCTGGAAAATGTTGCCTTAATACAAAAAGGACACTATCCTCATCCATTTCAGGCATATCGATTACCATAAACCTTGAAACCAATGCTTCATTTAGCTCTCTGGTACCTGCGTAACCATAATTCATCGTGCCGATAAATCGTGTTGCCGGATGAAGTAAAATCCTGTTATATCCTGGAATATCGATTCTGCGCCGATGATCCAGTGTGGCATGCAGTACAGAAACCGCATCATTTTTTGCCATATTGATTTCGTCCAGGATTCCAAATCCTCCAAATTCCGCGCATTGGTAGATGGGGCCTTTCCGAAGGCGAACCTCATTATTTATAAAGGTATCCGTTCCAATCAGATCGGCACTGTCTGTATTTACATGAAAAGAAATGTCGTATTCCGGTCTTCCGAATATCCATGCCAGTGTCTCACATAGTACATTTTTCCCTGTAGCTTTCGCACCGGAAAGTAACAGGTTATCTCCCTGAAGAAGCGCTGCTATTGACATTTCCAGAATCTTTTTCCCATAAAACAGGATATCCGGTTTTTCTACCCGTTCCTTTACCTGATCCTCTACCTCATAACGCATGTGAAAATCTCTCAGTTCTCCAATTAGTTCCTGCGCTATCTTCTGGTCTTCTAAATATTTTTCTATTTCTGCCCAATGATTTCTCATGAAGATTTTCCTTTCTTTACAATTAGTTATGCCAAATCAGATAATATTTCTGTTTACTCAATCTTCAAACTTTCAATCCTCCAACTCACAATCCCAACTTCTTTACAATTTCTCCCAGTGCACTTCTTACAGGAGAATCTTTCGGAAGCTGTATGATCGGCTTTCCATCACAGTCATACTGATATACCTGGTCATCATGTGGCACAACCCCTAACAATTCCAGTCCCTGATTTCGAATTTCTTCCAGAGTTCCGGCATCCAGTTTTCCATCCGGAACACGATTCACGATTAATCCAGTTTTCTGTGGTTTAAAGTTTAACTCCTTCATCAGCTTTGCAATACGTCCGGCTGCCTGAACACCTCTTCTGGAACAGTCACTTACAAGAATGGCAACTTCCATCATTGGCAGGATTCCTCTGCTGATATGTTCCATACCCGCTTCGTTATCAACCACAATATATGGATAATGGCTTTGCAGTTTCTGAACCTGGGTCTGCACAAGACCATTTACAAAACAATAGCAGCCCTGTCCCTGGGTTCGTCCCATTACCATCAAATCATAATCGTCTTCTTCTGCAATCGCATCAGAAAGACGCATTTCCAGATATGCCTGTTTTGTCATACCGGAGGGAATCTGATATCGTGGGTCTATGCCTGCCCGCTCAATTTCTTCTCTCAGCTCCCCAAGTGTGACCTCCGGCTCAACACCGAGCACTTCGTTCAAATTTGCATTTGCATCTGCATCCACCGCCAGGACCGGACGTTTTCCGCTTTCACATAAATACTGGATCAACAATCCACAAAGAGTTGTTTTTCCTACGCCGCCTTTTCCTGATACTGCAATTACATGTCCCATGTTTTTCCTCCTAAAATTCTGAACAATCTGTTGACTTTTTCTTTAAACCTCATTATAGTTGTTACTATATAAATTACAATAATCAATCTGTGAGATTTGTATGGTTACTCAACACATCAGAAAAATTGTTGAGAAATTATATGATACTAACTAATACAGGAGTATATAATGTCAGAAAAAACGAGAAAACAAGATCGCCGTACCCGCTATACCAGGCAAACCATAAAAGATACGTTCTTAGAGTTGTTAAATCAGAAAAGTTTTACGAAAATTACAGTTACAGAGATCTGCAAAAATGCTGAAATCAACCGTGGCACTTTTTATCTTCATTACTACGATATCCATGATGTATTATCAGATATTTTTAATGATATGACTCAGGATATGTTAACAACGGTAGATCATTTATTCTGTCTAAATCAAAAAAGCTGTTCCTATCCGTTCTGTCAGAAAATACAGATGGAATCACAATACAGGGCACTGTTTCTGGATGATGCAATTGCCCCTATTCTTCTGGAAAAAATAGCAGAAAATACAAAAGAAGGCTATGTGACCTGGCTTATGTCACACAGCCTCCTGACCTTTGAACAGGCAGAATCGGTTTTTTATTTTCAAATGAATGGCTGCCTTTCCATCAACAGACTGATGCTCCGCAATCATTGTAATGACTGGAAACAAATTCAGACAGTAATCGACAAATTTATCAAAGCCGGGTTGGAAAGTTTTCTGATTCATGATCAGAGAGAAGAAAAGGCTTCCGATAATTTTTGCAGCAAAATTTCTCCAACTGTTACCGCATCTTCTACACTCAGATAATGATCGGCATGATCCTGAAGAAATATTTTGCCAGATGCAGGAAATTCTTCATCTGCAAACCATATCTTTAAAGTTACCGGATATCTTGGCAGAACTGGAAAAACAGCACACAGATCCGCCTTTGTTTCTGTGAATTCTGCACCCAGGTTTTTACATGCTTTCTGAATTTTCTCAGGATCTTTATCCTGCAAAAGCTTTTCCAGTTTCTGCTCTGCAGTCCGGTCAAACTTGGTTCCCCGTATCAATCCATCTTTCAGGTTACCAAAAGTAATGAGCTTCTGTGAGCCTTCTGTGCCATCGGCCATATCCAGATAATGCAGCAATGTCAGATAATGCCATTCGTCCACGTTTGAGTTAATACGAAACTCAGGGAGTTGAATTTCAATTGTTTCATAAAAACTCAGTACTTCAAGCACATTCCGGCTGCTATGAAAAACAGCCCCGCTTTTTGCAGCAATCTCCTCTCCGGAACGATTTTGCAGCCGTTTTACTGCTGCCTGCAACATTTCCTGAAATGCACGATTTTCTGTTTGATTTTTGTATTCCATAAGTTCTCCTTTGTGAACATTTATAGTATCTGTGTTGACTTTTCCTTTAATCTCCATTATAGTTGTAATTATATTATTTACAATCATCAAAGCATTAAAAAATGTACAGTTTATCAACACATTAAAAAGAACTGTTGAGAACTTAGGATGTTTTAAACAAACCAGAAATATTTTCATCCCAAAAACGTGAAAACAAGATCATTATATCATACTACAAGGAGTTTCTTATCATGAAATATTCAACGAAATTAAGTGATGCTGTTCATGTGATGGTTCTGATTGCTATCAACCAGGAAAAATCCCTCTCCAGTGCCTCAATTGCAGAAAGTGTCCATACAAATCCCGGCTTTGTACGCCAGCTTATGTTAAAACTAAAAAAAGCGGAACTTATGACAAGTGTAGCCGGACATGCCCGTCCTTCTCTTTCAAAACCAGCCGATCAGATTACATTGCTGGATATTTATAAAGCAGTTGAAGGTGATAAACCATTGCTTCATTTAGATACTCATACCAATCCAGATTGTGGCGTTGGCATTAACATTCAGTTATCTTTGCAGGGATTTTATAATGAAATTCAAAAGGCTGCCGAAGAAAAAATGAATACGATTACTTTACAGGATATCATAGATACCTACTATCAGCGGATATCTATAGAAAATAACTTACAGAATATAAGTACTTCTGTGTCTACTGTCTGCGATGAAATATATGCTTTCACCCCAAAGATACCAAATAATAAGCAGACCACATAAATGATCACACCAAGAAACAGACTGTTTCCCGCTACCTTTGCAGCTTTTTTACCGTTTCCCTGTCCAAGCGTCCTTGCTAGAAGCGCATTGGTTCCTACACCGGTTCCGATTCCTACTGCCACCATAAGCATCTGTACCGGAAATACCAGTGTCAGTGCATTTAATGCCTCTTCACTTCCCACTCTCATATTTCCTACAAATGCACTGTCTACAATGTTATAGACTGCCTGCAATGCCATAGATAAGATCATCGGAATTCCCATCCTGATCATCAGCTTATTCACCGGCATCTCCTTCATCTTGTTGCTTTCCGCCATTTTGTTTTAACTCCTTTCTTTTTGGCACAAAAAAAGTGTTCACCTTATCTTATAAGCTGGACTTACGCTGACAGGCTACACACTTTTCACGGCAATATTTATTTTCTGCAAACCAAAAACGAGCAGCCGGTAAACTGGATTTACGCTTACTCGCCACTCGTTTTCTGTAATTATATTGCCTCTTTTTTCAAAAAGTCAAACAAAATTTTCTCCTTACCGACCGGCACTTTTATTCCGTAAAAGTATAGCGTACAAAAGAACCTTTATTATCTCCTGTTACTATTACAACATCTCCACTTTCATTGCACATGGATTCAAGAACCGGAAATCTTCCGTTTTCTTTTACATAAGCTTCCGGACTGACTGCTTCTGCTTCGATCAAAGTTTTTTTACTATGTTTCTCCCCTCCACACGGATTTATTTCTTCAATAAAGATTTCATACTCATGCATATACGGTTCCTCCTGAAAATAGTTTTATAAAAGCGAGCAGTATCATATGGTTTTTTCCCACATCATTACACTACTCGCTATGATTCTATTATAAAACGATTTTATTTTTATTTCAAAAGCGGTTTTTACTAAAAATACATCTGCCGTTTTTAGTCATTATTACTATGCATTGATACCTGGTCAAATTTCTTCCGAAAACAGATGATTTCAGGAATCAACTTGTCGGCACACTCCTTTGTAGTATGTTGTCTATCTTCCATTGAAATCTCTCTTCTTTGGTGATACAATGTGCTACAATGCTTATCAAAAGTTACATCATTTTGGGGGACATTTACACTACAAAGGAGAATTTTATTTATGTTTCAGGTTTTTGTTGATTCAGCGGCAAATCTGCCTGCTGTTACTGCGAAAAAATACGATATCCATGTCGTTTCTTTCGTCAATCTTGTGAATGGAAAAGAGCTGGTCTGCTTCGACCCGGATCTGTCACCGGAAGAGGAGCTTTCCAAAGGAAAAGAATATTACAATGCCATGCGCACCGGCTGTGAAATCAAGACCGGACTGATCAGCACCGCAAATTTTGCGGATGCGTTCCGCACCGCTCTTGAGGCAGATCAGGATGTCATCTATCTTTCCTTAAGCAAAAACATCAGCGGAACTTATAACTCCGCAAGACTTGCTGCCGAGGAGCTTCTTGAGGAATACGGCGGAAAACGTAAAATCCGCCTCGTCGATTCCCTGAATGCCTCTCTTGCACAGGGCATCCTCGCCATCTATGCCAGCGAAATGCGCGATCGGGGCATGAACGTAGACGAAGCGGCAGATCTTCTGGAAACCTACGTTAGCAAAATGAACGGTGTTTTCACCGTCGGCGATCTGAAATATCTTTCCCGTACCGGAAGAATCAAGGGAAGTGTCGCTGTGGTCGGAAATATGCTGAAAATCAAACCGATTCTGCGTGGAAGTGAAGATGGCTATATTGTTTCCTACAAGAATGTCCGCGGACGCAAAGCCGTTTTAAATGAACTGATCCGTCTTTTCTGTGAAACGATCGAAGAACCGGAAAAGCAGATCGTCGGAATCGCACATGCAGATGCCTATGAGGAATCTCTTTATATGATGGAAGAAATCCAGAAAAGAGTGAAGGTGCGTGAGTTTATCAATACTTCCTACGATTACTGCACCGGAAGCCACGTCGGACCGGATACGATCGCTTTGTTCTATCTCGGAAAAGACCGCAGTCTTCTGTAAAAGGAGCAACCAGACTAACCACTGCTGTTCCACTGTATTTTTCCGAAATTGCTGCAAACAGCGGAAATACTGTTTCTTTTTTCCATGCATAATTCCACCTGTTTTTCCACATACTACCCATACAGCACAAATTATGGAAAGTACATTGCGGAAACAGGAGGAATTTTTCATATGAAAGCGACGGGAATTGTTCGAAGGATTGATGATCTGGGGCGTGTGGTAGTTCCCAAGGAAATCCGGCGCACGATGCGGATCCGGGAGGGACAGGCCATGGAAATTTATACCGGACGGGAGGGTGAGATTATCCTGAAGAAATACTCACCGATCGAAGAGCTGGCGGAATGCGCAGCAGGGTTTACAAAATCAATTTCAACGGTGACCGGATGTCTCGTCTGTGTTTCGGATCAGGAACAGATTGTGGCGGCAAACGGGCCGGAACAGAAAAATTATCTTGGCAAGTCCATCAGCAGCCGGCTGGAGGAGGCGATTCTGAACCGGAAAACAGTACTTGCGCGTCCCGGTGAAAAGGCTTATTTTTCAATTTTGGAAAACACAGACAATACTACTCCTCTGCCGGAGCTCATTTTTCCGATTCTCTCCTCCGGTGATGCCATCGGTTCGGTCATTCTCTGTGGCAAAGACAGGGATTCCCTGCCGGGCGACACGGAAAAAAAACTCCTCCAGGTAGCGGCAACGTATCTCGGACGGGAAATGGAAAACTAAAAAGGTGACTTAGTAAAGGCAATTTAGCAAAGGCTTTCGCAGAATCCGCACCGGTTATGCAAAGGCCTTTTTCTGTTGCAATACCGTTCGAGATATTCCAAATTTACCTTGCTATTTGTACCTGCATTGTCTACAATAAAAATGACGTGCACGAAAACCTTCAGCCGATACGCCCGAAGCTTTTCTGTGCCTGCTTTTATAAGCCGGGAAAAATTCCCGGAGTATCCTACATTACACAAGGAGGAATTTCCATTCATGAAATACATTGCAAAGAAATTCGGCTCTCTCCTTCTTACGCTGCTTCTTGTATCCTTTTTATCGTTCTTTGCCTTTTCCGTCATACCCGGAGATGCGGCAAAATCGCAGCTTGGAACGGAGGCGACGCCGGAGCGGATTGAGGCTCTGCAGAAGGAAATGGGGCTGGATCGGCCGGTTCTGGAACGGTACGCTTCGTGGGTAACCGGCTTTTTTCATGGAGATCTCGGCACCTCGTATTCATACTCGATGCCGGTCGGAGAACTGATCCGCGATAAAGTTCCGATTACCATCGCTATCACCGTTATCGCATTCCTGATGATCCTTGTTGTCTCGATTCCCATCGGCATTTTCACAGCACAGCACGCCGGAGGCCATCTGGACCGGCTGATCATGACGATCAATCAGGTGATCATGTCTGTGCCGGGATTTTTCATCGGTATTCTGATCACGTATCTTTTCGGTCTGATTCTCAAATGGTTTCAGCCGGGCGCCTATGTGCCGATTTCTGAAAATTTTTCCGGTTTTATCGGTTATCTTGTTGCACCGTCTGCCGCTATTGCACTTCCGCGCTGTTCCATGGCTGTCAAAATGCTGCGCAGCTCTGTGCTCTCGCAGCTCGATGCCGACTATGTGCGCACCGCCTATTCCCGCGGAAACAGTACACGCCGTGTTATGTATCACCATGTGCTGAAAAACGCCCTGATTCCGGTACTGACCTTCTGGGGCATGACAATCGCAGATATTGTAGCAAACAGCATTATTCTGGAACAGGTTTTTTCGATTCCGGGCATGGGCAATCTTCTGATCACTTCGATCTCCAACCGCGATTACCCCGTGGTTCAGGGCATCCTTGTACTGATCGCCGCCCTCATTATTATCATCAATTTCGTGGTAGATCTGCTGTATGGCAGAATTGATCCGCGTATCCGCGTAAAAGACTGACGGGAGCTTTCGATCATCAGCTCCCGCGACCGAAAGGTCGCAGGGAGCCGCCCACGACAAAGGAAAGGGTTTTCATTATGAAAAAGAAACGCAATCTCACGCTGATCATCGGAGCTGTTCTCACCGCTTTTATGCTTCTGTTTCTTCTGATCGGCTTTTTCTACACACCGTACGACCCGGATGCAATGAACGGCGCAGCCAAGTTTGCTGCTCCCTCTCTGTCGCACCCGTTCGGCTGCGATCACTTTGGACGCGATATTTTCAGCCGCGTCTTAAAAGGAACCGGTACAACCTTCTTCGTCGCTTTCGCTACTCTGCTGCTCGGCGGAACCATTGGTGTCCTCGTCGGTGCGTTCACCGGGTATTTTGGCGGATGGATTGACGAAATCCTGATGCGCATAAACGATGTCATTGTTTCCTTTCCGGGAATCCTGCTGGCGCTGGTATTTATCGCGCTGCTTGGCCCCGGCAAATACAACGTGATCCTTGCACTCGGTATCGTATTCATTCCGAGCTTTGCACGTATCACCAGAAGCGAATTTCTCGCACGCAAAGATATGGACTATGTCAAAAGTGCCCGTCTGATGGGTGTTTCCCATCTTCGGATCATATTTGTACATATCCTGCCAAATACGGTCCCGTCCCTTCTTTCGATGGCAGCAATCGGTTTCAACAACGCCGTTCTCTCCGAGGCCGGCATGAGCTTTCTCGGCATCGGTGTCCAGCCGCCCGATGCCTCGCTTGGACGGATGCTCTCAGAATCCCAGACGTATCTGATGACTGCTCCCTGGGGCTCTGTTTTCCCCGGTCTTGCTGTCATTTTACTGGCGCTTGGCGTATCGCTCCTCGGCGACGGATTACAGAAGAAAGGCGGTAACTGATATGGCACTTCTCGATGTACGTGACTTAAAAATTGCATTTTACGATACCACGCCACCGACCGAAGTGGTAAAAGGCATCTCCTTTTCCTTAGAAGAAGGTGAGACGCTTGGCATTGTCGGGGAATCCGGTTCCGGCAAAACCCAGACGGCGCTCTCCATTCTGCACCTTTTAAAGGAAAATTCCGCCGTATCCGGCGGAGAAATTCTCTACGAAGGTTCTTCCGTTGCGCACGCTTCCAGCCAGGATCTGCAGCGCATCCGCGGAAAAGAAATCAGTATGATTTTTCAGGAGCCGATGACCTCTTTAAATCCGGTTCTGACCATCGAAGAACAGATTGCAGAGGGACTGCTGATTCATGAGAGCTGCACACCGGCAGAACGTCATGAAAAGGTTCTTGCCATAATGCATGAGGTCGAGCTTCCCGACCCGGAAAAGCTTTGCAACAAATACCCTCACCAGCTCTCCGGCGGTCAGCGCCAGAGGGTGATGATCGCTGCGGCGCTTATTACAGAACCGAAGCTTCTGATTGCAGACGAGCCGACAACAGCTCTTGATGTGACGATTCAGTCGCAGATCTTAAAGCTGCTGAAAAAAATCAATGAACGCCATCACACGGCGATTCTTTTTATCTCACACGACCTCGGCGTCATCCGTTCGCTCTGTGACCGGGTCATCGTCATGAATCATGGGACGATTGTGGAATCCGGCAGTGTAGACGATGTCTTTTTCCACCCGAAGGAAGACTACACCCGCCGCCTGCTCGATGCAATTCCGAACCGACGAACATCGCTGCGAAAGCGAATCAAAATCGCTCCAACAGCTCAATGGCCGACAGGCTCTGACAAAAAAGCTGCTCCGCCGGCGGAAAAGGAGGAATAACCCATGGAAGAAATCAGTCCGAACAACATTCTGAAAGTCAGCCATATTTCTGCCTCCTATCAGGAGGGAAAGCAGAGAAAAACGGTGCTTCATGATATCTCTTTCGAGCTTCATGAAAATGAAATTCTCGGTCTCGTCGGAGAGAGCGGATGCGGAAAATCGACACTCTCCAAAGTGATCTTAGGATTTATCCGCCCAGATGAAGGCGAAATAATTTCGCAGGTCGACCATCCGCAGATGATTTTCCAGGATCCGTTTTCTTCCCTGAATCCTGCGAAGAAAATCTCCTGGATTTTAGAGGAGCCGCTTCGGATGCAGAAGGTTCCAAAAGAAGAACGAAAAAAACGGGTTCTTGCGATGGCCGAAAGAGTCGGCCTCTCCGCAGAGCACCTGAAACGCCGCCCGCATGAGCTCTCCGGCGGCCAGCGCCAGAGAGTCAGCATCGCGGCCGCACTGATCCAGGGCTCACGCCTGATCCTTGCCGACGAACCGGTTTCCGCTCTCGATGTGACGATTCAAAAGCAGATCATGGAGCTGATGGTTCAGCTTCAGGAGGAGCTTCAGCTCTCGATTCTCTTTATCTCGCATGACCTCAACGTGATCTATCAGATGTGCGACCGGGTTCTCGTGATGAAAGAAGGCCGGATTGTGGAGAACGCGGAGACGGAAGAACTGTTTGCGCATCCGCAGAATGATTATACAAAGGAGCTTCTGGCGGCATCACCGGAGCTGTAGTTTTATTTCCAGCATTCTCTAAACACCCGAAGTACATTCTTGGAAAAGACCTTCTCGATCTCCTCATCGGTGAAACCGTCGTGGCTCATCACATCTGCGAGATGCTGCATATGCGCGGTGTCCGGCACATCCGTTTCACCGCTGAAACCGTCAAAATCGGTTCCAAGGCCGATGATATCGATACCGCCGACGTTGCGCAGATATTTCATATGGCGTACCATATCCATCGTCGATGCCTTTTTCGTTGCCGGCTCCTCCTCGCGCAGAAACGACGGACAGAAATTGATACCGGTGACGCCGCCACGCTCTGCGAGCTGACGAATCATTTCATCCGAAAGGTTTCTCAGATGGAAGCACGCGCCGCGCGCATTGGAATGGGACGCAATGACCGGACCTCTCGTATGCGCAAAAACGTCGCGGATTCCGGCATCATTTAAGTGTGATAAATCGATCACTATGCCGAGCCGCTCCATCTCCTCGACAAAGGCAATACCGGTCGGTGTCAGCCCGTTTTCAAGATCCGGAAGATATGGCTTTCCCTCTTCCTGCGCCGGGTTCGGGAATCCAAGCTCATTCGGAAAGTTCCAGGTCAGCGTGGAAATCCGCACACCGAGATCGTACAGTGTGTGCAGTTTTTCGATACTGCCTTCGTAAACACCACCCTCTTCGACGGTCATCACCGCACCTATTTTTCCTTCCTTCTGTACCTGCATCAGATCCGCATACGTTTTGATCTGACAAATGCGGTCCGGATACCGTTCCACCTCTGATTTCCAGAGATCAGCCAGCTTTCTCACATGCTCAAACGGTGTTTCGTCTTTCAGTCCCTTCAGGAACGTAAACAGAGAAAAGCACTGGCAGAGGCTGCCGCCCTTTTCCAGCTTATCCAGATTGATCTGAAGATCCGCATCCGCAAGATGCTCCTGTTTTTCCTTCCACTGCAGCGCCGGGATGGTGTCGCAGTGCATATCAATTACCTGAAACATGGCAATAATCCTCTTTTCTGTTTTTTCTCTATTCTATCATATTTCGCTGCATTCCTTCACAAAAACTGGAAGAAAACGGAAAAAACCGCCTGGCTCATGGTAAACCCATAAGGCTAGAGAAAATATATCTTTCCGGAATCGCAAAAAATTTGGGGGTTCCGCGTTTTTTCTCGAAAAAAACTTGCAAATCTCGTCTGAGATGATATACTTTTTGCATTGTGTTACTTTATGAAAGCACTGATCTTCCAAAAAAGTGCTTCTGCTTATGAAAAAGAAAGAGGTATCTATGCTCCAACTGATTGAAACCATCAACAATGCCGTGAACAATTTTATCTGGGGTGTTCCGGCTATGATCTGTATTTTCGGTGTCGGTCTTTACCTGAGTCTGCGCACCCGTTTTCTCCAGATTCGAAAATTCCCGTATGCGATCCGCACAACGCTCGGAAGAATGTTCCGCAAACGAGATGCTTCCGATGGCGCAATTACACCGTTCCAGGCGGTCTGTACAGCACTTGCCGCCACGGTCGGTACCGGTAATATTGCCGGTGTTGCCGGCGCTATCGCTATCGGCGGACCCGGCGCCGTGTTCTGGATGTGGGTTTCCGCCCTGCTCGGCATGTGTACGAAATTTGCCGAGGTAACACTGGCTGTTTTCTATCACGAGAAAAATGCCAACGGGGAACTCGTCGGCGGACCGATGTATTACATCAAAAACGGTCTCAGCAAAAAATGGCATTTTCTGGCCTATCTTTTCGCTGCTTTCGGTGTACTGACTGTGTTCGGAACCGGAAATGCAACGCAGGTCAACACCATCACAACCGCAGTCAACTCCGCACTGATGAATTACCATGTGATCTCAAAGGACGCGGTCCCGACCTCCAACCTGATTCAGGGTATCATCATTGCGGCACTCGTAGCGCTGATCCTGCTCGGCGGTGTCAAACGGATCGCACAGGTAACAGAAAAGCTCGTTCCGTTTATGGCTCTGTTTTATATTGTCCTTGCCATCGGTGTAATTTTGCTGAACCTCAACCGGATTCCGTCTGTTTTCGTTTCGATCCTTGAGGGCGCCTTCCGTCCCTCCGCCGTTACAGGCGGTATCGTCGGAAGCATGCTTATGAGTGTAAAAAAAGGTGTGTCCCGCGGTATTTTCTCAAACGAGGCAGGTCTTGGTACCGGTTCGATCGCGCACGCCTGTGCCGACACAAAAAAGCCTGTCAAACAGGGTATGTTCGGTATCTTTGAGGTATTTACTGATACGATCGTGATTTGTACCTTAACTGCACTTGTTATTCTCTGCAGCGGTACTTCCATCACCTACGGACAGGCTGCCGGCGCAGAGCTGACCATCAGCGGTTTTACCCTTACATACGGAAACTGGGTTTCGCTGCTCACCGCGTTCGCGATGTGCTGCTTCGCCTTTTCCACGATTCTCGGATGGGGACTTTACGGTGCACGCTGCATCGAGTTTTTATTCTCCGAAAGAATCACAAAATATTTTATGGCCGCCTATGCGCTGGTTGCCATCCTTGGCGCCACCGCAAACCTCGGCCTGATGTGGAGCATTGCCGAGACCTTCAACGGTCTCATGGCGATCCCAAACCTGATTGCGCTCTTCCTGCTTTCGGGCAAGGTTGTGGAGCTTACAAAGGAATACTTTTCCGGAGAAGGCAAAACCCGGTAAAATTCCTTTTCTCGCGGCGCATTCCCTTCTTCTGTAAGAAAATCATGTAAATTCGCCTTTTCCCTTGACAATCAGGTTGCTACCCCTTACACTGTTAAAAGTTTATAACATGTTTACCAAAGAGGGAAAACCGGGAGGAACTTTTGAATGGAAAAATGGAATGAAGTAAAACTGGTGCCGGAGTTTTCGGAACAGGGCGTGGACTGCTACCGCCTCGCAGGCGGCGATTATGAGAACGAATACTATGTCGTTTCCGAAGCAGAGACAAGAAAGCTTCTGAACACACCGGAGGTTGTCGGATATGAGGTTTATCACTGCCTGATTCCGTCTACTTCACAGATGCTTTATTATTTTAAAGAGCAGGGAAAGGTAACCGCAGCCAACATCCTTTCCATCCTGCGCGGCGCTTTGAATTATCCGCTGGAGGAAAGCTGCTACCGTGAGCACATTCGTGTACATGACATCAGTTTTCTGTCAAGTGAGCGCGTCTTTAAAGAGGAAGAAATCGCAGGGCTGGAAATCAAATACAGCAAGCTGACGATGGTTCCGGGAAGCACACTTCTGATCGGCGATATTATCGCAACGGGTGAGACGCTGATCCACTGCCTGCGCTACGTAACCGATTTCTATCGTGAGCATGGTGCTTCCCTTCGCAACATTATCATCTTTACGATCGGCGGCACAACCGGAATCAAAATCCTGGAACGTCTCACAAAAGAAATCCGCGAGTTCTGGCCGGAATTTGAAGGCTTTATCACCGTATATTACGAAGGAATCTTCAGCACCTATCAGGACAAGGGCGTATCCGGAATCAATCTGCCGGATGTCGATTTCTACTGGAAAGACGGTATCATTGCACCGGAGTTCCGAAGAGAAACGCTTTCCATGCGCGATCCGCTGTTTGAAAAATGCATCATCTACGATGGCGGTGCAAGACGCTATGAAATCCACGAGCATGTCGAGGAGGTTCTCGATTTCTGGAATAAAATGCTGGAGAAGGCCGACCGGATCGACTTCACCAGACTGCTCGAGGAGAAGCTCGGCTGCCCGCTTGGCGCATCCTACGAAGAGTGGATTCACATCAATCACTACGAAGAAATCGATGAACGTGTGGCCAAATGGCTGTACCGCCAGGAAAAAGGCTATATTGCAAGCCTTGGCGATGCTACCCTGAAAGAAATTGCGGCTGAACGAATTGAAGAGTTTACCGCAGCACTTCGCAAATACATGCTGTAACAAAAAACCATTTCTTACGGTTCGCTGAATTTCGGCGAACCGTAATCACAGTTTTCAGGAGATATTATGGAAAAAGAAAAGAAAGTAAAAGATGTTGACTTCGCGGACAGCGCGGTTCCGTCTTCTGCCCGGAAAAATGTAGTAACCATGTTTATGATCATGCTTGGCTTCACCTTCTTCTCGGCAAGCATGTGGGTCGGCCAGCAGCTCGCTGACGGCCTCGATTTCTGGGGCTTTTTGGGATCACTGATCCTTGGTGGAATCATTCTTGGTATTTATACCGGTCTGCTCGGCTACGTCGGTGCAAAAACCGGTCTGTCACTTGATCTTTTGTCCCAGAGAGCCTTTGGCGAAAAAGGTTCCTATCTGCCGTCAGCCATGACCAGCTTTACGCAGATCGGATGGTTTGGTGTCGGTCTTGCCATGTTTGCAATTCCGGTTTCCAAGGAGCTGCTCGGCGGAAGCACTGCGGCACAGTGGGGACTTGTTATTCTTGCCGGCGTCTGCATGACCGCCTCTGCCTATTTTGGTATTGAATCTCTGACCATCGTCAGCTATATCGCTGTACCAAGTGTTGCCATTCTCGGAACGATCGCCATGGTCATGGCCGTAATGAGAGGCGACGGAACGATCATCGATCAGTTTGCCAAATCCAGCGGATCTCTGACTATCATCGGCGGTGCCGGTCTTGTCATCGGCTCCTTCGTTTCCGGCGGAACCGCAACCCCGAACTTCGCACGTTTTGCAAAGGACGGAAAAGCGGGTGCCATCACCACGGTTGTGGCCTTCTTCATCGGAAACTCCCTGATGTTCTTCTTCGGTGCCGTTTCTTCCATCTTTGTCGGCGGAAACGATATTTTTGAGGTTATGGTCCGCCTGAACCTGTTCTACCTGGCTGTTCTCGTTCTCGGTCTTAATATCTGGACTACAAATGACAACGCTCTGTACACCGCAGGCCTTGGTCTTGCCAACATCTTCCATCAGAGGAAAAAACCGATGGTTCTCCTTTCCGGTATCATCGGAACGGTTGCCTCCGTATGGCTGTACTACAACTTCTGCGGCTGGCTCAACATTCTGAACTGTACTCTGCCGCCGGTCGGCATGATTCTGGTGCTCGCCTACTTCATGAACAAAGAGGACTTTGAAGCCGATCAGCCGAAGCTTAAAACCGTAGACTGGTTTGCGGTTGCCGGTGTCATTCTCGGTGCCATTGTTGCGAACCTCTTACACTGGGGCATCGCTTCCATCAACGGCATGGTTGTTGCCGCTGTATGCTACTGTGTCGGACAGGCCGTAAACAAAAGAAAATAGGCAAAATCGTCCTGAATATGTTCCTGTATCTTATCTCCGGAACATGTTCAGGGCTTTTTATTTTTTCGGATTCGCGTTATAATATATGCATAACTCTGCATAGTTACAATTTTCGAAACGAAAGGAAACTGCCCGGATGATCCATTCCACCGTATCTGCTCCCAAAGGAGAAAAAACAAAATACCGTCTTGCCGAATCCATGAAGGAGTGCATGAAAACAACGCCCATCGAAGAGATCACCGTACGCCAGATCTGTGAAATCTGCGGTGTTACCCGCCAGACCTTCTATCGTAATTTTCTCGACAAATACGATCTGATTAACTGGTACTTTGATAAATTACTGACAAAATCCTTCGAACATATGGGGCGCGGAACGACCGTTTTTGACAGTCTGGAAAAGAAATTTACCTATATTCAGAAAGAAAAAGCTTTTTTCGCCGCTGCCTTCCGCTACGACAAACAGAATTCTCTGCGTGAACACGATTTCGATCTGATTCTCGCGTTCTACGAAAATCTGATTCACGAAAAAAGCGGCAGTCCGGTTTCACCGGAAATACATTTTCTTCTCGAAATGTACTGTCAGGGTTCCATCACCATGACCGTAAAATGGGTGCTTACCGGCATGGATCTGACACCTTCCGAGTTTGCCGCTCTTCTCGTCCGGGCAATGCCGGAGGACTTAAAAAAACTGTTCCGGAATCTGCAGCTGCTCTCTTAGAATTTCCCGCAAACAGCTCTTGTTATTTTTCACAAATTTTGTTCTGTTGTTTTTGTCACAATGGCGATTTTTTTTAAAGTGTTACACTTCGCTTCTTCTGTCACTTTCTTTTTCCCTTCCGGATTTGTTAATATAATAACAAGTTCAGTAAAACCATTTATTCATTTTAGAAGGGAGTTTTTCAAACATGGCAAATCGTATTAATTTAAATGCAACCTCTTATCACGGAGCAGGCGCTATTGCCGAGATCGCAAATGAAGCAAAGGCACACGGCTTCAAAAAAGCATTCGTATGCTCTGACCCGGATCTGATTAAATTCAACGTTACTTCCAAAGTAACCGATATTCTGACCGCAAACGGACTCGACTATGAGCTTTACAGCGATATCAAGCCAAACCCGACCATCGAAAACGTAAAACACGGCGTAGAAGCTTTCAAGGCATCCGGCGCTGACTATCTGATCGCCATCGGCGGCGGTTCTTCTATGGATACCTCTAAAGCCATCGGTATCATCATCGCAAACCCGGAGTTTGAGGATGTCAGAAGCCTTGAGGGCACCGCACCGACCAAAAATCCGTGTGTACCGATCATCGCCGTTCCGACTACAGCCGGTACTGCTGCAGAGGTTACCATCAACTACGTTATCACCGACGTAGAGAGAAAACGTAAATTCGTATGCGTTGACCCGCACGATATGCCGATCATCGCAGTTGTTGACCCGGATATGATGTCCTCCATGCCGAAAGGCCTGACCGCTTCCACCGGTATGGACGCTCTGACTCACGCAATCGAAGGCTACACCACAAAAGCTGCATGGGAAATGACTGACATGTTCCATCTCAAAGCCATCGAACTCATCTCCAAATCTCTGCGCGGTGCTGTCGCAAACACCAAAGAGGGACGCGAAGGAATGGCTCTTGGCCAGTACATCGCAGGTATGGGCTTCTCCAACGTAGGTCTTGGAATCGCTCACTCCATGGCACACACCCTTGGTGCTGTTTATGATACCCCACACGGTGTTGCATGTGCCATGATGCTTCCGATCGTTATGGAATACAACCAGGAGTGCACCGGTGAGAAATACCGTGAAATCGCACGTGCCATGGGCGTTGCAGGTGTAGACGAAATGTCTCAGGAAGAGTACAGAAAAGCAGCGATTGATGCTGTTAAGAAGCTGTCCACAGACGTTGGAATCCCATCTGTTCTCGAGGCAGTCAAAGAAGAAGATCTGCAGTTCCTTGCAGATTCCGCACACGCAGATGCCTGCGCACCGGGCAACCCGAAGGATGCAAGCGTAGAAGATCTGAAGGATCTGTTCCGCAAAATCATGGCGTAACGAACACAATTCGTTTCCCACATGCGAAGCGGATATTCGCAATCCGCTTCGCTACTTGCTCATAACCAAATAACTGCTCCGCAGTTTATCAGAAGGAGCTTGCACTCCTCCTGATACAAGCAAGTCCCCACCCACTGCTTATTGCTTTTCGCAATGGAAGCAGGGGACTTACTTGATTCGGTTAAATCACCCCGGAAAACAGAAATTTTTATCCTGTTTTCCGGGGTGATTTCTCTTTTTATTCTACTGTATTTCCGTCTGCATCCACAGTCACAGTATTGACCGTTGCATTGTCGAGAACTATATTGATCATGCGCTCCATCATGATATTGCGCACTACCGTATCTTCCCCGTAATAGTCATTGGCTGCCTTCAGGAAATCTTCCTGCGACATATTGGCATTGGCTGCCTCGTCGTTTAAGATCTGCTGGTAATCCTGGTCATCTGTAGTCCAGCCTTCTGCCTCTTTTACGGCATCCAGAAGAAGGGCACTTTTTGCCATCGTTCCTGCATACGTTGCTTTCTCCTGATTGTAGGTTGCTCTGTCCGCATACTGCTCCAGATAGTCGTCCAGGGAAATGCCGTAATTCTGAAGATAAGTGGTATACCGTTTATCGTAATCTTCTTCGCCAAGGGTGATATAGGATTTCGGAATTTTGTGAAACGTACAGCCGTCTGCCATCTGCTGCATCGCGTCATTCTGCAGATTATTTTCCGCTGTCGTCTCATTTGCAGCCTCCAGCTCTGCGCGTTTTCCGGCACGGTATTCCTCCACAGTGCTGTAATCTGTATTCTCTGCTACCCATGCATCGTCGAGTTCCCATCCGTCAATGTTTTCTGCCGGGCGGGTAAACGCATTTACCGTAACGGTAAACACAACATCTTTTCCTGCCAGATCGGTACTCTGATAGCTGTCAGGGAATTTCAGGTTCAGATCCTTTGTCTCCCCTGTTTTCATTCCAATGACACCATCCTCAAATCCATCGATGAAGGTACCGGATCCGATCACCAGATTGTAGGAATCGCTACTTCCGCCGTCAAACTCCTTGCCATCAACTTTGCCAACATAGGCAATATCGGCGGTGTCGCCTTTTTGTACGGTGGCATCCGGATCGTCCATGGTGACAGCTGTCTCTGCCATAATGGCCGTCTGTACGTCATCATCCGTTACCTGCTCTACTTTCTTTTCCAGTGTGAGCTTTTTGTAATCTCCAAGTGTTACACACTCTGCCGGATCAACTTCCTCATCGACAACCGTAATCCCGTCTACATCACTCGGGGAAGCGTATTCCTCAGAAGCTGTGCTGTCGGACGATGTGCTGCCTGCGCTCGACGCATCGGATGCTGAGGAAGCGCTTGTGCTGCTTGCGCTTGATACGGAACTGCTGCTTGTTGTATTGTTTTTTCCACATCCGCTCACACTGGCTGCTCCCAGTGTCATGAGCAGAAGCATGACTGCTGCTTTTCTTTTCATTCTTGAATTTTCCTCCATACTACGCCGTTCCCGGCGCGTTGTAAATCTCATTTTACCATACTTGTCTGGTAAAAAAAAGGCTGGGGCTCCGATTTTAGAAATTCTTATGATTTTCGACCGTAAAATCGCCTGGATTGCGCTAAAATGTGTTTGCGTTTTGCCGAAATCAATGTTAGAATGTTCATAGACTGGCATTGTATGTTCCGATGCCCACATTATTTTTTGCAGAGGAGGAATAGAGGGATGAAACCCTGGATTATCGTATTAATCGTATTAGCTGTCATCGCTGTCATCCTTGGTCTGCTGTATTACTTCGGTAAAAAAGCACAGACAAAACAGGCCGCACAGCAGGAACAAATGGAGGCCATGAAACAGACTGTCTCCATGTTGATCATAGATAAGAAAAAGCTTCGCATGAAAGATTCCGGACTTCCACAGATGGTCATCGACCAGACACCGAAAATGATGCGTCGTGCAAAACTGCCGATCGTCAAAGCAAAAGTCGGTCCGAGAATCATGACCCTGATCTGCGACGCTGCTATCTTCGATCAGATCCCGGTAAAAAAAGAAGTCAAGGCTACCGTAAGCGGTATCTATATCACCGGAGTTCGCGGCATCCGCGGTTCTTTAGAGCAGCCGGCAAAGAAAAACGGCTTCTGGCAGAAAATGCTCCGCAAGGCACGCGGCGAGGAAAAATAAAATTTCATCTGAAAATGCAGATACCCGAGTTGAATGATTTTCATTCTTCCCGGGTATTTTTTTATAAATTCAGTTTTCCGCCTTCCCGCGGTCTTACCTCGATATCGATTACGCAGTCCCCCACGTAGCTGTCGTTGATGTCGAGCGCGTATTCTGCCTTCAGTAAAATCTGATCCGGCGTCTCTTTCATTCTGACCTTCGTCGCCGCAACTCCCATGTTGATCATGCCATATGGCGTATGATAAAACGAAATGTTCTTTTTATCTTCCTCAAAAATCATATGGACATCAATGAGGCCGCGCTTGCGCACCTCGAGGGCGTTTTCCGTAAATTTGATCATGTTGTGCGTCATCATGTCAAAGCCTTCGGTTGCCTCGTCGTAGATCAGAAAGTGATGGCCGTTTTTCTTGTAGTACGAACCCGTCGTCATAACCTCCACCGGTTCTTGTTCGCCGGATTCCTCATCCATCAGATACTGCAGTCCGCGGATGCTGATGAGTACGTCTTTTTCCATCCTTTTCTGGTGTTCCTCTCTCTTTTCTGTATGTCGTTTTTAATAGTTTTCAATCTGTACCTGTTTCGTATCGCTGATCTGCTCCGGCAGAACGGAATGTGCGAAGGCATTGAACCGCTCCACGCCGTCGCTTGCGAAGAACTGGTATTTCTGACGGCCCAGCTCATCGTTTCCCGGATTCTCCAGATCCAGCTCCCGCAGCAGTCTGCGCAGTGCCTGTGAGGTTTCGTATGCCGGGTTGACGAGTGTTACTTTTTCTCCGACTACTTTCCGCAGCAGAGAACGCAGCAGCGGATAGTGGGTGCATCCCATAATCAGCGTGTCGATGTCTTTATCCAGAATCTCTGCCAGATAGCGGCGCGCCACTTCCTCGGTGATCGGATCTTTTGTCCAGCCCTCTTCCACGAGCGGCACAAACAGCGGACACGGTTTTCCGTAAACGGTGATCGCCGGATCTGCCTCGGTAATGAGCTGCTGGTAGAGGCCGCTCTGAATAGTGCTCTCGGTTGCGATGACGCCGACGCGCTTGTTCTGCGTCGTCTCGACGGCCATCTGTGCACCCGGTTTTACCACGCCGATGATCGGGAGATCAATCTCTTTTTCGATCGTATCGAGTGCCAGCGCACTTGCGGTGTTGCAGGCGATGACGATTGCCTTGACCTGCTGGGTTTCCAGAAAGTGTACGATCTGACGGGAATAACGGATGACGGTGTTCTTCGATTTGGAACCGTACGGCACACGCGCAGTATCTCCAAAATATACGATTCGTTCGTCGGGCAGGTTTCGCATAATCTCACGCACTACGGTCAGTCCGCCAACACCGGAATCAAAGACGCCGATCGGCGCCTGTCTGTCTGCTTTCATACTTTCCTCCATTTTTCATCCGGCATTACTTTTTTGTCATGCCGAATGGGGTTCATTTCTATATTTAATATATCTGAATTTTTACATTTCTTTTTTCATTTCACGACCCTGGTTAAAATAGGTCGCTGATACATTATTTTAACCCGAATGGAGGAATATTGCAATCATTTCTCTTGAAAGTCTTTCGAAAAATCCGCTTAACGCCAGAAAAACCGGAACGAAATCCGGTCACTTTTCAGGATTTCGCGGTAGGCGGCGTCACTCAACAGATTCTGCAGCGGAATCCGGCTTTTTTCGACTTTTTCTGCACTTTCGCCGTCCTCGTTTACGGGGCGCAGGGCATCCGAAAAGCATATGGACGGATACAGCATGCACCACCAGTTATGCCCTTTGGCTCTGCCGATGTTGATCTGAAGAGCGTCGTACGTTCCGGCGGGGAGAATATAATTGCCCGTTTCTTTTTCCTCAAAACTGGCTTTTCCGTACGTTACGGTGATATCGTCAGTACTGCCTCCTGCGCGCAGCGTCTGAAGGGCGGCGGCACGGATGGAGGGCTCGTTTTCACGCAGGATTTCTTCGGTTTCTGCTTTTGTTTCGGCTCCGTGCAGGATCGTCTGCAGTTCTTCGGCAACGGCATCGCGTACCTGAAGCTTGATCTGCTGGTCGGAGGCGCAGTCGCTGTTGGCTCTTACGTGAAAGCGCACGATCTTTGCAGCGACTTCCTGCTGCAGACGGGACTCGCGGAGAAGATTGGCGGTTCCGGAAAGGATCAGCGCCGCAATGCAGACGGGGAGCCAGCGGCGGCAGAAAATTTGAAATGCCGCCTGGAATTGACTTCTATGCTGGTTCCCAAATGTATTTCGGGGCTGCGCCTGCCTGTCCCTGGATTTCTTCTGTGTCTGATTTTGATTCCGTTTCCGGCTCTGTACTTTTTTCTCATTCATATGCTGCCTCCTGTTTTTTCCAGTTTTGCCGGATTTCAAAACTTTTATACACAGACACTCACTACCCGCTCCGATATTCCATACACTTTAAACCTTTTACGGCGCTTTCGGAATCCACGGAATGCTCCTTTCGTTTTCCAACGCATAGCACAAGTCCGCCAGTGTCACCGCCTCTTTTCTTTTCACCCGGTTGTCATAAATTCCGCACAGGTACTCACCGACGGACTCCACCTGTTTTCCGTTCTGCTCCATGATATCTTCTGGTTTTTCTGCGTGAAACAGATAGGCACTGTGTCCAAGCGCACGGTCCTGTTCCAGGTACTTCAACAGTTCTTCCATCCGTCCCCGGTCACTGAGCAGTGCATCGGAAAATACAATCGCCTGGACGTGTCCGGTGTCGAGATCATATTCCTCTGTGCTGTCATATTGCTGCGCAATCTCCTCAAACGTCTCCGCTTCAAAGAACAGCGATGCGGGGTCCTCGTCGGTTCCCTCCTCCTGCTCATCCTTTCCCTGGCCGGTCACCACCGCAAGATTCGCAGGCGCATACCAGACGCGCCATTTACCGCCAGCCGTCTCCTTTTCTCCGCCGCTCTCACTGACCGCCGTCCCGGTTTCTTCCCCAGTTTCACTGTTTTCCGGCGCAGTCGCCTCTTCCGACATATAATCAAAGGCAACCGCCAGTGGATACAGCCGCTTTTCCGGCTCTACTGCCCCGCAGGATGACAGGAAAATCATACTGCCCAGCGCCAGACACACAAGCCGCAGTTTTTTCATATGCTTCTGGCAGAAGCCGAGCAGCACCGTGATGGCAAGGAAAAACGGAAAGTAACCGTATCGGACCGACCAGCCGCTTTCCGCGCATGACAGCAGCCATATAAAAAGCACTGTACCGATCTGTACATAGAGATTCTGCGGTTTCCACAGTCCCGTCTTCTCTCCGATCAGCGATACGTAAAACAGCAGACTTCCCAGTGTGAACAGCAGTCCCATCAAAAGAAATGCCATCCACAGAATATCAAACCGCTCCAGAAATCCACCTGGCAGGCTCGTTCCTGCCATTAACAGTAAGAGCGGGTCCTGCGCCGCAGCCGTGCCGCGCCGGCCGAAAACGCCGAGCAGCGCCATGCTTCCTGCAATTACAAGAAGCCCCGTTTTCCAGATACTCTGCGTCACCGGAAGAATGACACTCCTGTGCTCTTTCTGCACATGCCCCAGTAAAAACGGCAGCAGCGCAATCGGTGTTCCATTTTCCAGTGTTCTCCACACATTCCACCCAAAAAGTATTCCGTTATCCACAATTTCAACAGACTTTGCTGTCTTCCAGGCATCCTCAAACGAGGAAAAATGCATCTGCGGAACCGTCAGCAGAAGCAGAATCAAAATCCCGCCCACAATCCACGGATAGAGTGCTTCCGCCAGCCGTCCTCTTTTCTGTACTTCACTGCCGACACCAAACCCGGCCGCCGCGAGCAGAAACAGTCCGCAGAGCTCCTGCGGTACACCCGCTGTCAGATACGCGGCGGCAAGCTCTGCCATTCTGCGAAGCAGTGTTCCGCCGAGGAAAAGCAGATAACACAGATACATCACTGCCAGAAGGAGTTTCCCAGCCTTTCCCATCACGCTTTCCAGGCGGCAGTAAAGCCCGCCAAGGCGCACGAGATAAATGCACCACACCGCCAGCAGCCCATATCCAACGAAAATCCCTGCCATACCGGGCAGGCCGTCCGATGCGCTGTACGCCGCGAGCTGCCAGAACGCCGGGCAGAGCAGAACGAGCACGATCTGGCGTTCCATCTGGCGCTGTGAAATTCTGTCATTTTCCGAAAACATGCGTCACTCTCCCCTTTCCTGTTTTTCTTCCGGCTCCGCAGCTTTTCTGTTTTTCCGCAGCCGCACTCTCTGATTGCGCTTTGTAAAGACCGGCCGCTCCCGCATCTGATGCAGCGGCGGCCGCCATACGGAATCCTTCGGCGCATGGTAGCCCGCAAGTCCTTTCCCGACGAACGGCATCAGATAGGGAATGCCAAAACTCGTAAGCCCGGCAAGATGACCCGCGAGAAGAAACGTGCCGAGCACCATGCCGAAAATGCCGAGCCATCCGCCGAGCAAAATGAAGCCGAACTTCAGCAGCCGGAACGGCGCACCAAACTCTTCGTTCGGAATCGCCAGCGAACAGAGCGCCGAAACCGCAACCACAACGACGGTCATCGGGCTCACCAGATTGGCGGAAACCGCTGCATCTCCGATGATCAGCCCGCCCACAATTCCGATCGTCCCGCCAAGCGGCCCCGGCATGCGCACACCGGCCTCGCGGATCAGTTCAAAAGCAAATTCCATCAGAAGAATTTCCAGAATGCCGGGGAACGGAACGCCTTTCCGCGCTTCGGCGAACGCCAGCAGGAGTTTGGTCGGAAGCACCTGCGTGTGAAAGCCCGTGACAGCCAGGTATCCGCCCGAAATCCACAGGGCGAGAAAGACCGCCGCATACCGCAGCAGCCGCTCAAATGAGACGATCAGAAAATGATGATACCGGTCCTCACTGACCTTTAAAAAGCTGTCAAATGATGCCGGGAAGAGAATCCCGACCGGGGAATTATCACATAAAAGCAGGATTCTTCCGTCCAGAATCTCCATCGCCGCGCGGTCCGGCCGTTCGGTCGTCTCGAATCGCGGGAACGGCGATTTCCACTGCGGTTCGCAGAGCTGCTCGACCATGCCGCTGTCAAAAACGCCGTCCACCTCCCAGCCGGCAATCTGCTGTTTTACCTCTTCCAGAAATTTCGGATAAATCAACTCTTTCTCATACACCAGAGCCAGAACCGTATCAGAACGCGCACCAAAATGTATCTCCTCCACTTTCAGATCGGTGGTCCGCAGACGCTTGCGGACGAGTGCCGTGTTGGTTTTGACAGAGTCGGAAAAACCTTCATTAGAGCCGCGCAGCACTTTTTCGGACTCCGCTTTTTGCACTCCTAAATTGGGATAACCCTTCGATCCGATCTTGACTGCACGGTCATAATGATCCACAAAAAGAATTGCATTTCCCGCAAGCATGGAAGCGAACGCAGCTTCCATGGTATCAAATTCCAGTGCATCCGAAATTCCGAGCTGATTTTCCGAGAGAGCCCCCGGGATATCTGCCTCGGGAACCTCCATCAGACGGTTCAACAGCTTCCCGATCACGGAATCCTTCAACATAACGCAGCTCACCGCCACTTCTACGTAGATCAGCAGCGCACCGGTTCCGCCCGTTTTGCCGAGTTTCATCGGGCGGATCTGAATATCATCGCAATTTTCACACCATGTACGGATCACGCTTTCATTTTCCGCCAGTGTGAGTGAAATCTGCGTCTTCTCTTTTTCCATGCCTGCGTCCCTCCTTCTCCTCCTTTTGAAAGCTTCCGAAAAACCATCTGGAGAAATATACTCTGCAAAATTTCATAAAAAAACATTCTGTCACGATTTTTTACTCTGTAACAGAATGTTCCTTTTTCGAAATTTTATACGCTTTTATTTTTCTTCTACACCCGTCATGCTCTGGTGATGTACGGTCTGCATAATACTCTCCTGCTGTCGCTCGATATGCTCGCGGATCATCTTCTGTGCGCCTGCAAGATCCCGATTTTTCATACGTTCATAGAGGGCATCGTGCTCCTCGACCAGGGAACGTCGGGATTTTACATCCTTTAAATATTCAATCCGGTAACGGTACATTTGCTCCCGCAGATTGTTCAGCAGCTGAATCAGGCGCTCGTTGTTCGTCGCCTGATAAATCACATCATGGAATGCCACATCTGCCTGTGCAAGCTTCTGCAGATCATCCGTCTCTGTTGTCTCCAGCATTTGTTCAAAGCTGCGCGATGCCTGATAAAGCTTCTGCAGTTCGCTCTCTGTAATCCGCTGACACGCCAGTTTTACCGCCAGCTCCTCGAGTCCGAGCCGCACCTCCAGCACATCGTTCAGATCTTTTTCCGTGATCTGCGCCACCTGTGCACCCTTTCGCGGCACCATGATTACAAGGCCATCCAATTCCAGCATGCGAATCGCTTCACGGATCGGCGTACGTGAAACGCCGAGCTGATTTGCCAGCCGGATCTCCATCAGCCGTTCACCCGGCTTTAACTCCCCGCGCAGAATCGCCTGGCGCAGCGTGCGGAACACGACATCGCGGAGCGGAAGGTACTGATAATCCTCCATCTGCAGGTCTAACTCATTTTTTGCCATACTTTGTACCTCCCGGTTTTGATACAGTAGTCAGGAATGTCTGTTTCGACAGTCCGCTTATTTTTAACTGATCGCGGGCAAATTCTGCCTTGTCCGGATCGTCGAAAATGCCGAATACGGTCGGGCCGCTGCCGCTCATCATCGCATTGACCGCACCGTTTTTCATCATCTGTGCCTTGATCTCATCGATCACCGGATACGCCGGACACGTCACGGATTCCAGCACATTTCCCATGCGGTCCGTGATGCCGTACAGGTCATGATTTCGGATCGCCTCTACCATGCCGTCGATATCCGGATGCTCCGTCACCTCATCAAGATGCAGGTTTCCATAGACAAATTTCGTCGAAACATTGATGCCCGGTTTTCCGATCAGCACGTAGCACATCGGTACGCCGGGAAGGGATGTCAGCTTTTCGCCGATTCCTTCTGCCAGCGCTGTACCGCGCATCACACAGTACGGAACATCCGCTCCGATCTGCACACCCCGCTCCATCAGCTGGCGTTTTGTCAGACCAAGCTGAAACATGCGGTTAATTCCTACCAGTGCTGCTGCCGCATCCGAGCTTCCGCCCGCCATGCCGGCCGCTACCGGGATAAATTTTGTCAGGTTCATATCGACTCCCTGATGGATATCAAATTCATCCATCAGAAGCTTGGCCGCTTTGTATACGAGATTTCCGTCATTACACGGAAGGAACGGCAGATTGGTTGTCAGCCTTATGCCAGGTTCTTTGCTCTCCTTTATTTCCAGCTGATCGTACATCTGGATCGTCTGCATTACCATGCGGACTTCATGGTAACCATCCTCTCTTTTTCCGGTCACATCAAGACCAAGATTTATTTTTGCAAGCGCACGCAGTTTCATCGTAGGCACCACCTTCGGTAATGTTTTTTGTATACATAGATATTAATGGATTTTTCTTCTATTTTCAAGCGTTATCTTCTGTTTTTGTACATAATTTTATACAATTCAGTTCAACAGACTTAGAAACGCAGGTGTAAGCAGTGGCTGCGTGAAACGAACAAGAACAAAATAAGAGTTTACGAACCTGTCGAAACTTGCTATAATTTTCACCAGAAGATTGCGAGAGTGCAAAGCACGTAGCAATCTGGTATCAGACCATGTCTGAAAAAACCTTTTCGTAAGCTGCGAATCCCAGATTACGGAAAGGTTTCTCAAACAAACTCTGATTTTTACGCAGGAGAAGGAAGTAATTTTTTATGAGTTCACAAAGATCTTATTCATTTTCCCGCCAGGTTCTGATCAATGGAATCCGCGATGGTATTCCGATCGGGCTTGGCTATTTTGCGGTCTCGTTTTCGCTCGGCATTGCAGCGCGTAAGGCAGGTCTTAGTCCTTTTCAGGGCTTTCTCGCCAGTCTTTTCAACAATGCTTCCGCCGGAGAATACGCTGCCTTTACACTGATTGCCGCCAACGCAGGCTATCTGCAGGTCGCTATCATTACGCTCATCGCCAATGCGCGGTATCTTCTGATGAGCTGTGCGCTTGCCCAGCGCTTTTCGCCGGACACGCCGTTTTTCCACCGTTTTCTCATTGGTTACGATGTAACGGATGAACTGTTTGGCATCACAATCGCGCGCCCGGGCTGGCTGAATCCATATTATACATACGGTGCCATTCTCGTCGCTGCTCCCGCGTGGTCGATCGGCACGGCTCTTGGCATTATTGCCGGAAATCTGCTGCCGCTGCGCGCTGTCAGTGCCTTAAGCGTGGCGCTGTACGGCATGTTCCTTGCAATCATCATTCCCCCGGCGAGAAAGAGCCGTGTGGTAGCGGGTCTTGTTGCCGTCAGCTTTTTCTTAAGCTTTATCTGCAGCTATCTCCCGGGCATCTCCACTCTCTCCGACGGAACCAGAACGATTCTGCTCACCGTTCTGATTTCCTGCGCCGGAGCTATCCTGTTCCCGGTAAAGACAGAGGAGGAAAATGCTGATGTACAATAATTATATCTATATCGCCGTCATGGCTCTGGTTTCCTACACAATCCGGATTCTGCCGCTGACGCTGATTCGGAAGCCGATTAAAAATCAGTTTATTCAGTCGTTTCTGTACTACGTTCCATACGTGACGCTGTCAGTCATGACCTTCCCGGCGATTGTCCATGCAACACAGAGCCCTGTTTCCGGCGCACTCGCGCTTGTCGTCGGCATCGCAGCCGCATGGTTTGGTGCAAGCCTGTTTCAGGTTTCGGTGGCATGCTGTGCCGTGGTGTTTGTGATTGAATTGTTTTTGTAATAGAAATGAGCCGCCCTGTGGGAACAATCCTTTTCCCCGGGGCGGCCCGTTTTGTATGTATTACTTTTCTGTTTCTGTTTTTCTGAAATGATAAACGCTGACCGAAGCCGCCGGCAGTGCAATCTGGAAGGAGTCTTTTTCCCGTGCAGGTGCTTTTCCTTCTTTGCAGCGGACTCGGTTCGGATGTTTCGCATCGTTGTAGTTCTGCGGATCTTGGGAGTACAGTGTTTTGGCCTCAACAAATTCCGGATACTGTTTGAATTTCAATTCGATTTTCTTTGATTCGCTGTAGCTTGTATTTACGAGGTTGACGTAGATATCATCATTTTTGATCGAAGCAAAGATGCAGACCTCAGGATCTTTGTTCTTTTCCTCAAAGCCAAGCGTATACGCACCCTGATGCACCTGATACATATCGAACACATCGTAGTTTGGTGTCAGAATACAATGCTCACCATCCGTCAGGAACAGGGAATTCAGGACATTGACAGACTGTGCCACACATGCCATGCGCACATCCCCGGTATTGCGGTGGAAGATGTCGAGCGTCAGTGCGGTTGTAACGGCATCGCGCATCGTACACTGCTGATACAGCGCCGGGCGTGCATTAAACGCACTGCTGTGCCAGTTGCCCCACTCACCGACAATCAGTTCACATTTTCTCGGTGCCGCCTGGAACGGACCCTCCGGTTTCGGAAGTGCCTCAAGACCAGCGTCTATCAGGCGGCGCTGCTCGTGAATGACATTTTCCAGCTCTTTGCATCCATTGATCACATCATACCACTGTTTTTCATCAAACTTTTTCTCTGTCTGAAGCTGTTTCAGATTCCAGTTGTAAAAATGGAGATCATAGCCGTAAAGCGATGGCATACGGTATTTTCCCATCTCCTTAAAAAAGTCTTTCGTCCACGCAGCACGTTCTTTCGGCTTATTTCCATCCGGGCCGCTGGCGATGCATTTCATGGAAAATGCCTGATCGCCGCCTCCAAACGACGGACAGGAGGAACTGAATTTCCGGTATTCGTTCGCATACATCTGCGGCGTCATTTTTCCACCGCCGTCCCATACTTCATTTCCGATACCCCAGTATTCAATCTCGAACGGTTTTTCATGGCCGTTTGTTTTTCGTTCCTGCGAAAGTGCCGTCGGCTCTTTGCGGTTACAGTACTCCATCCACTCTCGCATCTCGGATGGAGAGCCGGTCATCATATTGATATTAAACCATGGCTTCGCGCCGATCATCTCGCAAAATTCCATCATCTCGTGTGTACCGAACTGATTGGGATCCGTCTCGAAAGTACCGAAGTTTTCATTGTATGTAACCGGCCGCTGCTCCCGCGGGCCAATACCATTCCGCCAGTGATACACATCCGCAAAGCATCCGCCCGGCCAGCGGATCACCGGCGGGTGCAGCTTCTGAAATGCATCCACAAGGTCTTTTCGGATTCCATGATAATTCGGAATTTCCGAATCCTCTCCAACCCAGATTCCATCATAAATACAGGAGCCAAGAAACTCGATAAAGTGTCCCTGCAGTTCCGGGTAAATATATTTTTCTCCAGCTAATTTTCGAAACGTAATCTTCTGCATAAAAATCCTCCAAATGAAAGGGTGGTGTGTATTTTTGCTACTTTTCAGTATAGGACACTTTAAAGGAAAATACAATTTATTCTGAAAAGATCTCCGTAAAACTAGGATTTTCTGGTTTTACGGAGATCACAAATTTTTATGCTCTTTTTTTGCCTGCTCCCCTCGGCGGATTTACCCGTCGAAATTTTAGCGCCCGTTCTGGAGTCGTTTCCGGACAATCTTCATCAAATACAATAGGTTTTTCTTTTGCTGCTTTTAGTTCCCTTAATTCTTCTTCTGAAAAAGCGAGTTCTTTTATCAGGCTTTCTGTCATTTCTTTAGTATTTACCATAATAAAGCCCCCTTTCAAAATTGGTTGCATATCTTGCAGAGATTAATCTTGTCACATCTATTTCTGCCCCATTTTCATTTTTCCGTATTCTTTCCGTATACACTACAAACAAAACATCATCACTTTTTATATTTCCGATCATAATCTCTGTATTACGCTCTATTTGCGCTGTCCCTGCAGATAAATCACCTATGATATCATATCGATCTTCAACATTACTATTTTCCTCATCATAATATTCTATTCGATCATAATCAAAAAATACACGGGCAGCACTTTTAAATGAAATTCCATGTTTTTCTATATTAATTTTATTCTTTTTCTCATCATATTCGAAAATCATTCCACCAAGTGAAAATGTTACAGTTTTGCTATTCTCCAATGATTACCTCCGATTTCAGTATTTTACTGTTTTTATCGTATCATCTTTTCTTTTCTGCGTCAATGCATGATGTTAATTCACAAATTGCAATTCTCTACTTGACATCTGATATTATCAGTGATATATCAATAGTATAATCAGAAAGAAATGCAAGATTTACCAGTTGATAACGCATAAAAAACTATACAGGAGAATTTTCATGGATCAGAAATTATATGACAGTTATGTAAAGATTTTAAAAAACGAGCTTGTTCCGGCGCTTGGCTGTACAGAGCCGATTGCCATTGCATATGCGGCAGCAAAAGCACGCGAAGTACTCGGACAGATGCCGGAATCGATCGAGCTTTGCTGCAGTGGAAACATCATCAAAAACGTAAAGGGTGTTAAAGTTCCAAATTCCAACGGTCTGAAGGGCATTGATGTTGCGGCAACGCTTGGCGTCGTCGGAGGCTGTGCCGAACGTGAACTTGAAGTACTTGAAGATGTGACCGAGGCAGATATTGAAAAGACAAAAGAACTGGTACAGCAGGAATTCTGTACCTGTACTTTAAAAGAAGGCGTAGAGAATCTCTACATTGTTGCAAAAGTCATTGCCGGAGAGCACAGCGCGGAGGTAACGATTGTAAACCGTCATACCCTGATTTCACGCATCGTAAAAGATGGTGAGATACTTTATCAGATTGCGGCTCATGAGGATTCCCCTGAATACGTTGATAAAAGTGTGCTGAACGTCAAGGATATTCTTGAATTTGCCGATACTGTGAAGATCGAAGACATCAAAGAAATTCTTGACCGTCAGATCACCATGAACTCTGCCATTTCCGATGAAGGTCTCCGTCATCCATACGGTGCACAGGTTGGCCGCACGCTGCTGAATGAATACGGCAATGACGTAAAAATCCGCGCCCGCGCCCGTGCAGCGGCAGGCTCCGATGCGCGTATGAGCGGCTGCTCTCTTCCGGTCGTCATCAATTCCGGCAGCGGAAACCAGGGCATGACCGTTTCCCTTCCTGTCATTGAGTTTGCAAAAGAATGGAACGTTTCCCAGGAAAAACTGTACCGCGCACTCGTTGTCAGCAACCTGATTGCGGTTCATCAGAAAAAATATATTGGAAGTCTTTCCGCTTACTGCGGCGCCGTCAGCGCAGGCTGTGGAGCCGGTGCCGCCATTACCTATCTTTCTGGCGGAACTTATGAAGATGTCAGTCTGACGATCGTCAACACCATTGGAAACGTCGGCGGTATTGTCTGCGACGGCGCAAAATCCTCCTGTGCGGCGAAAATTGCATCCGCTGTTGACGCTGCTATTCTCGCCCACTACATGGGCCAGCATCACAGAAGTTTCCAGCCGGGCGAAGGTATCGTGCGGGAAGATGTCGAGGATACGATCAAGAGTATGGGATACATCGGAAGAGTCGGCATGAAAGATACCGATACGGAAATCCTGAATATTATGATCGACCGTGTGGATATTGACGAAGTGTGTAAATAACGAAAGTATTACGATAGACAGCCATCTGGACAAACTTGCACAGATGGCTGTTTTTATATTGCTCTTTCTGTCCATACAAAAACCCGCTGCGACGCCCTCTGTCGAACAAAATTTCCGATAAATTGTGACACACATCTTGTGGAAAGCTTTTTTCAAACAGGCTCTGATTTTGATTAGCAGTCCCTGTCACATCCCATAATTCAATTTCAGTTTCGCAAAAAAGTCTCTCAACGTCAGCTCCGCATTCGGATCATGGTAAACGCGAATTTTGCGGTTCTTTCCGGTGAAGTGATAGCTCATGTCCTCATAGCTGATTTCCGGCGCTTCTACCATTTCATAGAGGTCGGTACGCTGTACCTCTGCCAGCAGCAACCCAACTGTCGGAGAATCGCCGAGACCCCAGATTTCGCCGTGCGGCCATTCCTGGAACTGATAGAAGGTGTTGTTAAAGTCTACCATCTGCTGATACAGATAATTTCCAATTTCTCCACATGGCTGAACATTAAGCTGCAGCTCGGCAAGAGAAACTGTTACTTTCTTGTATACGGTAGACGGAACCTGCCATACCTTCATGCCGGATTTCATCACAACGTTTGCAGCTGCGATATCCTGGCGGAGGTTGAACTCTTCTCCCCCTTCCGGATACGGTGCTCCGCCGATCCAGATGGCGGTCATGCGGTCTGCGATTTCCGGTTTCATCAGAAGTGCGGAGGCAACGTCGGTCAGTGCTCCCTGGCAGGCGATGAACAGCGGATGCGGATCATCTTTCATGGCTTCTTCGGCGATCAGCTTTGCGCCATCCGACACGGCCGGAGTCTGCTCGTCCTTCATCGGAAATTCCGATCCTTTGCAGACCGGGCATACGCCCTGCCGATCCATCAGATCCAGCACTTTATTGACCTCGTCCATGCTCGCCTGTGCCGTGTGGCCATCGCCATAATCGCGGGAGAACATGTTGAAGTGACACGGAACGATGCCTTTCAGAATAAACATCGGTGTCATCAGGTGATGTGCCAGTGCGAACTGGTCGTCCGCCTCATTTTTGCAGTCTGTGCTGACAATCATACGCACGCGTTTGTTGTCCGGCACGGAAAATGTGTAATTCATTTTTTTCATAGTAAATCCTTTCTGCTGTAAAAGCCAAAAACATACAAAGCAATCCGCCCGAAGACCGCACAGCTTTACGGTTTCCGGGCGGATTTGCCTTAGATCTAATTATACCTAATGTTGATCTTTCGTTAGTTTGCTTCTTTTGCTGCTGCAATCGTATCAAGGTTAGACTGCGGAGTTTCTGTAGCTCCTCCGTTTTTATCCAGCCATTTATCCAGCTGCTCCTGTTTTGCATCCATAACAGTCTGCAGTCCGGCTGCATACAGCGCATCATTCAGTTTCTGGAGTGTTTCTTCTACACCAGCAACTCCGACAGAGCCTGTCTCAAGTGCTGGACGATACGTATTCAGTGCATTCTGCAGAGCTGTGATCTGTGTAGAGTATTCAGAAGAATCCCACATAAATCCGTATGCCGGTGAATACTGTGCCCAGTCGTTATGGTGCTGCAGTTTATCCCAGTAATTTGCATCCTTGGAACCATCATTCCATACGTATGTGTTAAACTGATTGCCCATAAACCATCCTGTATTCTGATGATATTTAAAGTTAGAAGCATCTTCACCATCTACATAATAAGCAGTACCATCATCCAAAACTTTATAGTTTACATCCTGAATACCATTCTGCCACAGATTCATAACCTCCGGATCTGTATACAGCGCGGAGATAAACTTAAAGGCCATTTCCGGATCCGCACTGTTGGTTGCGATACCAGTATCATAAAAACTTACGTTTGTAGTTGAATATCCACCTTCTACATCCTGTCCAAAATACATTGCATAGCAGTCTGTTCCTGTAGATGCCTTTGCCTCAACAAGATAGCCCGGTTTAATTGCTGACATATAAGAGAACGTATTTCCGGCTTTCATCATAACTGCAGATCCCTGTGTATCCGTCAACGCATCCGGATAAATGTATCCTGCATCAAACCATTCCGCCAGCTGGGTTACTGCTTCTTTGTAAGTATCGGTTTCAAACTCATTCACTACGGTTGTGGAGTCATGATCAGCCTCCCAGTCCAGAACACCGAACTGATCCGCTAACTCGTCGAAAAATGCAAGACGTCTCATCGGGCTTGCACTTCCCTGCAGATACAGAGGTGTCATTTCCGGATGTGCTTCTTTTACTTTCTTGAAAATTTCAGTTGCAACCGACCAGTCATACACTTTTCCGGTGTATTCATCCTGATTCAGCTCCAAACCATATTCTTCTGCGATACCAAGCTCATCACAGATATCTGCTCTCATAGTCAGACCACCAAGTTCAACCGATTCCTTCTGTGCCGGGAAGCCGAACAGAATACCATTCATGGAACCTACCGTTGCATTTGCCTCACCAAGTACATCCTTAATGGCCTGTCCTTCCGGAGTATCCATATATTGATTCATGTCGACAATACCATTCATTGCAATCCAACTGGAAGCATTGCTGTAATAAATTGGCATAACATCCAGCTCATCACCACCGGAAATCATCAGCTGAATCGTCTGCTGATATTCTGCATACTGCAGTGGAAGAAATTCCACTTCAATATGGTATTTCGGAATCATATATTCATTCAATGCATCCTGTACTGCAGTACGTGCTGCGTCATCCTGCTCGTAGAACTCGACGAAGGCAAATACGAGATGATAAGGATTTTCTTCCGTATACTCACCAAGCTCTGTTTTTGTTACGGAAGCATCTGCCTCGCCAGATGCCGATGCTGTTGATGTTGTTCCAGAAGAGCTCTTGGATGAGCCGGAAGTGTCTCCACTGTTTCCGCAGCCGACAAGCAGGCCGCCCACCATTGTCGCTGCCAGAAAAGCAGCAAGCATTTTTCTTTTCATATAAAAATTCCTCCTTAAAATAAGTTTATCACGAAGCAGCCCTTTTCGCTGCTAATGATTCATTCCATCTGTATCAGCCTTTGACTGCACCAAGAGCGATACCTTTTGCATAATATTTCTGGAAAGATGGGAAAATCAGCATAATTGGCAGAATTGCTACAAATGCGATTGCCATCTGGATTCCCGTTGCCGGAATGGTCGATGCAGCTGCTGTCACATTCGAGTTGGAGCTCTGTGTCAGGAACTGAATATTCTGTACCATCTGGTTCAGAAGGTTCTGTACGTTGTACAGACCTGTATTCTTAACGATATAGTACAGACCATTGGTCCAGTCATTCCAGTAAGCAAGGCCTGCAAAGGTGCCCATTGTTACCAAGATCGGTTTTCCAAGCGGAAGTACGATTTTCCAGAAGATGGTAAACTGGCTTGCACCGTCAATCTCTGCCGCCTCGTATAATCCATCCGGAATGCTTGTGGTAAAATAAGTTCGAATCATCATAACATTCCATGCAGAAAGCAGGAAGTTTGGAAGCAGCTGTGCAAAAATCGTATCTTTGATATGGAAGGTACCTGTCCACATAATGTAAGATGGAACGATACCGCCGTTGAACAGCATGGTAAAGAACACGAAGAACATCATCACATTTCTGCCCGGAAGATTTTTTACTGACAAAGGATAGGCCATCAGAGCAGACAGAAGGACATTCAACAGAGTTCCGACTACCGTGACACCAATACTTACTCCATAGGCCTTCAAAATCTGACCTCCGGATTTGATGATGTAGGAATAGGACGCGAGGGAGAACTTCTTCGGAAAGAAGGAGTATCCATTCGCTACCAGTGTGTTTTCATCTGTAATAGAAGACATAAATAACAGAATAAACGGTAAGATAATGGCAAGCGTCCAGATAATCATGACAGCGTTTGCTAAAATCTGATATTTGGAAAATGGTTTTTCTTTCATACGTGATCTCCTTAGAACATTGCGTTTTCTTTGCTGACTTTACGTACGATTCCGTTTGCGGTAAGGACAATGATAAATCCGATGATGGACTGATAGAAGCCGGCTGCTGCAGACATTCCGACATTTCCGGATTTCATCAGGCCGCGGTATACGTAGGTATCAATAACATTGGTTGCCGAGTACAGAAGTCCTGAATCACGTGGTACCTGATAGAACAGACCGAAATCGGAATAGAAGATACGGCCGACACTCATCAATGTCAGGGTGATTACGGTTGGTTTCAGGAATGGAAGCGTAATGTTTTTGATCTGCTGCCATTTGGTTGCGCCATCCAGAGAAGCTGCCTCATACAGAGACGGATCAATGCCATTGATGGTAGATATGTAGATCAGACATCCATATCCTACACCCTTCCAGGTATTTACAAAAATCAGAATGAACGGCCAGTATTTCGGTTCTGCATACCAGTTCACAGCATCTTTTCCAAGTGCACTTAAAATCGAATTGTTTACAATACCTGTACTCTGACTTAAAAATGCATATACAATGTAGCCAAGAATAACAGCCGACATCAGATATGGAAACAAGATTGCACTCTGATAAATTTTCTTTAATTTTTTATTAAACGTATCGCAGATAAAGATTGCAAAAATAATTCCGACTACCGTGTTCAGAACAATAAACGCCAGATTGTAAAGTAACGTATTTCTTGTAATAGTCCATGCATCCGATGATGCAAACAGAAATTCAAAGTTCGCCAGTCCGCAGAACGGGCTCTTCCAGATTCCCAAACGGGCATTGTACTTCTTAAATGCTACGATAATGCCTGCCATCGGAATATAATTGTTAATGAGCAGATAGATCGCGCCTGGAAGGAACATCAGATACAGCGGAAGGTATCGTTTGAATTTTGCTGCTTTGCTGTGGCTGCTCCCGGATGATGCATGGGATTTTTTTAAAGATGCCATGTTTTTCCTCCTCGTTTCCTCTTTGTTTTCTCGTTTTTTTGTCGTTGCAAGTATGTTCGAACAAAATTGCTTTGACTATCAACTGTTGTTATTATATAATTTTAATAAACTTTTTAGCAATTCACATTGCTTAGGTTTTATTGCACTTTTCTTAGAATCTATGTGCAAATTATATATAATTACGGAGGCATCCTTCTTGAATTCATCAAAACATCGTACTTTTTCACTAAACTTCAATTTTTTTGACCACACTATGCACAAACACAAAATATATTCCCTAAAGAAAAAAGCATTTTGGTATTGGATGCGTATTTTAATAATGTTCAGTATTTTATTGCTGTTTTTAATTTTTTATATTTCCAAACAGCTTCAGCATGAAACCTACCAGGGAATTCATCAGACAATGGATCTTTATGTCCAGCAGTTAAATAAGAGTATGGAAACTGCTGAAAACTGTCTCTGGGAATTCGCTAATAACAATACTGATGTTGTCGATACGATCACTTCCAAAAACAACCCAAACGCAGTGATTTCCCAGATTAAAGCCTCCAGGCTTTTGGATAATACTTTAAGTTACATGACAGACATTGACGGTATGTTTGTTTATGGAAAAGCAAACGACCATTTTGTCTGCCGCTATAAAAATGGGGGCTCCAATGACTGTAGTTCCTACATGAAAAAGCTTTTACGTCAGTCGGGAGAGGACGCCTCCGCTCTCAACTTCAAGAGTTGGTATTATATAGAGCTGGAACGCCATACCTATCTGATCCGAATTATCAATGATCTCCATGGCTATCTTGGTGCCTGGATCCGTCTGGATGAACTGAATACTCCATTTGATGATTCAAATACCATTTTTCTGTTTGCTGATGAAAATGGTATTCCATACGACAACGAAAGCTGGTCCGATTTTAAACTGTCTACCGACTTTTCTACCCAGAAACCTCATCGGATCCGCGGAAAGGACGGTATACAATATTTACAGGTCGCTGAAAAGCTTCCTTCTTCTACCTGCTCCTTAAATGCACTCATCCCCTCCGAAGAAGTCAACACTCCTATTTACAATATGCTCAAGCTTCTGCTCGGGGGTGCTCTGCTGATTTTCGTGGTTTCTCTTTTATGGACCGTTTCCTATGAACACCTGATTTCAAAGCCTCTTGATCTGATCCGGAAAATGGCATCACAGGTCAAAGAGGAACAACAGGTGCCGCACCCGGATCTTTCCAATGAGCGGTGTGAGGAGGTTCTGGAAATCGGTGAAACACTGAATAAGCTGATGAATCGAATTGAGAAGTTAAAAATCAATGTTTATGAGGATAAATTAAATCTGAAGGCACTGGAGATTCAGTATCTGAAATCCCAGGTAGCGCCGCACTCTCTGATCAACTGTCTCTCCGCAATCGCATCAATGCCATTCACGGAAGAAGGAAGGCGGCTCACAAATGAATTCGTCCGCACACTTTCGAATCATTTGCGGTACACCCTGCAGGATAAGACAGCCGTTCCTTTGAAAGAAGAACTGAAATACGTAGAAAATTTTCTGGAGATGACAGAACTGCGGTTTCCAGGCTGTCTGAACTGGGAAATCCATGTGGATGAGAAATGCAGGAATGCTTCTGTTTTTCCGATCATTCTGCTGATGTTTACAGAAAATACCATCAAGCACAACATGATCATGGGCGAAGAGCTCCGTGTCCGTATCACCGGCAGCCTTGTGGAGCGCAATGGTGAAAAATATGTGGTTCTCACTCATCTCGACTCCGGCAGTGGTTATTTTGAAGAGGATCTGGAATACCTGAACCGGCCAGTTTCCCAGCAGGTTCATGACTTTGATGGAAAAAAAATCGGAACCTACAATCTGCTCAAACGGCTTTATCTTGTTTATGGAGAAAAAGCCCATGCGCATTTTTCCAACGAACCCGGATGGGGTGCAAGATCAGAGGTTACGATTCCATACATTCCATACCGGGAGGATGGCAATCCGCCGGAAAACAAAATTGAAACATCGGAACCTCTTTTTTCACATGCTTCCGACACACCTCAGGTCCCCGGCAAAAGAAACGAGAGCTAAAGCTTGTTTGAAAAAGGCTTTCGGCTTGCTTTTTGTAACGATTCAAATCCATGCGAAACGGAAGAAAGGAACAGGGCTTTTACAATGAACATTTTAGTAGTGGATGATGAATATTATATTGTGAAAAACATTATCGAAACGACAGACTGGTCGGCGCTCGGGATTGAGCAGGCGTTTCCTGCCTACAGTGCCAGCCAGGCAAAACGAATTTTTGAGGGTTCCCAGGATATTGATATTCTTTTGACTGACATCGAAATGCCGCGCGAAACCGGTCTGCAGTTAGTGGAATGGCTGCATGAGAACAATTTTCATCCCATCGTACTCGTTCTGACCGGCCATCAGCGATTTGATTATGCGCAGGAAGCGCTGAATTTACATATTTTCTCCTACCTGTTAAAACCAATCGACCCGGATCAGTTTATGGAAAAGCTGGCGGCGGCTGTGCAGGAGGTGAAAAAAAATGCATGGTATGAGAAAGAGCGGCTGAATATGGAAGAGCACCTCTCCACCGATGCCTCGGACCCGATCAGCGTCATCAAGGACTATATCCGTTCGCATCTTTCCGATCCTGAACTGGGCCGCACCTCCATCGCCGAGAAAATCCACATGAACCCGGACTACCTGTCCCACATTTTCAGTACGAAAACAGGAGCGTCGCTCAGTAGCTACATCATGGACGAACGTATGACAACCGCAAAACGTCTGCTTGCCACCACCAGCTTCTCCCCTCAGCAAATCTGTGACCAGATCGGAATCGCAAACGTTTCCTACTTTTACCGGCAGTTCAAGAAAAGCAGTGGAGTGACACCGCAGCAGTATCGGGAGAAGCATTTTCATGGATAATCACGAGCCCTGGAGCGTGCCTGGAAAAGGTCTCCAGCGCACAAAAAAACAGAGTGTATTGGAATTCTTCGTTTCCATACACTCTGTCTCATTTCTTACCCACAAAAATCCGCCAGATCCTCTTTCAGATAGTTCTGCGTCTTCTCCAGATCTTTCTCCCGGATACTCTGCATAATATCGTTATGATGCGCAATGTCCAGTGCCGGGTTTACGTTGGACCAGGTCTGCCAGTAAAACTGGGCGTAAGCGCGTTTTAAGACGTTCATGGTGCGTTCAAGCTCCTGATATGCGTAAGCGTTGCCGGAGAAGGAAATCAGCTTCAGATGGAATGCTGTATTTGCCTCCCAGTGATCCCATACGCTGTCGGTGCTCTGTTTGCATCTCTCATCAATCTCGGCAAGCTCCGCCAGATTTTCTTCGGTGATATGTCCGATCGACTGACGAAGATATCCGCCCTCGAGAACAAGGCGGAAATCCAGAATATTCTGTGCCTCTTCGCGGGACACGCTGACAACCTGGTAGCCGAAGCGCGGGAAGCTGCGGAGGATTCCCTCATTGCAGAGCGTCACAAGGGCTTCACGGATCGGTGTCTTGCTGCAGCCGAATTTCTGTACCAGCTCCTGCTCGTTGATAATTTGATTGGGTTTATATTCATCGGTAAAAATGCCGTTCAAAATGGCCTGATATACCATATTTTTAAGGCTTTCCTGTTGTTTTTTCATAAGGGGAAACTCCTTATCTTTTATTTTCTTCACTTTTGCGCATCCTGATTTTTTTCTTCTCCAAATGCGCCCTATTTTTTATCTTAACAAATTTTTTTTTGCTTGTAAATGCCGTGCTCCCAGATTTTTACCGGTAAAAAAAAGGAAAATGATGTTTTCACCATTTTCCCTCTTCTGTTCCCTCATTGGACGTTATCGCTTATTCTGTCTGCCGTCAGATTACATACTCATTCGACTTCTGCATCTGCCATTCTACCAGATCTGCCAGCGTAATATTGTCCACCACACTGTTGATGGCATCGTTCAGTTTTTTCCAGAGCATCACCGTAACGCACTGATCTTCCCTGCCGCAGTCGGCGCCGTCTTCTACACAGTCCACCGGCGCAAGGCTGCCCTCGGTCAGACGCAGGATCATTCCCACGGTATATTCTTCCGGCTTTCGTTTCAGGGAATAACCGCCCGCCGGGCCGCGCACACTTTTTACGAAACCAGCTTTATTCAAAATCGAGATGATCTGTTCCAGATATTTTTCCGAAATCTCCTGCCGCTTTGCCACATCTTTCAAACGCACCGGTTCGCCGGTATTGTTGAGTGCCAGATCCAGCATCAGACGAAGCGCATACCGTCCTCTTGTCGAAACTTTCATTTTATTTCCTCCGAATATATGTCATGATAAAAATACTTTCTTTTATTTTATCCCATATTCTCTACATATTCAATAGGAAATATAACACAAAACCAAAGCATGTCCGAAAAATGCAATGACTTTTTATCCGCTTTCCATGCTTACTTATCATCTCAAATCCTGCGCAATCTCTTCTCCCATCTTCTCTACCGCATCCACAATCTCCCGGATCTGCTCTCCGGTAATTCCATCGATATGCACGCCACCGGTGCAGACGGTCACGGTACGGCAGGCACAACAGATTTTTTCCGCCAGCATCCGGCACAGTACCTCATCTTTATGTCCGGTGCGGTTCCACACCGAGGAAGTCGCACTCCAGCTCCCGTCTCCGGTCAGCGATTCCCGTGGTACGGCCTGCACCACACAGCCGATATGCGGCTTTTCTCCTCCGGCGAGACAGATCTGAAAGTCCTCACCAATCTTCATTACCGTCACTTCCATCATGCATCCTGCGGCTGTTGCCTTTTTCGTCAGCATCCCTTCCATCTCCGATACTCCTTCACTTCCACGCCGAACGGCGACAGCAGCTTCGCCGCCAGATGCGTCACCATATCGTCAATCGACTCCGGTTTCTGATAAAACGTCATCATTGGCGGAACAATCCACACATTTGACATGCGTGACAGCTCGTACAGATTCCGCAGATGAATCTCACTCATCGGTGTCTCCCGCGCTGCCAGCACGAGCGGACGTTTTTCTTTGATGGTCACATCCGCCGCGCGCAGCAGCAGATTGTCGGTGTATCCGCTTACAATACCGGCCGCCGTTTTCATGCTGCACGGCACAATCACCATGCCTTCTGTCCGGTACGACCCGCTCGCCGGGCCTGCACCGATGTTGTCCTGCTCGAGCACTTCATCTGCCAGCGCTTCCACCTGCGAAACACTCCAGTCTGTCTCCTGTTCCAGCGTCAGCTTTGCACTGCGGCTCATCACCAGAAGGGAACGGTATTCCTCACTATCCCGCAGAATTTCAAGGCACTTCATCAGCAGCGGCATTCCACTCGCCCCGGAAGCGCCAACTACAATCCGTTTTTCCACAGCCATCCGTCTCGTTCCTTCCTTTTATCCACAGATTCCATCGATCCATGCGAATAACTCGTCGAGGTCGTAGTCGCCTGCATGCGGCGTATTCCATGGGGAATGGTAATCAACCTCACAGCCCGCCTCGCGCAGTTTTGCCGTCAGCATCGCCGAGATCACCAGAGAGGTGTCGCGGTCGCACTCGCCGTGGCGGATGCGGAAATGCTGTGCTTTTTCTGCTTTTTCGTCCATAATGTATTCCATTGGATTCATCATTTTCACAACTTCTGCTTCCGCACACGCGCCCTGTGCTTTCGTGTGTGCTGTGCTGTATTCCGTGAAGTGACGGCAGTTTGTCGTCTCGTTTCCAAACAGATCATTCTCCGGGCTTTCCAGATCCAGCGCATCAAAAGCAGGTGCCGTTTTCATCCGGGTGATGTCTTTGACATAAGCGGTAAAATCCATGCCCTGCACTTTGCCGTTCTCGACGATCAGCCATGGTTTATCTGATAAATCCACACCCTGGTCAGATGCTCTCTGCGCAGATTCCATCACAACGCGTTTTACATATTCCTTCAGGGATCCTTCTCCATCTGCATCAAGTGTCAGTGGATCTCCGTTTTCATCCTTCAATCCAAGGCTGTTTACATATGCCGGAAACATTGCTTTTTCCTCTGCTGAAACAAGGATCTGTTCTTTCGTCATCTCGCCATCCACTGGTGTGAAAACCGGGCGGCCGCCCTCATCCATTTTCATGTTGGCACGGTGAAAATCATTTACTCCGCAAAATTCCCATTCATACGCCATGTCTGCGTGTTCAAGGTTTGTGATCGGGCAGTAGCAGGAAGCCGCAAACACGTTATCTCCGGCATCCGCCGCGCCAAGTGCCTGCAGATACGGCTCATAGTCCGGGTGATTTCCCGTGCTTCCCATCAGGGATGACAGCGCACCTCCGGCACTTGTTCCATTGATGATAATTTTGCTCGCATCGCCAGGCAGCTCATCCGCGAAGAAGTGGAGATATCGCACGGCCGCTTTATAATCAACTACGCAGGATGGTGCTTTTCCGTTGTACCGGCCATCTGCCCCCTTCTGCACTCTGCCGCGGATTGCCGGGGATGCCACAACATAGCCGTGCTGCAGTGCACGAAAAATCGTGTTGGGTCTGCCCTGTAAAAATGGATTCTTTCCAGGCTCATCCGCCGGACCCGGCATGTAGCCGCCGACCGTATTCGGCATGAAAACCGGCGCGCTCCTTAAATCATAGCCATGCAGGGATGCTCCCTCATAATAGCATTCCGGCACAAAAAGATTCATCTTCTGAAACTCTTCATTAACCGGTTTTTCCACATAAATCAGGTCGCGGAACGCCCGAAACCGGATCGTCTCGCCACACAGTGTTACTTCTTCTATTGTATAATCGTTTTTCTCAAATTTCAGCATATCAGGCTACTCTCCTTTTTTGACAAAATATACTTTTTAGAACACAATATAACACTTTTTTGCAAAACATGCTTTTATTCCTCGTCCAGCCAGTGTTTCGGATCAACTTCCAGAAACCTCGCCCGCACAAATCTTTTCTTCTGATCATACGGCACGGTACAGTCAAAAATTGTCTTGCATGCAATTCCGTGATCGCGGATCGATGGCGAACACGTCGGATCGTTTGACGGATCGAGCGGATGACACCGGACACCTGGGATCGTGATGATATCCGCATCGCCCTGGAATCGTGTGTTCATTGCCCAAAGGACATCGTTCATATCGAAGCAGTCCACGTCCTCATCCACGAGAAATACATGTTTCAGTTCACTGAATGCAGAAAAAGCCAGCAGCGCCGCCTGACGCTGTCTTCCCTCATCACTTGGACCAAGCTTTTTAAATTGAAGAACAGCCATATATTTTCCGCCGCCCGCAGAACCACAGTACACATTCCGGAGTCGTCCCGGCATTGCTTTTTCTACCATGCCATAGATACTCGCTTCCGTCGGAATGCCCGCCATGGAAACATGTTCCTCGCTTGGTCCGATGCAGGTCTGCATGATCGGATTTCGCCGGTGTGTTACCGCTTTTACTTTAATCAGGCGGCACTGATCGCTCGCCGGACCGGTATAACCCGGAAATTCCGGCATGGCGTAACCGGTGTGGCTGTTCTGATCTTCCTGCACACGCACGCCCGGGATAACCTCGCCCTCGATCACATACTCTGCATTCGCAATTGCCATCTCATTTACCGAAACGCAATGGCACAGTTCCACCGGCTCTTTCCGCAGCGCACCTGCAACCGAAAGCTCATCGTAACCAAGCGGTGTTGTCGGCGGCTCAAAGCAGGAACCGATCTCAATCGCAGGATCGACGCCGATGCTGATGGAAATCGGCAGTTTCTGGCCAAGCTCCTCCGCACGGTCTGCCATCGCGCCGATATGGCGTGCACCCGGCGTGAAGAAAATCGAAAGTTCGTCTTTTCCCTGAATACAGAGACGGTGAATCGTCACATCGTGCAGCCCGGTATCCGGGTGGGAAGCGTAACACATGCCAAGCGTGATGTACGGGCCTGCGTCATCCGGCGTGTTGGTCGGTGCCGGGACGAGGCGGTTCAGATCAAAATCGGGATCCGTCGCCAGATGCACAACCTCCTGACACGGCGGCGCACCCTGAAATTCCACCGGTGCAACCGGCTTTTCCACGCTGTGATACAGCATTTTCCCAAGATTCTCCGGCTCACAGTCCAGAAGTGCAGCCACACGCTTCCGGCTCGCCAGGACACCGATCGCAACACTTGCGTCCGGGTGGCCTTTGATATTGCGGAAAATCATTGCCGGTCCTTCTTTCGTCGGACGTTTTACCGTTCCGCCCGCGCCGACATAGCGGTAAACTCCGGCAAGCTCCGCCATCGGATCAACTGCAACATCCGTCTCGGCAAGCTGTCCCGGCATATTTTTCAATCGTTCCAGCGCACTGCGCAGATCTCTTACTTTTTCAGCCATAATCATTCTCCTTATTCCCCAAATCAAAACTGTCTCATAGAATGTTCTTTTTTGTACTCCATTCAGCCAGCAAATCCATCGGATCCTCTCCATCCACTTTCCCTGCTGCATGTTTTATCCTTTTTTATTTTAAAAAGAAACCTTTGTGGAATCAATTCGATCTGTGGTACAATTGTTTCCAGAATGGAATGAATGAAATAGAATGATTTTCAAAAGGAGGTTCTCTCTTATGACCATGGAACAGATCGACTTTTTTCTGATGACCGTCCGATGCGACACTTTTTTAGAAGCTGCAGAAAATCTTCATATCGCACAGTCCACGCTCTCGAAGCAGATCCAGAAGCTGGAATCCGAACTGAATCTCACCCTCTTCGACCGCACCCGCCGCCAGGCGGTTCTGACTCCGGCAGGCGAGCTGTTCTGCCAGGAAGCCTCAGAGCTCTCCCGCCAGTATCATCAGATGCTGCAGAAAATGCGCCACTTTAAAGAGTCGGAACGCCAGCCGCTCCGCGTCGGCTCTCTTCCGTTTCTGACGCAGTATCATCTCACCTCCCGCATCCGCGCTTTCGCACATACGCATCCGGAGGTTGAACTGATGCTGGAAGAGTGTGAAGAAAACGAGCTGATGGACGGTCTGCAGTCCGGTCGTTTTGATCTTGTCATTGCACGGGATTCCATGATCTCACCGCAGAAATATCACTTTGTACCTCTCGCAAAGGATCGTCTCTGTGTGATGCTCCCCATCGATCATCCGCTTGCAGAAAAATCTTCCCTGACAATCGCTGACATTGCCAGAGAACCTCTGATTCTTATGCATCCCTATACCTCGATTTATCAGCTCTGTATGCAACTATTTGAAAAGGCAGACCAAAAACCGCACATCCTGCGCACTGCCCGCCTGGAATCCATAATAAGCTCCGTGGAAGTCGGCGAAGCCTTAAGCCTGTTTGCCGGGAGTAACTTTGCATTGTTCCACCACCCAAACGTCACCGCCGTTCCTCTGCGCGACGCACCGCCTCTTGTGATCGGTGCCGCGTATCCGCTCAAAATGAAAGCATCAAAAAAGCCGGGAAATATCTCTGCACAGACGCTGAAATCATTTGTCTTTTTTATTCAAAATCCCGTATAAAAACACGCTTCTGGTGCTTTCAAACATGCCAGCGGCGTAACGCTGACGCAGCATGAGACAGACCTATGGTTAATAGCAGGCAAAAACAAAAATAGCTGGTAAAATGTCTGACGATCGCCGGAACCGATATTTACCATCCGATCCAGGACGATCTGACCGGTGCGGAAATCGCGTTTGGCGGTGATATGATTCGTTCTCTGAAAAACGACAACTATCTTGTTATGAAAACCGAGGCACAGGGATTTCCAGGATGGACGCCATACAAGGGCCAGCTCCGCCAGCAGGCTTACAGCCATCTTGCCTCCGGTGCAAACAGCGTCATGTACTGGCACTGGCATTCGATTCATAATACGCTCTGGCATCATAATTTCCCATGCGGTTTATCTAAGCCCAAAAAAGAAGCATGTTTGTTTTTTCAAACACGCTTCTTTTTTTTGTATGCTTTTTTATATTCTCTTTTACTTTGTATCCTTTTTACTGAACTGCCTCAAATGCCTCATCCAGATCCTCGATGATATCGTCGATGTTCTCGGTACCGATGGAAAGACGGATGGTGTTTGGTTTGATTCCCTGATCCAGCAGTTCTTCCTCGGTGCACTGGCTGTGTGTAGTGGTTGCCGGATGGATCACCAGAGATTTTACATCGGCAACGTTAGCCAGCAGGGAGAACAGCTCCAGATTGTCGATGAAATCTTTTGCTTTCTGTGCATCGCCTTTGATTTCGAAGGTGAAGATGGAACCGCCGCCGTTCGGGAAGTATTTTGCGTACAGTGCCTGCTGCTCCGGATCATCGGATACAGACGGATGATGTACTTTTTCTACCTGTGGCTGGCTCTCCAGATATTTTACAACCTTCAGCGCGTTCTCTACATGACGCTCTACACGGAGAGACAGTGTCTCAAGTCCCTGCAGAAGCAGGAAAGAGTTGAACGGAGAAAGAGTTGCTCCTGTATCACGCAGAAGGATCGCACGTACTTTTGTAACGAATGCAGCAGGTCCAACTGCTTTTGTGAAGCTGATGCCGTGGTAGCTCGGGTTTGGCTCGGTTAGGGATGCGAATTTGCCGGATCCCTCCCAGTCGAATTTACCGCTGTCTACGATCACACCGCCAAGGGTAGTTCCGTGACCGCCGATAAATTTAGTTGCAGAATGAACAACGATGTCTGCGCCATACTCGATCGGACGAACGAGGTATGGAGTTGCGAAGGTATTATCGACAACCAGCGGAATTTTGTTCTCATGTGCAATTTTTGCAAGTGCTTCGATATCGACAACATCAGAGTTCGGGTTTCCGAGGGTCTCGATATAAATGGCTTTTGTGTTCTCCTGAACGGCTGCGCGAACCTCATCCAGATCGAATACATCAACAAATGTGGTGCTGATGCCGTACTGTGGAAGGGTGTGTGCCAGAAGGTTGTAGGAACCACCGTAAATGTTCTTTGCAGATACGATATGGTCGCCTTTCTGTGCCAGGTTGATGATGGTGTAGTTGATAGCTGCTGCTCCGGAAGCTACTGCAAGTGCCGCAACGCCGCCCTCCAGTGCTGCCATTCTCTGCTCGAAAACGTCCTCGGTCGGGTTGGTCAGACGACCGTAGATGTTTCCTGCATCCTGGAGTCCGAATCTTGCTGCCGCATGATCGGAGTTATTGAATACGAAAGAAGAGGTCTGATAGATCGGCACTGCTCTTGCTCCGGTTGCCGGATCCGGATTTTCCTGCCCTACGTGAAGCTGTAAGGTTTCAAATTTAAGATTTCTTTCTGCTCTTGTTTTTTTGCTCATGATTGTATTCTCCTGTTCTGTTTTTCGTTTTTCTATTTCTTTTCATGTTCGATTTTCTATTATTTATCGGAACCGGTTGTCATCTTGCTTTGTCCATGCTGCAATGCGGCTCCGTTTTCTTTCGGTTTTATCTGCTTACACTGCAACACATGACATCATAGATCACGATTCGATTCTCTGCGAAAACTGCTCTCATTCACTTCGCTTCCTCTCGTTTTGGTGATATTTCCTATCTGTTTACAAGGATTATTATAGCGACAGTCTTCTGCTTTGTCCAATATAGAAAATTGATGGCTGGTTATAGGCTTTTCCTATAGCTATTCTTTATCGCCAATATTTTTTCTTCTGAAATTTCTATATCCAATCATGCTACATAAAACAAGATAACAAATGCAATTCATCTCCCACAAGATGGGACTCGCAGCTTGCGAAAAGCCTTTTTCAAACACACTCCGAAGATCAAAGTCTTCTTGTTTCTCCTTTTTTACAGCACAAGCTCCTTATATTTCCGAATTTCTTCCAAATACTGCTGTCCCAGTGCGCTGATCGACATACCCTTCCTGGAAATATAACCGATCATCATGTTTTCCTCCGCGTGAAGCGGCACAGCGCGGTAGTCACTGCCGTTTAATTCCTCACAGATAATGCCGGAGCAAAGCGTATAACCATTCAGTCCGACCATCAGATTCAGCATGGTCGCACGGTCATTTGCCTTAATGATTCTCTTATATTCATACGTCGAAAGCACTTCCTCTGCCAGGAAGAACGAATTGTTGCTTCCCTGATCAAATGACAGGCATGGATATTCCTTCAGCTCCTCCATGGTGATCTCCGCCTGATCCGCAAGCGGATGATCTTTCCATAGATAGACGTACGTTCCGCAGGAAAACAGGTCGTGAAACTCGAGGTTATTATCCTTCATCAGCTTGTTCAGCACCTTCGCATTAAAGTCATTCCGATACAAAATCCCAAGCTCACTCTTGAAGTTTTTTACATCCATCAGCACATCGTACGTTCTCGTCTCATAAACCGCAAACTCGTACTCATCCATACCAAACTGCTTCACCAGCTCCACAAACGCCTTTACGGCAAAACTGTAATGCTGCATCGACACGCTGAATTTTTTCTTTCCCTTGGTGCGATAAATATAGCGGTTCTCGAGAAGCTGATACTGGTCTGTGACCTGACGTGCGTAACCCAGAAACTCCTCGCCCTCCGGGGTCAGTACTGTTCCGTGGCTGCTGCGCTTGAACAGCTCAATTCCAATCTCTTTTTCCAGCTCCTTGATTGCTCCGGAGAGACTCGGCTGTGAAATATAGAGTGCCTTTGCCGCCTCATTCATGGATCTGGAATCTGCGGCCCGAATTACGTAGCGAAGCTGTTGTAATGTCATAAGTAAAGTTCCCTTTCTGGTATAAATTAATATGCGAAACTGCCATTCGCGGTGGAGAGAAAATGCCGCGGATGGCAGTGTTCGCTGATATCTATTATTTTAAAATCTGAAGCTGTTCCCTTTTATTTGGCAAACAGGGCTGTGGAATAGTATCTGTCTCCGTTATCCGGCAGGAGCACAACGATGGTTTTGCCTTTATTTTCCTCTCGTTTTGCGAGCTGGATCGCCGCATACAGAGCTGCTCCGGAGGAAATTCCTGCGAGAATCGCTTCCTCGGCTGCCAGATATCTTCCGGTCTCGAAAGCGTCCTCATTTTCTACTTTGATGATTTCATCGTAAATGCTGGTGTTCAGGGTATCCGGCACAAAGCCTGCGCCAATTCCCTGGATTTTGTGCGGTCCGGAAACGCCGTCGGACAGTACCGGGGAGGATGCCGGTTCTACTGCTACGATTTTTACTTCCGGTTTTTTCTCTTTTAAATATTCACCCGTTCCGGTGATGGTTCCGCCGGTGCCGACACCTGCAACAAAGATATCAACCTCTCCGTCGGTGTCTTCCCAGATCTCCGGTCCTGTTGTCTTTTTGTGGGTTGCCGGGTTTGCCGGGTTCACAAACTGGCCTGCGATAAAGCTGTTCGGAATCTCTTTGGCAAGCTCATCGGCTTTCTCGATTGCACCATTCATTCCCTTCGTTCCATCGGTCAGAACAACTTCTGCGCCGTATGCTTTTACAATATTGCGGCGCTCCACACTCATTGTCTCCGGCATGGTAAGGATCATGCGATAGCCTTTTACGGTTGCTGCCGCTGCCAGTCCGATTCCGGTGTTTCCGGAAGTCGGCTCAATGATAACGGAACCTTCTTTTAAGAGACCTTTTGCTTCAGCATCCTCAATCATCGCTTTTGCAATACGGTCTTTGACGCTTCCTGCCGGATTGAAGGATTCTACTTTTGCGATCAGTTTCGCCTGCAGTCCTTCTTTTTCTTCAATTCGTTTCAGTTCTACCAGCGGTGTCTTTCCCACAAGATCCAGAATGCTGTCATATACCTTTGCCATCGTTGATTTCCTCCTTACTTTTGCGCTCTTTTCTCTATTTCCTTATTTCCTATTGAGTTTGTATGTTTTAAGTTGGTTCCATCTTATTCCAGTTGGATGGAAATGTCAACACATTTCACTGGTATGATTAGAAAAAATCCTTACACTCCCTTTGCCAGGGCAATACTGACCGCCATTCCGACCAGGGAAGAGAGCAATGCACCCGCCAGTGTATACCGCGTTTTTTTGATGTGGACCGCTCCGAAATAGACCGCCATCGTATAAAAAACCGTCTCCGTGCACGACATCATAATCGAAGCCGCCCGTCCGGCAAAGGAGTCACAGCCCGCCTCTTTGTAGAGATCCAGCAGAAGACCCACCGCCGCGCTGTTGGAAAAGAGACGCACAACACCGAGCGGTACCAGCGCAGACGGGATTCCCGCCGGTTCCAGCACGGTTCCAAGCAGTTTTCCAAATTCCTCCAGAAATCCCGATGACCGCAGAACACCGACCGCTGCCATCAGCCCGATCAGAGTCGGCACAATACCGATCACTGTCCGCATGCCGTCCTTCGCCCCGTTCAGAAAATCGCCGAACACATCCTGTTTCATCAAAAGCCCCAGTCCGACCACATAAAAAATCAGCACGGGAACCATCAGATCCGAAAGTGCCGAAAGAATACGCAAAAAAATCCCCTCCCCGGAAAAATCCTATCAGATACACTCCGATACAATTTATTCCGCGGGCGGGGATTTATGTAATTTTATTTCACTTTAATCTGAAACAGACGCGCCATATACGTCTCCGGGAAGTGAATCTGCAGCGTCTTGCTGTAGTCATCGTAATGGAACACATCGCCGCAGGCCTTCGGGTAAATGCAGCTTACTTCCAGCTCTTTTCCCGGGAATGCACGGTCAAGCGGAACCTCAAAACCGGCCTCTCCGCCGCGTCTCCACACACCAAGATAAATTACATCTCCCGGCACACGGATTCCGGCTGCGAGGTGTTTTTCTTCATTGTCTGCCCATCCCATCGGCCAGAACGGAACGCCGTCCTTGATGCCGCTGCGGATCTCTTTGTAGCAGTCAATTCCCTCTTTTACAAGTTCAAACCGCTCCGGCGAAATTTCTGCGAGATGGCCGCTTTGGTGAATACGAAGCAGCAGCGCATTGACCATATTGAAAATAACTTCCTCTTCGGTGCCGTCCCGCAGCGGATACGACCAGATCGCCGCCTGCTCCGGCGTCACGCCGATGGCTGCATTCGCCGAAATCGTCGCATAATTGCGGTAATCCTCCTGATCGCTCGTCGACTGAATGCTGTTTCGCGCCAGCATCGCATAGTCCATCCGAAGACCGCCGCTCGAGCAGTTCTCAATGACAAGATCCGGATACTTTTTGTAGATGCCATCCAGCCATGCCAGATACGCTCTCTCATGCTCCAGAAGACCGTCTCCAAAACTGTCTGCATCCACTTCCGTACCAATACCAGGCTCAATATTGTAGTCCATCTTGATATAGCCGACACCGTAGTCCCGTACCACACGGTCGATGACTTCGGTCACATGCTCAATCACAAGCGGATGACGGAAATCCAGCTGATAACGGCTTCTGTCATACACACGCTTGCCGTGGCGCAGGAAGAAGCACTCATCCGGCAGAATGGAAGCCTTCTTACAGTTGATACCCATAACCTCCAGCTCCAGCCAGACACCAGGAATCATGCCCTTCGAACGAATATAATCCGTCACCTCACGCACTCCATTCGGAAAGCGCTTTTTACTCTCCTGCCACTCACCGACACTGTCCCACCAGTTGCCGTCCGCATACCAGCCGGCATCAATGACAAAATACTCACATCCGGCCTTCTCTGCCGCATCCACCAACGGGAACTCTTTTTCTGTGGTCGGATCTCCAAACAGACAATTCATATAATCATTGAAAATAACCGGCAGATTTTCATTATCTTTGTTCGGACGGCGGATCTTTCTGCGGTACTTCGTCAAAGTACCAATCGCTTCCTCGAAATCATCATGACCTACGCCGACAGCCACCGGAACCGTTGTAAAGGAATCTCCCGGCTTCAGGTTCTTCGACCAGTGTGACTGAATCTCTGTCGGACCGCTCACCGCCAGATAAAAATGGCAGTTCTGATCTCCGATCTCATAATGCCAGGAACCACTGTGGTCAATCTCAAAAAACAGACTCGAATCTGCCGCACTGTTTCCAATATATCCCATCGGCACATATTTCTTCGCCGACCAGTTGCCCGTATTCGTAATCTCAATCGTCTTCGAAGTTCTCTGATAATTATGCGGCTGCGTCTGCGCCATGCCAAGATCTGCAAACCGGTACTTCTTCACCGTCAGCTCCTTCTGCCATCCATTGTGAACCACAACCATCGACATCTTGTCATCCGAGCTGACAAACTCCGGAATTCCCTCTTTCTGTTCCTTCTCAATACCCCAGTAACTAAAACTCGAAATGTACTCCAGTGTCTGGTCTTCCTTTCCTTCGTTCGTCACTGTATTGTACATTCTCGCAACCGGAATCCCATCAAAAAACTGCATCACAGACTCCACCTTCGTGCCCGTCACATCATCCGACTGCACAATCCGAAGCAGATCACCCTTCTCATTTCTCTCCTCCGAAATCGAATCAAACTTCAGCATAAAGCCCGGAGCCGTCACAATATACTTATTTCCATGCTTCTCATACGGCCGGTTATACCCCGAAAAATTCACCTGCACCAGCTGGAAGCTCTCCTTAATCTGAGCTTCCCGCATTCCTTCCATCATCCACACTCCATCCGGCTTCCGGCAAAGATTCTCCGCGTCAAACGGTGCATGTGAAAAATGAAACAGCTTCAGCTGATTCTCTTCCGTCACCCCAAACACAATATGAATTCCATTCACATCATAACAAATCAGCTCTGCCTTGATCGGGGTCTCAATCCTGCTCGTCCATTTCTGCATCTTAAAAACCCTCCTTTGGAAATTTTTCTCATATTTCCAGCATATAACTTGTCCCCTCTAAAGTCCAGCACATTCTTGCTTTTTCCATCCTATTCTTTTCAACCATCTTGCGCCGATCCGCCCTTCAGGCGGATCCAGACTTTCCTCCCGTTCTCACTCCCAGCTCACGCGCCAGCCGTTATTTCACAACCCCAAACGTCGCAATCTCAAACTCCCGGAGTGTCACATGATACACCCCGTTCTCATCCGGGCAAAGTACCTCACCCTTCTCTTCCACTACATTACTGCGGTAAACCTCTTTCATCCAGCTCTCCTTTCGGAAGGAAAGCACCTCATCCTGCGGCATATTGTTCACAAACCGCACAAACAGATCGTCCTTTGCAAGTCCCTTCTTAAACGCCGTCAGATGAATTCCTTCCCCTTCAAAGCGGAGGAAGCTCATTTCCAGCGGCATCTCGCCCGATACGAGTTCCGGTTTTACCTGACCCGGCTTTCTGAGCCATGCCTTTGAAAGGCCGGCCTGTGCTGCTGTCAGATCCTGCTGGAATGCATAACCCTCGGCAAATGCCTCGCCTGTCTTACCAGCTGCATAAGGCACAACTTCAAACTCCAGGGTAAACGTTCCGATCTGCTGCGCCTTTGGCGTCGGGAAATAACCCCAGTCGCCCATCTCCGCAACGGAACGAAGCAGCGTTACCGCAATCGCATTCTCCTCATCCGCCAGAACCTCATATTCATACAAGCCTCGGTTTGCCACAAGAAGACCATTTGTCTCATCTTCCATTGCAGCAAAACACTGCTGTCTTTCACATCCGCAAGGATTCGTCCAGGTACCATTATGACGGTTATTTCTCTTCACAACCTCAAAGGCAGAATCTGCCAGATGCGTAGACGTATTCAGACCCGTCGGCATTACAACGCGGACTCTGTGATCCTTTGCCTGATTACAGATCGTCGTTGCGACATGCAGACCTTTTCCCGATTTTTCCAGTGTCAGAACCGTCTTTACTTCCATCGGAACCAGTTCCTTCGAACGGTTTGCCACACGCGTATATGGGTCAATACACATCTCACGCTGTCTCTGCAGTTCCTCTCCCATACCAGACGGAATCATCATTTCGTGACAGATCTCAACTACCGTGCGGAATGTATTTTTCTCCACACAGCGAATCTCAGCTTTCATGCCTTTCGTTGTGATTGTCTGTTTTCCAGAGTCCTGAATATAAATATATTCATTTCCCATATCTCCGGTATCTTCATAGAATCCCAGATTTTCATACGTTCTTCCGGTTTCCTTATTCAGAATCTGGTAGGAACCGTCCTCATTGACCGTAACTTTCAGGTTTTCATTTTCCAGAACACGCTCATTCGCAAAATCTGCAGAGGTTTCCTGGTTCTGATCCGGCTCTGCCTGCTCCAGATAATATGTTGCATATCCCATCGCCGGAACTTCTGCCTCAAACGTTACCAGCACCTTCTTTGCCATATATGGCTGACGGAACCGGTCATCCGGCAGATCGTACCCGAAGGAAATTCCTGCATTTTCGATTTTTGCCGGAACTGCATTTCCGTTTGCATCGCGAAGCACCAGATTTGGCATTTCTACAGCCTCCGCCGCCTCATAACCATCCCATACAAACAGATTGTAATCGCGGAACAGGTGCAGTTCTTTTGCAATGACCTGTTTTTTCGCGGTGCCAGAAGTATTCCATACAACGAACGGAATCTTTTCGCTGTTTCCAGGAAGTGCCGCGGTATTCACCTGATCGGTCAGATATTCTACACTCTCATCGTAAATCGCATCCGCCACCTGTCTGCTCTTCGCAAAGCGGGTTTTCATTTCTTCATTTACTTCATCGACGCTGCAGCCGCAGATGCTGTCATGCGGATGATTCTGCATCAGCTTTTTCCAGCTGTAAATCATCTGGTCTTCCAGGTATGCTTTGCCAAGCACCTCTGCCATGGCTGCCGCCGGTTCTGCTTTCCGCTCCAGCGCTGTTTCGCCGGCACGGTTGTCCACTTTCAGTCCCATCCAGGAAGAAGCGGTGTTTGCCAGTGTCCATCTTCCGTCTGTTTCCTGGCTTGTCAGCTCGCCTTTTACCGTAGAGAAATTCTCGGAAATTTCTTTTTCCATTGCCTTTACATAGGTTTTGAAATCCGAATGAATAAATTCAATGTCCGGGTACAGTTTCCGTGCGACACGGATTGCCTCGGTAATGTCCTTCTGCAATGGCTGATGGTCGCATCCGTTCATCATCAGAAGCTGATGTGTTGCCGCAAATTTTCTCGCATCGGCCAGTTTTTTGTCCCAGTAAACTTTTGCTTCTGCCTCATCCACCGGAATCTCCACTCCGTTGTTATACCAGTTTGCAAACAGAATACCCGGCAGTTTCGTTCCGTCCGGGGATGCCCACATCATTTCGGAATACGTGGACTCATACTGTCCTCCGGTTACCTCATTATTCGGTCCGATCGGTTTTACGCCGCGTCCGAATACAACCGCATCCATGCCCGCCTGCTTCAGCACCTGCGGCATCTGTCCCGCATTTCCGAATGCATCCGGGAAATAACCGACATTTCCGATCGCTCCGTAACGCGCTGCTTCCTGCATGCCGACCTGAAGATTGCGGACACATGCCTCACCGCTGGTCAGAAACTCATCCTGCAGAATGTACCACGGGCCAGTCTGGATTTTTCCTTCACGGACGCATTTTTCCACCTGCTCGCGTTTTTCCGGGCGCACTTCCAGGTAATCGTCCAGGGCAATCGTCTGTCCATCCAGGAAAAATCCGCCAAATTCCGGATCGTTCTCTGCTTTTTCCAAAATATTGTCTACCAGCTCAATCAGTTTCATTCTGTGTTTTTCAAAAGACTGATACCACTCTCTATCCCAGTGGGAATGGGAAATAATATGAACAGTTGTTTTCATGATGTGTTTCCTCCTGTTATAAAAATGATTTTCAAACTTAAAACTCTTTCTATTTAAGTCTTGTTCCTGTATTGCCATGTTGATTTGATATATCATATCATAAAAAAACGCAATGCTTCTGTCAAGTATTTCTGCATTTTTCCTACGTTTTTCCATGATTTTATATCATTTTCTTTTTATTTGATATATCATTTTTAGTTTGACTTATCTTTTTCCCGAGATTATAATACAAAGCAAGTCGATATCACACTTTTACAAATACAGTTGTCACCAATCATACTATTTGAGGAATTTTACAGACATGGATAGAAATAAAAGAATAACGAAACCCAAATATGAAATCATCAAAGAAGCTCTTTTAGAGCGCATCCGCACCGGACAGTTTTCTTCCGATGCCGTGTTCTGCACGGAAAAAATGCTCTCGGAGCAATATGAGGTAAGCCGCATCACAGCAAAGCGGGCGATTGAAGATCTGGAACAGCAGGGAATCCTGTATCGAAAACGCGGCGTTGGAAGCTTTGTCTCGCAGAAAATCCCACCGGTTTCCTCCTCCGCATCAGAAACCGACAGCAAATCAAAAATGGTTTCCCTGCTGCTTCCCTTTGCCACAACACAGGGAAACATTTCGGAAACGATTGGTTCCTTAAGTGCCGCACTGGCGGAAAAAGGATACTTTTTAAGCATTCATATCACCGGCTCTTCCTCTCCGAAGGAACGTGCCACACTGGAACTGCTCCGTTCTCAGAATATCGCCGGACTTGTCTACTATCCCAAGCGTGACAATATCCACCTGGAACAGTTAAACGATTTCCTGTTTGCAAACCGCCCGGTTGTCATCATCGACAAGCAGACCGACTGTCCGTATTTAAACAATGTTGTCTGCGACAATTACGATGGCGGACGGCAGCTCACCCGCCACCTTCTGGAACAAGGGCATCGCAACATCGCCTTTTTCACAACAGCTCCCCTTTCCGAAACCTCGTCGGTCCGTGATCGTTTCGGCGGATTTTTGCACGAAATAAAAGCCGCCGGAATCATGCCCGATTCCCGGCAGCTTATCACCTGGCCACATGCACTTTCTACAGAAGATGCCCTTTCAACAGAAATCACACCTTTTCAACAGCAGCTCCTTACCCTGCGGCAAAATGGAATTACTGCACTTCTCGCAGAAAATGATCAGGTTGCCGAACTCATCTTTCTCGCCTGCCGTACCATTGGCCTTAGGATTCCGGAAGATCTCTGCCTCTGTGGTTTTGATGACACGAGTCTCAGCCGGAGTCTTGAAATTACCTCTATTCATCAGGACTTTGAAAGCATCGGACGGGAAGCCAGCCGGATTCTCCTTTCCACACTGGAAAACCCTGCGGCGGAACCGGAAAAAATTGTACTGCCGGTGACACTTGTTCCCCGGGCATCCTCGCTTCGAATGATAAAAACAGAATCCTAAAACCAGATCATTTTTCATCTGAATTTTCTTCCAGAAATTTTCGGATCTTCTCTGGCGGCAGCAATGCATAAATACTTTTATGGAATGTTGCCGCCACTTCCAGTTCTCCGTAATATCCTGTACGCACATCACAATTTCCCTGGAACGCCTCCCGCAGTGTCGCATTCAGCGCTGCTCCCTCATCACTGTCCATAAAATCTTTCAGCATCCGGCAGCAGGTGTGCGTGTTTTCATAATAGCGGCGGTATGCCGGATGAAATTCCCGCATCCATCCGCTCACGGATACACAGAACAACGCCGTCGGATGGATCACCGGCTGATAAAGAAGACGCCATTTTTCCTGCTGTACTGGATCTACCGCAAACGCAAGCAAAGAAACTTTCAGCTCTTCCATAAAACCCGGATAATCTTCCTCCGTCAGAGAGATAATTTTCTGATTGCGCAGATACTGGTTGATATTCGTCGCATCAATCTGCTCCGGAGAAATGTACTGTAAATAACGGGACATCATTTTCAAATCCGTACCTGCGTGCTCAATCGTATGCTGTGTGATTTTCTGCCACAAAAACTGCTGATATTCCGTAACCGGCGTATCCAGATATGCCATCCACAAATACTGTGCCAGCAGCCGGGCATCCCGGGATTCCATCTGATTCCGGGTAGGATCCTCCGGGCAAAAATCGGTATCTGCAAGCATCCCCGCAAGCTGTTCAAGCGACTGGCACACAGGAAGCTGTCCGCTCAAACGATCCATTTCGCTGATCGTCTGCTGAATGGTAAGCATCTGCGACTGGAGTGCATTCAGCTGTTTATGCAGATAAAATGGTGTTGTGCGCGGCTTGTGAAGAATCGCGCGGATATCCGCCAGTGAAAGTCCTGCCTCGCGCAGCTTGCGGATGATAAAAAGTTTTTGAATATCTGCTTCTGAAAAATCATGGTAACCGTTATGTTCATCAACAACAGGCGAGATCATCTTCTGATCGATATAATAATAAACCGTCCTCCTGGACAATCCTGTTTTTTTGATTACTTCCTGAATTCTCATTGTTGCACCCCGTTTTTCCTTTTGTCCAGTCATTCCCCCGCATTCTGACTGTTTCTCTTTTTTTTCACTCTTTTTCTTTCTGTTTTTCCGCTTTTTTCGTTTTGATTTTATAAAAGCATACACCTGGTGTATACTTTTGTTTCCTATTATATCCTGTTTTCCCTCAAAAAGCCACGTAACAATTCTCTTTTTCCATAGAAATCTTCTGCTTTTGAGAAAAGAATGCTGTTTATTTCTGAAAAAATTTGCATTGACTGTCCACCAACGATATCCCGTATAATAAAGGAAAAGATTTGCAACAAAATTTAAGAGAAAGGAAATATCCCGTTTTTTGTATTCTCCAAAACGAATCGTCATTCAGAGTCAAATGATTTTTCATGCAAAATTCATTTTTCTCCGAATCGTTAAAAAAATAAAAACTACAGCCTGCATAATCAGTTTTCATTGATATAAAAAAACGGGATCGGGTGAATGGTATGATGTTAAAAGATAAAGTTGCAATTGTTACCGGCGGAACCAGAGGAATCGGCTATGCCATTGTGCACAAATTTCTGCAGAACGGCGCGAAAGTCGTCCTGTTTGGATCCCGGGAAGAGACCGTTGCAAAAGCGGTTGCATCTTTAAAAGAAGAAAACCCGGACTGGGAAGTTTCCGGTGCATGGCCAAAGCTGACCGATGCAGCTGCCATGGTAGATGAGATCAACAAAGTCAAAGAAAAATACGGCAAAATCGATATTCTTGTGAACAACGCCGGTGTCTCAGACAGTACGCCAATTGACAAGTATACCGCAGAGCGCTTTGCCAGTGTCATGGATCTAAATGTCAACGCCATGATGAACGGCATCCTTCCAACCGTTGCTATTATGAAAGAACAGGGCGGCGGCTGTATTTTAAATACCAGCTCAATGGTCAGCATCTGCGGCCAGCCGGGCGGCGTTGCCTATCCATCCAGTAAATATGCGGTCAACGGTCTGACCTGGTCCCTCGCACGGGAACTTGGTCCTTTCCATATCCGTGTAAACGCGGTTGCACCTGGCATCACCCGTACCGATATGGTTGCCGCACTTCCAAAAGAAATGATTGATCCACTCATCAACCGCATTCCTCTTCGAAGAATTGGTGAGGCAGAAGACATTGCAAACGCATTCCTCTTCCTGGCAAGCGATATGGCTTCGTATGTAACCGGAGAAATTCTTTCCGTGGATGGTGCGATGAGATCCTGATTTATTTTTCATCCAGTTGTACACCATTTTCTGATTTTGAGGTTATCTACGTAAAATCTATAGTTTTATAATAGGAAAAATCCTGCAAGACGTTAAACTATCTCTCAACCTTCCGCTTTTCATTTTGAAGATTGGGAGGCCGTTCATGTCCCACAGGATTTTTTCCTATATAGCAGCAGATATTCTCAATCCGATTCGCTGCTTATTGTTTTTCACCATGGAAGCAAGGGACTTCCTTGATTTGGTTAAATCATATTTGGAAACTTCTAAAGTGTCAGTCGACGTAGTTAGAAAAACAGCATCACCAGCCCCAGCGCACAAAGCAAAATTCCCGTCACGCGGTTCAACATTTTCACATTTGCCCCGTTGGCCCATTTCGCTCCAATCTGTGCAAAGACCAGGGTACTGATGACACAGGCAATCAGAATTGGAATGTCCGGCGCGCCGCCGATATAAAAATGAGAGATTGCACCGGTCAGAGCTGTAAAGGTCATAATAAAGACGCTCGTTCCAACTGCTGTTTTCAGCTCATATCCGAGCACGCTTGTCAGCACCAGAAGCAGCATCATGCCACCGCCTGCTCCGACAAATCCACAGATAAATCCAATCACAACACCGCAGAGAATCGACTGCTGGATTTTCTGTTTTTCTGATTTGTTTGCCTGTACTTCTTTCGTCGTCATGATCGGACGGATGATAAATTTCAGTCCGACAAACAGTGTCATCACTTTCGAAAATCCGCCCATGGTTCCATTTGGCACAAGCGAAGATACGAAGCTGCCGACCAGTGTAAAAATCAGAACAGATATCAGCATAATCACGCCGTGGCGGATATCAATGTTTTTATTCTTTTTATAAGTCCAGGCACTTACTCCTGATGCCAGCACATCCGATGCCAGCGCAATGCCAATCGCCTGATAAGCCGGCATGTGTAAAAAGGTAATCAGCATCGGTGAAACAACGGCCGCTGCGGAGAGTCCCGCAAGTCCCGTGCCAAGGCCGGCGCCAAGACCAGCCACAATACATACGATAAGTTGTGTTATTGTCATAGTTTTTCTGTCATCCGCTTAGATCCGTTGCACTTTTCCTGTACTTTGCCATTTAGGGGCAGATGACTGTTTTCCTCCTCTTTCTGTTTTTGTTTTGTCTTATTTTTCTATTATGTTCTTCTCTCTGGCTTTCAGCGTTTTTATTTTTCCGTCACGTTCCTCCGAATCAGCTCGCATAATCTGAGAAATTCTTCCCTGTCTTCTCTGGAAATTCCGGAAAACAACGATTCTCCAAACGCTCTCTGGCAATCCTGTCCAAAGCGGATAATTTCTGATGCACTTTCTTCTAGCTTCAAATGCACTTTCTTGCGATCCGCCGCATCTGTTTCTTTTTGAATGTATCCTTTTTCACACAGCTTGTTCACTGCCAGTGAAACATGCGATTTCTGCATTTTCCGCACACGCACAATATCCACTGCAAGATCAAACTGGCTGTTATTCGCAAGAAACAGCAGAACATCCACTTCCGCAGCTGACAGATCATAACGCACCATGACCTTTTTTCGGTACTGGTTGTATTTTCGTTCTACCTCCACTGCAAATTGCCATTGTTCATCAAACATACTTTTTCACCTTCTTTTTTAACTTGATATTCTTATTTGTTCTATTTTGAACTTTTTTGTATAATAGTTCTTTTTTGAACATTTGTCAAGGAGTGTACACGGAAAACGTTCGAACTTATAAATCTAAAGTATTTTTATAAAGTGCAGAAAATTATATTCTTGACTCTATAATTATTGTAGGGTTTACTATAATCGTAACATTCTACAACAGGAGGTTTCCCTATCATGGAACGAAACTTAACAACCGGCAGTATCTGGAAAAATATTTTCTATTTTTCGCTGCCTTATCTCTTATCGTATTTTCTGCAGACGCTCTACGGCATGGCAGATCTTTTCATCATCGGTCAGTTTGACGGTGCGGCCGGTACAACAGCCGTTTCCATCGGCAGTCAGGTTATGCATATGATTACCGTTATCATCGTGGGACTTGCCATGGGAACGACTGTCAGCATCGCGCAGGCCGTCGGCGCAAAAGATAAAAAGCAGGCATCACGCTGCACAGGAAATACCATCACTTTATTTCTCGGTGTTTCCGTCGTGCTGATGGTAATCCTGCTTCTTCTGGTAAAGCCGATCGTACTTGTGATGTCCACACCATCCGAAGCCGTTTCCGGCACCGTCGCTTATCTGACGATCTGTTTCATTGGTATTCCATTCATCACCGCGTATAATATCATCAGTTCCATCTTCCGTGGACTTGGTGATTCGAAAAGCCCGATGTACTTCATCGCAGTCGCATGTGCGGCCAATATCGCACTCGACTATCTCTTTATGGGCGCCCTGCATCTTGGTCCATCCGGTGCCGCGCTTGGAACCACGCTTTCCCAGACACTCAGCGTCATTCTGGCACTGATTGCGATCCGCAAACGTGATACTGGCATCCGTCTTACCCGGTCGGATCTCTCCCCTCAGACAGCTGTGATGGGACAGATTCTTAAAATCGGTGTTCCGATCGCCCTGCAGGATGGTTTTATTCAGATCGCCTTTATCATCATTACCATCATCGCTAACCGGCGCGGTCTGGAAGCAGCGGCTGCAGTCGGTATTGTAGAGAAAATCATCAGCTTCCTGTTCCTGATTCCATCTTCCATGCTTTCCACTGTTTCGGCGCTCGGCGCGCAGAACATCGGTGCTGGAAAGCAGAAGCGTGCCGAACAGACCATGTGGTGTGCTGCACTGATTGCTGTCGTTTTCGGACTGATCGTCGCTATTACGATTCAGTTTATTTCCGTTCCTGTGGTCTGTCTTTTCACAACAGATGCGGAGGTTGCACGCCTCGGCGGTCAGTATATCCGCGGTTATATCTGGGACTGCATTTTTGCTGGAGTCCACTTCACCTTCAGCGGCTATTTCTGTGCCTGCGGACGGTCGGAATTTTCCTTCCTGCACAATATCATTGCCATTCTGCTTGTTAGAATCCCCGGTGTGTATCTGACTTCCATCTGGTTCCCGGACACGCTGTTCCCGATGGGCATTGCAACGGCATGCGGATCTCTGACCTCTATTATCATCTGCCTGCTGGTGTTTCGGTACTTAAAGAAGAAACCGATTCGTACTGCTGTATAAATTTTCTTTGGAGATATCTTTATGACAGACGATCGCAGGAAATCACCTTAATTGACAACGGAATGACAAGCGATCCAGAAAAATTTGTAACAGAAATCCGAATCCCGATTCGACCTTCGGATTCTTTTTAAAAACAACAACCGGGAATATCTGATTTTTTGATTTCAGATATCCCCGGTTGTTGTTTTCTTTTGTTTTTTTCGGCCTTTTCTACCACACCGGCTTCTGCAGGCAGAACGGCAGTTCCAGTCCATTTTCCTCGAGAAGTTCCTGGTTCGTCAAAATTTCTTTTGCATCTCCATCGCAGACAATGCACCCGCCGGACATCAGAATCACGCGACTGCACGTTTCCAGAATCATGTCGAGATCGTGCGATGCGATGATTTTCAGATGTTCAAAATCGTTCAGAATGTGGATCAGTGATCTGCGGTTTCTGGGATCGAGTGCAATCGATGGCTCGTCCATCAGGATAATATCCGGTGTCATAGCGAGAATCGTCGCGATCGATGCCATTTTTTTTTCTCCGCCCGACATTTTGTAAATTTGTTTGTCCCGCAGATGCTCGATGTGAATCTGTTTCAGTGCATGGTTTACACGTTTTTCCACCTCTTCCTCCGGCAGCCCGTAATTTCGCGGAGCAAATGCAACATCCTCAAATACCGTCGACATGAAAAGCTGGCTGTCGGAATCCTGGAATACGTAGCCGATTTTTTCGCGCACTTTAGGAAGCATCTCTTTTACAACCGGCATTTCCTCCACACGGATGCTGCCCTCGTAGTCCAGATTCAGCCCCACCAGAAGTTTCAGCAGCGTCGATTTTCCAACACCGTTCGCACCGATCAGTCCGATGCTGTCATTTTCGTGTGCAGTAAATGTGATGTCCTGTAGAATCGGGACTGATTTTTCGTAAGAATAATTAACATGTTCAAAATTGATGTGAATATGGCTCATTTTTGATATCTCCCGACAATTCTTTTCTCTTCCCGCGTGCAGGCAACTGCACCAGGTTGCTTTTCTACTTCTTCCGACTTGTTGCAAATAGATGTCTTCCCACGCAGTGCTTCATCCCGTTACTTTCAGTACGGCAAAAAGTACAAGCCACACACCCATATACAGCCAGTCCTTCGCTTTGCACGGCTCCTTCGCTGTATAGTAAAATTCTCCCTGATAGCCACGCAAAGTCATGCTTTCATACACCTCATTTGCGCGGTCCATGCTGCGCAGAAGCAGCTGGCCGGCCAGTGTTCCCCATACCTTGAAATGAACACCCTTCTGATTCGGCGCGCGCAGACTGTACGCCTGGGTCATACGGTTTGCCTCTTCAAGAAGTACCGTGACATAGCGGTACGTCAGCAGCACCTGTGTCACCAGAATGGCAGGGATATGAACCAGACGCAGTGCATAACAGATTTTCTCGATGGATGTTGTCGCAATCAGAAGATACGCCGCCAGTACGCTGTAAATACCTTTGATCATCAGCGTCACCATGGAAAGCATCCCTGCTGTCAGCGGAGCAGTACCAATATGCCCGATTACCTGACGGTCAAAGATCGGATTGAACAGCCCCACAAAACAGACGAGCGGCAGAACAATCCGAAGCCGCCGGATGCTGTCGCTTAACGAAATTTCGCCGACAATAAAGAGCACAATCGGATAAATTCCCATGCGCAGCAGGCCGGTCAGATCGTACTTTGGAAAGGACATCGTTACGGTCAGAAAAACAATCGTCAAAACGAGTTTAACCAGTGGATGAATTTTGTTCACCCACTGGTCTTTCGCCGCAAGCATGTCCATATGATGAATTTCATATAATGCATTGCCAAGTTTATTCATTTTTCTCCTGTTCCGTGCAGCTTATGACTTTTTCTTTTTAAAGAAACGGAATGCATAGCATGCACCGACACAGACAATAAGAACAACTGCGGATCCCGCAATTCCGGAAAAGCTGGTTCCAAACGTGGAATCGGAATTTTTAAATCCATAGTCCGGCAGAAGTGCCGTTTTTTCCTGAATTTCTTCCGCCGCTGCATGTGCGCCGGTTCCGTCGTTTTCCAGTTCCGTCGAGCCAGTCAGACGCTCCATGGACCACTCAAGTCCATCCGGATTGGAGGATGCCGCAAGAGAAACAGCTCCGCCGATCACCAGTGCTGCGATGCCTAAAATCGCAATTGTCTTCTTGAAAGAAAATCGGCTCTTTGCCCTTTCTTCGCTGCACGAAAGCATCTCCGGGCGGGCTTCATAGACGAACAGCAGAACGGCCGCTGTAATCAGGCCTTCTACAAGACCAATCGCGAGATGAATCGGCTGCATTGTTGCCACAAATACCGAAAACGGCAGATCCGTTATGCCGGATGCAAGTGTTTCCAGTGCCACACTAAAAGCGCCAAGCTGCAGCGTCACCACGCACCCAAGGATGGAAGCACCTACAATCTTTCCGCGCGACATTCCCTTTTTCATCATCGGACGCCAGAACAGGAAATAGCCGAGAAAGCACCCATAAAACGCCATATTCCAGATGTTGCACCCGAGCGCCAGAAGACCGCCGTCCGCAAACAGCAGACACTGGATCAGCAGCACACCGATCATTGTTAAAAACGCGGCATACGGTCCGAGCAACGCAGTCAGCATCATACCGCCGCAGAGATGACCACTCGAGCCTGTGCCTGGAATTGTAAAGTTAATCATCTGCGCCGCAAAGACAAACGCACCCATCACTCCCATCACTGGGATCTTTTTCGGGTCGCTCTCCAGGCGTACTTTTTTTACAGAAAAACCAGCTGCTCCGCCGGAACAGACATACATTGTTGCAGCCACTGCAGGCGCAACCAGCGCATCAGCCATATGCATAATGTTCTCCTCCTTTTCGTTTTCTGTTTTTTTCTTTTTTTACTTTACTACGCTAAAATTCGTCCTGCAAGCCCCCGTGGGGGTTATTTTTTCAGATTTTTCCGCGATCCTTTTTGTTCACTTTTACCGATTTTTTATGAACATTTTGTTTAAAATTAAAGGGTGACTTTTTAACATTTATATGGTATTCTATAGACAACACAGACGGATACCCCGGTGTCGGGAGTCCGTACACACACTATCTCGAGGACAGGATTCCTGTCCGATCCGCGGCCGCCTGCACGTCATCGGGTCGCCGCGGTTTTTTCTATAGAAAAAAGCCCTCCGGGCAGGATCGCACTGCGGAAGCGAGGAATTATGTCGCTTTTTCAACCCGCTGCAGCCAAAGAATCCCATAAAGCAGGATTCTTTCTTAATTGTAGTGCCAAAACCGGTTCTTTACGGGTTCTGGCTGTATTTTCGAGTATTGGTGTGAATTTTATCTTGATGAGAAGGAGACTCTCTTATGAGCACAGAGAACTTAGAACACGAAGATCAAAACAGAACACCAGAACCGACCATTGATATCCGGAGCAATGAAGCACCCGCTGATCCGGAACAGGAAATTGTTTCCCAGGGTGTTCACAACTACAGCGCCGCTGAAACGTATGTGCGTCCGACCGATCCGGCCATTCTGCAGCAGCTTGAGTGGTTCCAGGACCAGAAACTGGCACTGATGATGCATTTCGGTCTGTACTGCCAGCCGGGTATGGTTGCTTCCTGGGCATTAAGTGACAAGGATTCTGACTGGTCCCGCCACCAGGTAAACTGGGCAGACGGAGAAACGTTCAAAAAACAGTATTTTAATCTGAACCGTTCGTTCAACCCAGTCCGCTTCCAGCCGGAGGAGTGGGCACAGATGGCAGAGGACTGCGGGTTCCGCTATCTGATTCTGACCACAAAGCATCACGACGGATTCTGCCTCTGGGATACGAAATATACCGATTATAAGACAACCGCAGAGGACTGCCCGTTCCATGAGCACAAAAATGCGGATATCGTGAAATCCATGTTTGATGCATTCCGTGAGAAAGGCATCGGCATCGGCGCTTACTTTTCCAAAGCAGACTGGCACTGCCCGGACTACTGGAATGAGAAGCTTAGAAAAGACGGCATGACATCCCGCGGACCATCCTACGATCCGAAGGAGTACCCGGAAGTGTGGAACCGTTTTAAAGAATATACAAAGAATCAGGTGCTGGAGCTCTGCGAGAATTACGGCAAGCTGGATATTCTCTGGTTCGATGCCGGCTGGGTGTGCGAGCATAACGGACAGGATATTGATCTTGGCGACATCGTTGACGAAGCGCGTAAGATTCAGCCATGGCTGCTTTCTGTTGACCGTACCATCGGCGGCGCTTATGAGAACTACGTTACCCCGGAGCTCTGCATTCCGGAAGAGCCGCTCGGTGTTCCGTGGGAGAGCTGCCTGACACTCGGCGTAGACTTTACGTACGAATACGGCGATCACTACAAATCTCCACGTGAACTTGTCGGCCTGCTTGTCAACATCGTTGCCAAAGGCGGAAACATGGCACTGAACGTCAGCCCGCAGCCAGACGGCCGTATCCCGGTCGACGCCTGGGACAGCCTGAACGGCTTTGGACAGTGGATGAAAACATACGGCGACGCCATCTACGGAACCCGTATCTGCGCACCGTACCAGAGCGGAAACCTTTCGTTCACACAGAAGGGTGACTCCGTGTATGTATTCCGGCTGTATCCGACGGTGCAGGAATCGGTAGAGGCTGAGATTTTCGTGCCGTATACAGAAGAGAAGATTTCGGAGATCTGCATGGTGGAGAATGGGGAAACGGTTGCTTTCAGAGAAGTGGAAGGCGGACTTTGCATCACCGTTCCGGCAGGATACCGAAGAGGCTCAGCACCGATTGCGTTGGTGTTTGAGATGAAGAAAGCGAAATAATTTTTTTAATCAATAAAATACCGGAACAATATCATTTTACTTTGACATTGTTCCGGTATTTTTACTTTTGATATCTTTCTATCCTGCATTCATGCTCTTTCGTAGCCTTATCTTGACACTCCCCACAGCTAAAGCAGGGGATTCTTGTTTCTTCCACTACTGCATTGACGAATACCTTACGGTACTGCAATGTCTTACACAGTGTCCACAAGCTATGTTTATCCTGTTCCCGTATGCCCTACGGTACAGCTTTTCATCTTTATGCAGACTGCATCTGCAGTGCTTTTTTCAGAATATTAATGCTTGCACTCGTATCCCGGTCATGAACTGCATGGCATTTCTGGCACTCCCAGATACGAATGCTCAGATTTTTTATCCGTGGATTTCTGTAGCCGCAAGAGCTGCAGGTTTGACTGCTCGGATACATCGTTGGTACTCTGTGAAGTTCATTTCCATACCAGCTGGCTTTATATTCCAGCATTTCGAAAAACTTTGCCCAGGAAACACTTGCTATGGATTTTGCCAGTTTATGATTCCGGATCATTCCCTTCACGTTCAGATCCTCGATACAGATGGTTTGGTTTTCGCGCACCAGCATCGTTGACTGTTTCTGCAGGAAATCATTCCGCTGATTGGCTATTTTCTCATGCACTCTGGCTACCCTGAGCCGCTGCTTCCCGCGGTTATGGGAATCTTTCTGCTTCCGGGAAAGTCTGCGCTGTTCTCTTATGAGCTTTCGCATGGAGCGTTCCAGATATCTGGGATTTGATACCGTATTTCCATTGCTGTCAGAATAGAATGCTTTGATTCCGACATCAATTCCAATCGTTCCTCCAGCATTTGGGCGTGGTTCCGGTTCGAAATAATCCGCTGAAAAATAGCTTGTGATTGTTTCATAGTCCTCGCGATAAAAATCTGCATCACAAAACTCCCGGATAATCTTTGTCACATCAACACCTTCTCCCGCCGAAGGACAGATTTTCATTGTTTTCCTGTGTTCTCTTATTTCATAATACAGTTTTTCAAAATTTGCATCAAACGAAATATGCTGTGTCAGTTTATAAATATCATATAAATGCCTTAAATATCTTTTTGATTTGTTTTGTATATAGTAATCACACAGTGCAAAAATCTTATCAATATACGTTCTTTCCAGTGCCTGCACCTTCATTTCGAATTCATCCAGACGAAATTTTTCCGCTAGATCTTCCCTGCCTCGCTTTCTGAAATATTCTCCAATATAATTCCCAATTTTGATTTTTTCTGTCGGGAATGCATACGAGCCCAGCGCAGTTTCCAGTTTTACCGATGACAGCATTCGATCATCGTCCAGATTCCATACCGATTCATAAGAAAAATAATACGCATTGTAGTCTCTGTCGCTCTGTGTGCTCTCCCAGTTGCTGATCGGCATACAAAGCTCTTCACTGATTCCTTTTAAAATCTGATTTTTCAGTTTCTTTCTTCTCGCTTCTCCAATATGTTCATCAAAAGTGATGTCTATATCCTCTGAAAATCGGTTGATTGCATGATATCCTTTTGACAGTGAAGTTCCGCCTTTAAACACTACATTAGAAAGCTGTTCCGAAAGCAATCTCAGAATCAGTGTCACATAGTAATCTTTTTCGATTACCGCGGCCGCCCGCCCAGTGTCAGTTGAAACCAGTTCTATCATTTCCTGGAAGTTTTCTTTATTTTCATGCAGATACATATTTCACCCCCGTCTCGTAAATTGCTTTATAGATTTTTAATGGATAATAAATCAGAAGCGGGTCAACCTGTTCTCTGGTGATTTTGTGCTGTTCTATGAAGGCTGTCAGAATGGTTCCGCAGGATTTCATATCTTCTTCTGCTGATTTGTCAAGATCCTTCAGGCAGTCGAGGAGTTGGAGTACATAGGCATTTTCCTCGGTTATTTCTGCCATCGGGCGCCGGATAATGTATGTTCGGTCCTTGATTTTGATTTCGCGTACCTGCGCCGGTGCATAGTTGCTTGTGATCTCCTCTTTAAACGGAACCTGTGTTGACAGTCCCAGACGGTTCGCAAGGGTATATCCGGAATAAAAGCCAACCCGTTTTCCTTTTCTTCGGATATATTTGTGCAGCGCCACTGTCTCCGGCGAGAGGATCTGCTTTTCTCCTAACAGATTCGTTTTGGGGCAATAATAAATCCCCGGCGCAAAGCGGCTGATTTTTCCATCGTCTGTCATTCTTTTCAAATGATATCGGAGATTTTCTTCTGTCATTCCTTCCATGCAAAGATCGGAAAGGAAAATCGGCTCACCCTTTTCATAATTTTCTAACAGATATTGTTCTATCATTCTTTCACCTTCTTTTAAAAAGTAAATACTTCTTTTACTTATTGTTAGTATACTTGAAAAGAATTCCCCTGTCAAAAAAATTTTATTCTTCCATACGAAAAAAGCTCAGACGCAATATCAAATAAAAATGACATTGCTCTGAGCTTTTGTTTTTATGATTCCTGGTTATTTTCTTTCTTTTTCCTGTATACCGCCAGAATTCCGATGCCTGACAGGATCATTCCGGCCATCCATCTTCCCGGGGTTGTTGGGTCGCCGGTGGATGGGTTTTTGGTGTCTTTTCCGGTCTGGCTGTCTGGGGTTTCGGTCGGAGACAGGGTTGGTGAGACGGATGGGACTTTGGTCGGGGATGGGATCAGGCTTGGAGTTTTGGTTGGTGTCTTTGTTGGGGTTTGCGTTGGTTCCTGAGTCGGCGTCTGGGTTGGAGTTTGAGTTGGCTCCTTTGTTGGCGTCGGGGTTGGAGTCTCGGTTGGAGTTTCCGTCGGAGTTGGAGTTGGCGGGTCGGTTGGGTCTTTTTCGGCCAGAATGTAGTACGGGCTTCCGTCGGTTTGGAAGGTGTAGGTTTTTTCTGTGCTTTGGAGTGCCAGCTCTTCGGCGGTTCCGTCGGGGTTCAGGGAGTAGGCGGCTGGGTGGGTGAAGGTGTCCGGTAAGGTGATTTCCGGGGTATCGTCTTCAGCCGGGATGTCGTCTAACGCAAACACGGCAACGGTTTCACAGGTTTCCGACAGGGTGATCTGGACGGGGACTTTGTCGGCGGGGATGCGGGTTCCGGTTTCGTCTTCGAAGTAGATTTCAAAGGGGAGGATGCGGGTTCCGCGGCCGTTCATGCAGGCGGTGAACCATTCCCATGCGTCTTCATCCTGCACGGGGATGAGGTAGACGATGAGGGTCAGGTTTTCCTGCGTGACGTCCTGCACCGAGATGCGGATGCCGTTCGGCAGTTCGATTTCGCATGTGCCGTCCGCCTCCACGCGCGCGGAGAAGTAATCGTTTTCGCCGGGCTCGTAGGTCGCGTAAATGTCAAAGGAAGTTTCTTCGTTTTCTTTGTTCAGCGTCGCTGTCCCGCCGTAGCAGATCATACAGGAGGAGGCCAGAATGGTACCTGTCAGAATAAACGAAAACAATTTTTTCATTTACGCCGCCTCCTTTCTGATCTGGGTATTTAAGGTTACCGCTCCGGCGGAGTAATAGGTTTGCGGCTCGTATGCCATGATTTTCAGTTTGATGGAGCTTCCGTCTGAAATGTCTTTATCGATCGAGACGGATTTGACATACTCGCCGGGTTTTATAAGGCCGGTCTCCCCGATGATGTTACCGTCCTCGTCCAGGACCCGGAGTTTCAGCCAGACTTCCTGTTCGGAGGAATTGGTAAAATACACATCGGCCGCGCCGCCGGATGCGATGACGTTTCCGCATATGGAACATTTGAACGCCATGCCGTCCTGATAGATTTCCGTCCACCCAAGCTCCTCCGGAACCGCAGGGATTCCGCTTTCGGCGGAGGAGTCGAAGGGCGGCGGGGTGAAGGAAGATGACTGCGTATGCGTTCTGCCGAAAATCAACGCCAGTACCATACTGACCAGAGCAAGGATACACAGGATGCCTGCCAGGAATAGGGTCTGGGTTTTCTTCATAGAGTGCCTCACATTTAAAAAGGTTATAAAATTTAGCCGACTTTTGTTACAGTTACTGTAACTTTCATTGTTTCTATATTAATAGTAAGTACATAATGATAAGTACCTTCTTCCCTTACGTAAAACGCACTGTTCCCTTTAAGCGAACTTGAATATTTTTCCAGACCAAATTCATCAGTTTTTCCTCCATAAACACGCTGTACAGAATTAGTTGGCGTTATTACACACTCTTCATCATGTATCTTCAATCCCTCTAATTTAATCCGTCCATTCGTGTCAAATGCACTACTATTTCCTATAACTGTTCCTTGCGCTGTAAATACATTATCATCTGCAGTGGTATAAAGCTTAAGGTATGACGCTTTAATAATAGTTTTATTAGCTTCTTCCGGTTGAAAATCTCCAATCGTAACCTTAACACTTCCAACTGTACTGTCCTCATTTTCCGCCATACTTCCATCTAACGTTAGAGTAACTGTTTCCGTTGGCGCTGCGTTTGCTTTCGTTCCATCTGCACTCTTTAAATTGAAATTTGTCTTATCAAAAGTTCCATTAACAGATTTATTTACCTGTTCATATTCAAAATTTGTCGAAATTGCTGTGTTGGAATGGTTGGTTACCGTAATTTTGTTCTGGTCATTATCACATTCCCAGTACGGATCCCCTTTAGTATCATACTTTAACGTTTCCGTATTCCAGGTTTTTGTTTTACTTGGATGATACGTATATTCCAGGCTTCCCCAATTCACATCCACGCTGTAAACGTTCTCTGTTAAAGTGTTTCCTTCCTGATAGGAGGCCTTAATATCCGCTGAGGCCTGATCTACCGTAATATTCCCTGCTGCATATGCAGGAGTACTCATAGAAAATGCCATTGTAAGTGTAAGTGCCGCTACTGCTAATTTTTTCATGTTGATATATCCTCCTTTCCGTTTACGGCTGCTCTGTTGTAGTATCGGTATCGGCAAATGCAATGGTTACTGTACCAATTTTTGTATTGGCTGTAGTTGTTTTATCTAAATCTCCTGATAATGAAACTTTTGCCGTTCCCGAAGATGCAGTCCCCGCTGTAGTTTCGCTTGCTCCCTTAGATGCATCCTCCAAACGAATCACTGGATCCAAAATATCTGCTTTAATCCCTTCGGTTTCGATTTTTGCTGTAATAGTTGCCGTGATCGCTTTGTTGGAATAATTTGTGACTGTAATTGCATTATCTCCTTCGTTAAAGAACAGCCACTTTCCAGTTCCTTCGAGAGCCTCCTGATACTCATGTGTTTCTGGGTTCCAGTGTCTGACGGTATCTGCCCCTTGGTACGTAAAATCCATAGAGCCCCACTTTACATCTACTTTATAAACCGTCGCAGGTTCTATCTGTGTATATTTTCCTGTTACATTTTTTCTTGTTGAATCCCCCTTCGAAGTCAGCGTATCTGCCATCGCCGCCGTTCCGCTGCCCAATACAAGTGCTGCTGCCATACATAAACTCAGTACCTTTTTCTTCATCTTCTTTCATCCTTTCTCTTTCTTATTTTTATTTACATTTTCTCTTTCAGAAAAATGTTCCCATTATTCCGCCACCGTAATCGCAACTCCCTCGATGGTGCTGTTCAGCACCGCTTTTTCGCCGGTGTCCGGATCGTAGTAGAGGACGTTGAATTTTCCGGTGTAGGTTCCTTCCGACAGTGATGCCGCGCCCTGAATCAAATCGAGAGTTTCGACTTTGTACCCCGGCTGCAGAGTTCCTGACTGGGCGATTACCGTCTCAGTTCCGTCGCTGCCTGTGATCACAAGCTGCAGCACAATGTCGTTCACCGATTTCGAAGGATTCTGGAACATCAGCGATGCCGTCTGGCTGGCGAGGGAGATCTGTACCTCCTTCTGATAGACCATGCTGACCGCGCCTCCGCCGCTCGTTGTCTCCATCTTTTCGTCATCCGAATCGCCCGGGATTGGCTCGGCGTGTGTTTCTATTTCCTGCGGCGCGTAATCTGGTGTCAGAACCGGCGTTGTCTTTCTAAAAAAGAGCGCCCATATCGTGACTGCCACGGCGACCAGTGTAATCAGAAACAATGCGGTAATGATGATCTGTGACTTTTTGTCCTGTGCTGTCGTTTTTTTCGTTGTTTTTCCCATAATTCCTCACCTCCCTGCATGTGCTCATTCTTTGATCACAATGTTGATTGTTCCAATGGTTTTATCAAAGCTTTTTGTCGGTTTATCGCTTTCCAGACGAAGTTCTGTTTTTCTTGGCACGTTGTCTGCCGGTACAGACAGGGTGTCCATCGGCTGATCCTCTTCATCTACGAAGATTCCCTGCAGATTTTTCACTTCGGTCAGATCCTCCGCAGCTGTAAAGCGATATTCCACATCGACATCGACATTTCCGTTGTTCGTAACGGTGATCGATGCATCATTTTCCTGGGTTGTTGTCCAGCCGCTCTCGGTATATTTGCATGTCTCCGGATTCCATTTGCTGTCCTGATACTCAAATTCCAGACTGCCCCAGGTGATACTAACGGAAACGATTTCCGGCTCTGTGATGGTAAAGGTTCCCATCTGGAGTTCACCGCCGTTGTACCGGGTGCCATCGGAAAGGGAGATCCAGACTTCGTATGTTCCGGCTTCGGTCGGGGCGGATGCAAGATATGATGTCTCATCACTCTTTTTATAGCGAACGGTGAAGGTTCCCATTCCGGTGATGCCGGAGTTCAGATAAACCGATGCTTCTTTTTTCTCCCCGTTCTGCTCCAGATTTTCCGGAGGAACAAAGGTAAACAGCTCTGCTGTCGGTGTTTCAAAGGTGTCATTTTGATAGGTGCCTGCCTCGTTTGTGTAAACAATTCTGCCGTGGAAGCCCGGGAATGCGTTTGTGGCAAGTGTCTGCCGCCATACAACGGAATCGTCGGATTTCTGATCATTCAAAAGCCAGGTGACTTCACCGGATTTGAACTGCTCCAGCGTTTTTCCTGTGCCCTGCCATTTAACATCTCCTTTTGTTTCAGCGACAAAAAAGCTGGGTGATATGTTTTTACTGCTTCCGTTGCTGCCGATCAGTTTTTCATAAGTGGTGTACAGGTGTGAGCAATCCTGGTCCTTATTCATTTCAAACAGATAGCCTATGACTCCCCCCGCGTATGTCACATTTTTAAATACAATGGTTCCGCTGCTGTAGCAGTTCTGCATCTTTGCATAAGCAGCAACACCGACGAGCACGCCTCCATATGTGCACAAGTCTGATGTTTTTATTTCTGCATTTTCAATACCAAGATTCTGAAGCACTGCCTCTACACCAAGATAAGCAAAGAAACCTGTCGTCCGATAATTATAAATCCATTCATTGTTTACGCTCTGCGATATGCTCAGGTTCCGAATCACATGGCCATTTCCATCAAAAACTCCCGTATATCCCTCCCCATCCGGGCACATCGGCTCCCATGTAATCCCTGAAAGATCGATATCTGCCATCAGTTTTCCTTTTGCCTCCGGATGATCTGTATTGACATACTTTCCAAACCACACCATCTGCTCCGCCGTCGAAATTTCATAAACTCCATTTACCAGCGGCGGTTCTGCGCTCTCACATCGGAAAGTATAGCTCCGCACGCCGCCGTGTTTTCCATTTACAACATAAGCTGCAGAAATGGTATACGTTTCACCCGGTGTCAGATTTTCCAGTTTTGCAGCTCCGTTTTTCCCGTTCAGGGTGATCTGCGTTCCCCTCTGGATCAGATCTTCCACGCTGGCTTCTTTGTCACTGCAGGTATAGTAAATGGTGCCGCCCTTTTCGATTCCCTGAAATTCTACATCAGCGCTGTCCGTTCCAATCTGTCCGAGTTTCATCTGGAAATTGGATAATACAATCGGATCTTCTTTCGTTCCCTGATACGTGATTCCTGCAAAGGTGCCTGACAGAAGATTTCCTTCTTCGGCAGAAAGATAAATGTGCAGCACTCCCTTGTCATCCGTTTTCATATTCTGGAACTGATAGCCCTGTAATCCTTCGACATCGGTTACTGCTGCATTTTTTCCATAGATCTCCGAAACGTCTGCTCTTGCATAATACACATTCTGTGCATCCGCGCCGGTTCCGTTTTTCGCTGTCGGCCGGATTTCGGCCTCACCGCCATCGCTTCGGTAAATGCTTCCACCGGCAATCACCAGCGTATCTGCATCGATGGCGCCCTGTTTTACAATCACATTTCCGCCGGAAATATTCAGGTTACAGCCGTTCGTACTTGTTTTTCCAAGTGCCGTATTGCCTGTCTTATTTTCAACGGTCACTTCGCCGCCGCTGATTTCCACTGATGCGGAGCCATCTGTTTGAAAATCATCTGAGCACCTCTGCGGTCCGATTGCCGTGCCATCTCCATTTGTTGATGCCAAAATCACGCCGCCGCGGATCTTAATCTCCGCCTCGCCTTCATTTCCAACGCCGATTGCGGCCGGTTTTGTTTCATATGCTGAGCTTGCCTGTACCGTAAGATTGCCGCCATTGATTTCGATGCTTCCGCTGCTGCTGTACGCACCAATGACTGGCGTGCTCTGTCCGCCGCTTGCGAAAAGGGATCCGCTGCTCTCCTCAAAAATCAGATGGCAGTTTCTCAGCAGATCCTGACTTGGATTTCGTATTTTTTCCATCAGGATGACGCCGGTTTTGCATCGAATCGAGTTTTCGCCTTCCAGATAAAGGGCAACGGTTCCTTCTGTTGAAAGGGAAATTGCGCCTTTTAACTGATTGAAGTCATATCCAATATTGGTCCGGTCAATCTGTACATTTTTAAGTTTCAGATTCAGTCGGTAATCTTCCGCAAGATAGATCCGCACCTGATGATCCGTCACGGCGCTGGTCGTAATGGTGTAGGTCAAATCCCATGGCTGGTTTTCGTAATATCTGGCGTTTCCCTTTGCATCCGTCATCAAAATCGTCAGCAGCCCATTGGATACGCCGAAGGTGATGTCTCCTTTTGACAGGTCGATATCGTCCTGCATTACTGCCGTATCTCCGCGGTACGCGAGAATCGTTGTTCCATTGCTGTCCGCCTTGACGGTTCCCTGTACGGTGATGACTCCATTTGTTCCCCATTCGGGTTTTCCGGTGTCGATCGTGAAGGTGTACGTTCCTTCCGGGAGCCATGCGTGGAGCATTCCGGTTTCGGGTTTGCCTGTTTCCGTCTGAATCACGGTGCTGTTCGCCAGCCTGCCGTTTGCTGCTGTATATTCTTCGTTGCTTTCATCGGTTACTTTCAGACTTTTGATTTCGATTTCTCCGGTGATGGCACTGTCCATGAAACACAGGTTTACGGGGTAAAATGGTTTTCCGATGGAGACGGTATGGTCTCCTTCTTCCGTAAAGGAAACGGTACTCTGCCAGTTACGGTTTGCATTCATATCTACAATGTTGACATCGATATCCTGTTTCAGAACGCCCTGCGTGTCTACCACACCGAGGCTGATCGTTCCAGTGTACGCTTCACTGATGGAAAGTTTACAGGAAAACATCTGATTGCCAAGCTGTACAACAGCACTGTGCTCTGCTGTTTCTGTTCCAAACCGTGTATCGTAGATCTGAAATCTGGTTTGATAATATTTGTAGGTACTGCCGGCTTTTCTCGGTACGATTTCGCCGCGTGTCAGTTCCAGCTGAACCGGTCCGGTGATGTCGACGCTGCCGCCTTCATTTTCACTGAGATCGAGCTTTGTTCCATACCCGATGTTTCCCTCTGCGTGGATAATTCCATTGCTGATGATGATTTCGCCGCAGGAAAGTTTTTCTCCGCCCTCCGATGCATTCCAGGAATTGTGGCCGGATCCGATGGCTACGCCGGAATAGTTGTACTGACTTCCGCCGATTGCGGTGATGGTTCCGCCGCTGATTTCGATTTTTTCTGTCCTTCCATTCGATCCGCCGCCGATGCCTGCCGCGTACATGCCGCCGACTGCGGTGACATTTCCACCGGTGATCTGGATTGTACCGCTTTTCGACTCTGTTGTTCCCCCGATTCCGGCGGAAGCTGCGGAAACACTGCCGTAGCTGTAGGAATTGTTTCCGGTGGCTTTTACGGTTCCGCCGCGGATGATGATGGTTCCCACGCTCTGGTTAGATCTGCCGTCTGCACCAATTCCGGCTCCGGCGTTCCAGCCGCCGCCACCAGTTGCTTCGAGGATTCCGGTGCTGTTTCCGGTGATCTCAAGGGTGCATCCTTCCGGAACAGTGATTCCGGCTCCAGCAAATCCGGCTTTTAAAACGTCGGTTCCTTCTAGGGTCAGATGGAGAACGGCTCCCTTTTTTAATACCAGCCCGGATGCGGGGCTGTTGTTGTAGGCGCCTGCATTCTGTACGGTCAGATCCCGGAAGGTCAGGCTGATTTCCACGCCGTCAATCACAAACTGGTTGACACCCTGATTTTCCAGTGTCCCTGTGATGACTTTTCCGTTGAACTGGTCTCTGTTTTCGCTGTTGATGGTAAGTTTTGTATTGTTTAGATCGTGGACTTCACCGGTAAAAGCGACTGGTTGTCCACTTTCTTCGGTCTGTGGGGCAATGTTTTCCACAATTGAATCAGGGTTTTCCGCAGATTGTGTGGATACGGATTCTTCGGATGGAGTTTCGACGGGTGTTTCTCCGGAAACAGTGTTCTCCGGAACTGTCTCAGCAGAGACCTCTTCCGGGTTTTCGTTTTCCGATTTTACTTCTTCCGGTGCCGCATTCTCTGATTCTGTCTCTCCCGGTGCTGGCTCCTCCCGCACGGTTTCCTCTGTCTTTGGTTCTTCCTGCGCTGGTTTCTCTGGCGTCGTTTCTTCCGCTGGTGCTTCTGCCGCAACAGGCTCTTCTGCCTCTTTGTTCTGCAACGCAACAGATTCTGCCTCTTCCGCCGCCATTTCCTGTACAGCAAGTTCCGTCTCAGGGCTTTCCGTGGTTTCCACGTTCTGTTCCACTGCCGCTTCACTCTCGGTATCTTCCGCCCGTGCCGTAACTCCTGTATTTCCCAGTGTCCCAAGTATCATCAGCGCCGCCAGGCCGATTGCTGTTATTTTTTTCTTTCGGTCTTTTCTTCCCATACGCATCCCTCTTTATTTCATTACCGATCATTATTTTTTCTATCTTTTTCTACTATCTGTTACGTTTTCTTCTTGTACACGTACGCTTTTCCTGTTACACTGTTCTCAGATCAAAACGTATTTATTTGTGACAGAAAGCTCATTAAATTCAGACGATTATATCGTTCACGCCAATTTTCCTGTTTACACAGTACCATATTCTGTCAGAAAAATCATAACCTCGGCGCGAATGGTCGATCTGTGGCATAAACGGTCGAAAGGAGGTTTTTTCGGTGCATTTTGCGATTGTTGAGGATACCGAATCGGACCGGAAAATATTACATGAACTGATTCTGGAAAACTGTTCCCGCCATGGAGAATCGGCGGATTTTTCTTTTTTCCCGAGCGGCGAAGCTTTTTTAGAAGCGTTCCGGCCGGGGCTGTTCAGTGTTGTTTTTATGGATATTATGCTGGACCGCAATGGAAAAAATGGGATGGAGACGGCGAAAGAACTTCGGAAAACGGCGCTCCGCCTGCCGATCATTTTCACGACGACGGAACCTGAGTTCTCGCTGGAAGGATATGAGGTGCATCCGCTCGATTACCTGTTAAAACCCGTCGACCCCTCCAAGCTGGACTGGTGTCTGCAGGAGCTGCGGGAGTTCTGGGCTGTCCCGCTTTCTTTTGAATTTCCGGAGAGCTCCGGCCAGGGAACGGCTTCTTCCCCGCGGCGTGTGGCGCTCGATGATTTCTGTTATGCGGAAAAATCGGGGCATTTTCTTTTGATTTACACGGTGGGGGACAACGTGTTTCAGACGCGGCTCTCTCTTGCCGAGCTGACTGCCCTTCTGCCGTCGACGAACCGCTTTTTCATTGCCGGGAAGGGGCTGCTTTTGAATTTTTCGCAGGTGAAAAGTATTGGAAAAGATGGCGCGGTGCTGATGAAAGACGGTTCGACGGTCTATTGCAGCCGCCGGAAGACGAAAGAGGTGCTGGAGGCGTATTCCTCGTATCTGTTTGAGGCTATTCGAAAGGAGTTTTAAATCGTATGGCATTATCAACGTATGTTCTTGCATTTTTCTGTGAATCGCTGCACATGGTGCCGTTTCTGATTCTGGCGTTTTTCCCGTTTTATCAGCAGCTCCGCATGCCGGCGTGGGCAGTTGCCCTTTTGTGCGTCGTTTCACAGTTTATGCAGTCGGCATTTTATCTGTATCTGATGTATCATCACCAGTCACTGCGGCCGACGGATTATGTGTTTCCGTTTTTCTGCTTTATCATCTATTTTGGCTGCATCAAGGCGGATTTCTGGAAGCTGCTGTATCTTTATATTTTCGTTTTTGACTATATTATTTTTGTCCGCGGCGTCGCTTTTTTTCTGGAATCCTGCTTTAACCGGGATCCGAACTGGGATTTTTATTCCCTGCACACGATGCTGCTGATTATGACGGTTTTTATTGTATCACTGCCGTTTGCCCTCTGCTTTTTAACGAAAACAAAGGATCGTGTTTTTGAAGTGGACAACCCCGGCTTCTGGAAGAAAATCTGGCTTCTTCCCTTTGCTTCTACGATGCTGATCTGGATTTACACTCCTTCTGTCACCTGGGAACTCGTATTCAGTCTGGACTGGGTCTTATCCCGTCTCTTCCTGCTGCTTTCCATGCTGATTGCCTATTCGGTAACGCTTGATGCGATGGACACGATCCGCCATCAGACTGAGCTTGCCGAACAGACTTCCCGCCAGGAAATGATGCTTGCGATGCAGCAGACACAGTACCAGCAGCTCACCCGTCATATGGAATCGACGCGGGAGGCGCGCCACGATCTGCGTCAGCATCTGAACATCATTGACCAGTATCTGCAGAATGGGGATCAGGAGGCGCTGAAGACTTACATCAGCCAGTACCGGAAGTATCTTCCGCCGGATACACAGTATACGTACTGTAAGAATTATGCGGTAAATACGATTGTGTGCTATTACGCGGAGGTGGCGCGCAGAGAAGGTATCGCTTTTACGGTGGATCTGCGCATTCCCGAAACCCTCGCCGTTCCCGAGCCGGAGCTCTGCGCTGTGATTGGAAATCTGCTGGAAAATGCGCTCGATGCCTGCCGCGATATGTACGGAAAATCGCCGTTTATCCACATCCGCATGAAGGAGGAAAATAACCAGCTCGTTCTCGCCATCGACAACGCCTGCTCAGCGGCACCTGCTGAAAAAGACGGGCGGTTCCTCTCCACCAAACACGAAGGCTTTGGAACGGGAACTTCATCGGTGCAGAGCACAGCCGAACGATACCACGGAACAGCGCAGTTCCGGTGCGCGAACGGGGTGTTTTATGCTTCGGTATTATTGTATGGAGACGAAAAGAACCCTCAGTAGTTTTTGGCTGCTGAGGGTTCTTCTTATTTTTGATCTTTTTTATAACTCGATTACTTCTGTTCCTTCTATGATTCCATTCTCATTGAATGCATCCACTCTCACATACACCGTTTCGCCTTCTACCAGTGCACCGATGTTCTGCTCTGCCGTAAAGGTCATGCAGCTGTGATACAGTTTATCCGGCGCAAATCCCCAGAGGACGTTGTATCCGACGGCATCTGCCTGCGGCTCGATGGTGATGCGCATATCCATTGTTCCAACGCGCTCTGCCTGGTACTGCGGCTCGGTTGGTTTTTCGCCGTTTCCAAGACCGAAGACGCGGAGACCGGAAACGCATGGATTCTGGCTGTACGGTACTTCAAAGACGGTGAGTTTCAGATAGCGGATCTGTACGCCTTCTTCTTTTACAACGAAATCATGCGGCAGGTTTGTCTCTGCGTTGGATTTGTCTTCTAATACAAAATAGTTCGTGCCATCGGCGGATGCCTCAAGGAGCCATCTTGTCTTGTGCTGGCCCGAGTCGATGTATCGTTCGCCCTGACGCTCGCCCGGCAGGGGCGCGTCGATTTTATCGTCGGCGAAGTTCATCTGCACGGCGTGGACATCTTTTACCCCGCCAAGATCCATTGCCAGCCACTCGCCCGGCTGATTTCCCGCGGCACGCCACCAGGTCTGGACATTTTCATCTGCTGCAAAAGACGGCTCTCTGCCTTCTTCGCAGGAGGAAGCGGTCATCGCTTTCTGATAGCTTAAGAGATACCACTCCGGTTTTGCCCACGGATCTTCTTTCGCCTGCTCGACTGCCATCGGCCAGTCACCGAACTGCTGGTTGCAGAACAGGACACCGTCTTTGTCGAAGCCTGCCCGCCAGATGCCGACGCGACGCTCCATATCGTGGTTTTTGCTGATCTGCATTGTCGCGGTGTGCCACCAGTTTCCATAGCGGTCTTCCATCGTCGAACCGTGGCCGGCTCCGCGCAGGAATCCGCCCGGTTTGTAGGAGTACGGATTATTCTTCGCCAGATGGAACGGGCCGAGCGGAGAATCGCTCTCGTAAACACCATCGCCGTAAACGTTAAATTCCGTTCCCGGACCAGCGTACTGGAGGTAATAGTTTCCGTCGTGTTTCGTCATCCATGCGCCCTCGATGAATGGTCTCTGGCTGAACATGATTTTGGCAAATCCAATCTGCTCCTCCGTCAGTTCATCGACCGGTTTTCCCTGTGCTTTCAGAAATTCTTTAAATTTTTCTACAGCTTCCTCTTCGCTGAGCGGCATTTTGGAATGGTTTTCTCCCACACGCTCATATCCGATTCTTTCCGGATTTCCGTAAATCAGCTCGATCCGCTCGGTCTTCGGCACCATTGTCTCTTTGTCGAGCTCGACGCCCCAGATCGGAGTCACGTTATTGCATCCCCAGTAAAAATAGAGCTTTCCGTCATCATCAAGAAACAGGTTCGGATCCCAGAAATCGAAGGTTCCCGGGATGCGCTCGAACGGACCGTTCAGGATATCTTTTGTGCGGTAAAAATCACAGATCGTGCCACGACGGGATGCGCTGAAATACACGTAATCGCCGACCACGCGCACATCCGGCGCATAGTCATACAGCGGCAGGCTGTCCGGCAGCCGGTGGCTCTCCCAGTGCACCATATCCTCCGAAACCCAGACACTCAACGTCATGGACGCAAAAATATAATATTTTCCCTGAAATAAAATCATCGACGGATCGGCGGCCTCGCGGGAAATCTTGTCCTCGCCGCTTCTCATATCCTGAATGAACTGGTAACGGTAATCCATATTTAACGGATTGCAGAAATACTGTTTTTTCATCAAAATTCCTCTTTCCGGACCGTACGTAAAAACCCCTGTTCGTACATCCTTTTTTCTCATTATAAAAAAAGTTTAGCATATCCTGCGCGGAAAGGAAATGTTCTGATTTGACTTTTTTGTTGCACTTTTTGGACTCTTTTCATCCCCGGACAAAAAAAGAACGGAAGCCGAAGCTCCCGTCCCTTTTCCATGCTTATTTTCTATTTGATGATGTATTTCGCAAACTTCTCATCCACCAGCTTCTCATCGTCGGTATCCGCAATGAGTTCCAGCGGCAGATCGACGTAGCTTGCATGGCCGGATTTTTGCCTCAGGTATTGGACAAATTTTCGTGTTGGATTTACAATGAAGGTATCTTAGGGTAAAAACAATGCACATACAGGGAGGTATTTTTATGGAGTACACAAAGCTTGGAAATTCGGATTTGAATGTGTCAAGGATCTGCATGGGATGTATGGGGTTTGGCAATGCGAAGAGCGGAATGCATTCGTGGACGGTTGACGAGGAGCATTCCCGGGAAATTTTAAAACGCGGACTGGAGCTCGGGGTGAATTTTTTTGATACAGCAGCCGGTTATCAGGGCGGAACGAGTGAGCAGTATCTCGGACGCGCACTGAGGGATTTTGCGAAGCGCGATGAGGTTGTCGTTGCAACGAAATTTTTCCCGCGCAGTGCGGAGGAGATCGCGAACGGAGTCAGCGGAAAAGAGCATATTTTAGGGCTGCTGGACCGGAGTCTTACGAATCTTGGCATGGATTATATTGATCTTTACATCTGCCACATGTGGGATTACCACACGCCGATTGAGGAAGTGATGGAAGCGCTGAATACCGCGGTTACTTCCGGAAAAGTACGTGCGATCGGTATTTCCAACTGCTTTGCATGGCAGCTCGCAAAAGCAAATTATATTGCGGATAAGAACGGCTGGGCCAAATTTGTTTCGATTCAGGGACATTACAATCTGCTATTCCGCGAGGAGGAACGCGAGATGGTTCCGTTCTGCAAGGATCAGAATATTGCACTGACACCGTACAGCCCGCTGGCTTCCGGCCGCCTGGCAAAAAAACCGTCGGAGCTTTCCAAACGGCTGCAGGAAGATACGTACGCAAAAGGAAAGTATGATGCGACGAAAGAAAAAGACGCCATCATTATCGACCGCGTCGGTGAACTTACAAAGAAGAAGGGGCTGACGAGAATCCAGATTTCGCTCGGATGGCTGCTCACAAAAGTTACTGCTCCGGTTGTCGGGGCGACAAAGGTATCGCATATTGAAGAGGGCGTCAAAGCCATCGGTGTACAGCTGACACCGGATGAGATTGCTTATCTCGAAGAGCCATATGTCCCGCATGCACTGGTCGGCGTAATGCGCGAGAATCCTTGATAAAAAGTAACTGCTCCGTATCTTCACCGTTATGAGTCAGGCGGATATTACGGATGCTTCACGAGAGAAACACAGACGAAGAAAACTTTATGCCGGAAGCAGAAAGCGCGGTTTCTTCTACCCTGGAGCCTTGTTCGATTCGATATTGTATTGCTCTGATGAAGGAATTGAAAATGGATCTTCAAAAAACTGCATTTGCACAGATAAGCGATTGTGTGCTTGCCCTTTCTGTACCGGAAATTATAACGCAGAAAAATGTACGGACCGCCATGGAAAAAGCAGGCTTTCATGTAATAAATGGTGCAATATTTGATCCTCATATCCATGATGCAGTACACATCGAAGAGACAGACCGGGTGGAAGAAGACAGAGTTGTCGAGGAAATACAGAAAGGCTACTTCTTCGGTGAAAAACTGTATCGACCGACAAAAGTTATTGTTTCTCAAAATCCCTGTCAAAAGTAATGCTCTGAATACCGGTGAACCTCACATGACTAAAGCCACGTGCTTCCGGCCGCTTTAAGCGGCAGA
>NZ_QTUL01000006.1:0-198953 GCF_003435675.1 Blautia sp. AM23-13AC | reverse complement strand
TTCGGCTGTTAACCGAAGGGTTGTTGGTTCGAGCCCAACTCGGGGAGTGAATGAGACCTGCAGGGATCCTGCAGGTCTTTTCGTATATTGAGTTGCCCTGTGTGATGTGATACAATAAGGCGTAGCTACTGTAAACGATGAAGGAGAAAAGAAAGATGAATGAAAGTTATACCAGTTTTGCCCAGGTATATGACATGTTCATGGACAACGTGGACTATCCTGCCTGGAGCAAATATCTGATTCAGCTTTTAAAAGAATATCAGGTGGAAGACGGACTGGTGCTCGATCTTGGCTGCGGAACGGGAAACATGACCGAGCTGCTCGCCAAAGAGGGCTACGATATGATCGGCGTGGACAATTCTGAGGATATGCTCGAGATTGCCAGTGAAAAACGCGCCGAGTCCGGCTTAAACATTTTATATCTGCTTCAGGATATGCGGGAATTTGAGCTCTACGGAACCGTGAAGGCGGTTGTGAGCATCTGCGATTCTATCAACTATATTCTGGAGGAAGATGATCTGCGGGAAGTATTCTCACTCGTCAACAATTATCTGGATCCGAAGGGCATGTTTATTTTTGATCTGAATACAAAGTATAAATATGAACAGATGGGTGAGACTACGATTGCGGAAAACCGCGAAGAGGCAAGCTTCATCTGGGACAATTACTATGACCCGGAGGAAGAAATCAACGAATATGAGCTCGCCATTTTCATCCCGGAGGGAGAAGATTCCGATCTGTACCGTAAATTTGAGGAGGTACATTATCAGAGAGCGTACGATCTTGCGACGATCTGCCGCTTATTGGAAGAGGCAGGCATGGAGTTTGTAACGGCCTACGATGCATTCACAAAGGATGCGCCGAGACCGGAGAGCGAACGTATTTATGTCGTAGCAAGAGAAAAAGGAAAAAGTGAGAAATAGGAGAGAAACATGGATTATATTGTAAGAGCAACAGCGGCAGACGGACAGATTCGTGCGTTTGCAGCGACAACAAGAGAAACCGTAGAGACAGCACGCCAGGATCACAACACGAGCCCGGTTGCAACCGCAGCGCTGGGCCGCCTTCTGACGGCAGGTGCAATGATGGGCGTTATGATGAAGGGAGATAAAGACCTTCTGACCCTGCGCATCCATGCCGGCGGACCGCTGAACGGCATTACCGTAACAGCAGATTCCAAAGGAAATGTAAAAGGTTACGTCGGAAACCCGGACGTCGTGATTCCGGCCAACAAAAAAGGAAAACTTGACGTGGCAGGTGCTGTCGGCGTCGGATTCATGGATGTCATCAAAGACCTGGGACTGAAAGAGCCGTACGTCGGACAGTGCGTTCTGCAGACGAGTGAGATCGCAGAGGATCTGACCTACTATTTTGCAACGAGTGAGCAGGTTCCGTCCAGCGTCGGACTCGGTGTGCTGATGAACAAAGACAATACCGTCCGTCAGGCCGGCGGCTTTATCATTCAGCTGATGCCGTTCTGCGATGAGAAAGTGATTGAAAAGCTGGAACAGCGTCTGGCAGAAGTTAATTCTGTCACCGCGTTTCTTGATGAAGGGCTGACGCCAGAGCAGATTCTTGAAAAGCTGCTTGGAGATATGGATCTTGTAATCAACGATACCGTGCCAACCCAGTTCTACTGCAACTGCAGCCGGGAGCGGGTATCGAAAGCACTGATCGCGGTTGGAAGAAAGGAACTGAACGAGATGATTCAGGAAGGAAAACCGGTGGAGCTGAAATGCCATTTCTGCAACAGCGCTTATGAATTTTCCACAGAGGATCTGAAGGAATTATTGCGTAAGAGCAAATAACAGTACTGTTTCAGGCGAAACAGAGACTGTGAGAGTTTCTGTTCGCAGAAAATCCGTAAAAAGGAACCAGATAGTGGAGGAAGAAAGAGATGAAACAGGGATTCGTAAAAGTTGCCGCCGCTTCCTGTGCGGTAGTGGTAGCAGATGTCAGAGAAAATACGAGAGTCATTCTGGAAACCATTCATAAGATGGAGGCTGCGGGCGCGAAAGTGATGGTACTCCCGGAGCTGGCTCTCACCGGCTACACCTGTAGTGACTTATTCTGGCAGAGTCAGATGATTGATGCGGCGAAAGAAGGATTAAAAGAAATTGCCGATGGCACGAAAGAGACCGATGCGCTGATTTTTGTCGGACTGCCGTGGGAACAGGGTGGAAAGCTGTTCAATGTAGCCGCTGTGCTTTGTCACGGAGAGCTTCTCGGTGTTGTACCGAAAAAGTATCTGCCGAACTATAATGAATTTTATGAGCTGCGTCATTTTACGCCGGGAAAAGAAGCGGTGACAACAACGGAATTTTTTGGAAAAGAGGTTCCGTTTGGCATGAATCTGCTCTTCCAGTGTGAAAAAATGCCGCGTCTTAAGGTTGCGGCAGAGCTCTGTGAGGATCTCTGGACCCCAAATCCGCCGAGTGTGGCGCATGCGCTGGCCGGTGCGACAGTGGTCGTAAACCTTTCTGCCAGTGATGAAATGGTTGGAAAAGACAGTTACCGGAGAAGCCTTGTGAGCGCACAGTCGGCGCGTCTGATCTGCGGCTATATTTATGCGACAGCAGGTGAGGGCGAGTCGACGACAGATCTTGTCTTTGGCGGACAGCATCTGATTGCTGAAAACGGAACCATTCTTGCCGAGGCAAAACGATTTGAGAATCAGATCATTTGTGCAGATCTCGATGTGGATCGTCTCACAAGTGAGCGCAGAAGGATGACCACGTATCCGGAGCAGAGAACCGATGGGTATCATGTCGTTCGATTCTCCTTGTCAATAGAAGAGACAAAGCTGACCCGTTACTTCGATCCACGGCCATTCGTACCGTCGGATAAGCATAACCGCGATCAGCGATGCGACGAAATTTTAAATATTCAGGCTATGGGACTGAAAAAACGTCTGGCGCATACCCATTGCCAGAGCGCAGTTATCGGTATTTCCGGTGGACTTGACTCGACGCTGGCATTGCTTGTAACGGCAAGAGCATTTGATCTGCTCGGGATTCCGAGAAAGCAGATCCTGTCTGTAACGATGCCGTGTTTTGGAACGACAGACCGTACGTATCAGAATGCATGTGAGCTGACGAGATGCCTTGGCGCAACCTTAAAAGAGATCGATATCAAGGAGGCTGTCAATCTTCATTTCCGTGATATCGGACAGAATCCGGAGAAACACGATGTGACGTATGAAAACGGACAGGCGCGTGAGAGAACGCAGATTCTGATGGATCTTGCCAACCAGTCCGGCGGTATGGTTATCGGAACGGGTGATCTTTCCGAGCTGGCACTTGGCTGGGCAACGTACAATGGCGATCATATGTCAATGTATGCAGTCAATGCATCTGTGCCAAAGACACTGGTGCGCCATCTGGTGCAGTATTATGCGGATACCTGCGGAGAGAAAGCACTTTCTGATATTCTCCTGGATGTGCTTGATACGCCGGTCAGCCCGGAGCTGCTTCCGCCGAAAGACGGTGTCATTTCCCAGAAGACAGAGGATCTTGTCGGACCGTACGAACTCCACGATTTCTTTTTGTACTATATGCTGCGTGTGACGTACGAGCCGCTGAAAATTTACCGTGTGGCGAAACTTGCGTTTGCCGGTGTTTACGATGATACAACAATCCTGAAGTGGTTGAAAACCTTCTACTGGAGATTTTTTGCACAGCAGTTTAAGCGTTCCTGCCTGCCGGACGGACCGAAGGTCGGAAGCGTTGCGGTTTCCCCGCGAGGCGATCTGCGCATGCCAAGTGATGCAAGCGTGAAACTCTGGAGAGAACAGCTTGACCGGCTGTAATCCATCGCATGAGATTCCGGCGCTTCTTCTGGTGCTTGCGATTGACGCGGTAAACTGTTCGGACGATAAGCATTAGAGTGTGTCTGGTTCACAGAATCAAGGATTGACAGATAAGACAACAGAAAAGCAATAGAAAAACAACAGAAAAATGGCTTCGGAGTGAGAACACTCAGGAGCCATTTTTAACTTTATTTGGTTGCAGAAGGATTGCGGGCCTGATCGAGAGCCTGGTCGACTGCCATGACAAGCAGTTCGGAGGTGTAGCGGTTATCCTCGCCGTAAATGAGGCCTTCGGTTGTCTGGTTTACGTAGATCTGACTTGCAATGGAATCGAGTGCAGGCTCCATAAGCGGGTACATAGCGGCCGTGGTCTCGCTTAGGTTATTCATTGAGATTGCGGTAATGCGGTCCTGCTCGACATCGACCTGTATATCGAAGGTCTGGTCACCGAGAGAAATTGTGGAGGTATAGATGCCGGGAATGTAGCGTGCACTCTCGGCAGAACCGGTGGATGAGGCCGCAGGTTTCTTCGCAGACTCCTTTTTTCCGGAACCGAACATAATCAGAAAAACCACGAGCAGAAGGATCGCGAGAGCGAGAAAAACAGTGGTGTAAACCACTTCTTTCATATGTAGTACAATGATTTTCGTTTTGGAACTCATGGGCGGGCACACTCCTTTTTGAAAAACCGTCTGTGAGCGGACGAGGGGCAAACGGACGGGCGTTTTTATTATAATGTATGTAAAAGAGAAATCGTTTATGAAAGAAAGTTTCGTAACATGCAAATTCCGAATATAATCTTTGGACAGTCTTTCTTCTGCCCGAGAATTAGTATATAATGTAATCGGTCACGATAACAGATTTCAGAGAAGAGTTGGGAAAAGAAGAGGGGAAAGATGAAAAAAAGAAAAATCAGAAGTACTATGAGTGTTTTTTTAACTACTTTTTTGCTTCTGCAGATTATATTACTGTTTCTGTACAAATCATTTATTGTTGATATTGCTAAAAAAAACGAGAAAAACCTGGTGGAAAATACACTGCAAATTTATCATAATACGATGGAAAGTGTATTGGAGCGACTTGACGATAACCTGGATCTTTTACTGGGATGTCGGCTGCTTTTGACACAGCTGAATGGAGAAAATAATCTGGAGAAAGTGAAAGCGCAGCATCAAATGCTGCAGATTCTTAAGGAAAGATGTAAAGATACCAAAGAAGCGGATGCCTATGCGATTGTTAATTGCAAAGACAACAGTATTTTGATTCAGAGAAATGGAAATATAACATATGATACAATAAAAGATATCAAAAAGTATCTTCAAAAGCGTAATACGTTTGATAAAACTCCTACATCCGGCTGGACTTCTACTGTCATGGGGGAGCAGGTGTATCTGGTAAAATATTATAATTATGGTGCAAATACGATCGCTGTATTGATATCAGAAAAAAGACTGGACTCTTTGTTAAACTATAATGATATGTCCATCAAAGAGGCAACGTTCTATCTTACAGACAAAAAAGGGAAAATTCTGTGCGGTTCAGGAGAGGATTGGACATATGGAGAAGCGATAGAGAATCTGCAGAAACAGGATCCATCCATCAGTATCTATCGGGGATCTGTTCTGGAAGATGCATATCAGATGTATTACAGCGTAAAATCCTCCGAGTATGCCGCATATTCTACATCCGGTATCGTTATTTTTGGATTTTTAGTACTGTCTTTACTTTTCTTTGGAACAATTGTCTGGTATATGCAAAAAGAAATTTTTCAGCCGATTGCAGACCTGTCCTGGGTTTCCAGAAAAATTCACAGTGGGGATTTCAGGGCAAGAGCGGAATATAATACGAACAGCTACGAAATGGAAGAAGTAAAACAGGCATATAATGATATGGTACAGACGATTCTTGAAATGAGGGTAGAAAAGTACGAACAGGAACTTCGAATGAAGGATGTACAGCTGAAGTATATCCATATGCAATTAAAACCACACTATTTCCTGAATGCTTTATCAACAATCAACAGCATGGTTTATCAGCACGAGGAAGAGAATGTCCATACCTTTATTCAGGCATTTTCACAGAATATCCGCTATATGTTTCGAACCGGTCTGCATACCGTTCCGCTGCAGGATGAAATAAAGAATGCCAGTGGATATCTGGAAATGCAGCGACTTATGTACCGGGATTGCTTTTATGTCTATATGGATATACCGGAAGAAACGCAGCAGTATCCGGTGCCGCAGATGATCCTGCATACATTTTTGGAAAATATATTTAAGCACGTGATCAGTATTGATTCGTTCACTACGGTTCTGATTCAGGCATTGTTGAGCTTTTCGGGGAAGGAAGTTTACTTAAAACTGGAACTATATATATCGCAGGGTCAATTTTCGCAGGAAATACTGGACTTTGTGAATAAAGATATGGAAATAACAGAAAAAGAAGATGGAAGTGGAATTGGAATAAAAAATGTAAAAGAGGTTCTGAAGATGATGTACCAGCAGGATCATCTTCTGTATTTTGAGAATCTGGAACCGGAAGGAACTAAAATAACCATATGGATTCCGAAAACACTGAAATGTACAGATGAGGAGAAAGACGAAGAGAGATGAATTTGCTGATTGTAGATGATGAAATTGTGACAACGCAGGTATTGGAAGAACAGCTGGATCGCGAGTTACTTTCTATTGACCAGATCTATGTGGCCTACAATACTTCTATGGCCAGAGATATTTTGCAAAAAAATAAAGTGGAACTGATTTTATGTGATATTGAAATGCCAAAGGAGAATGGAATTCATTTTCTGAAATGGGTACGAGAACAGAAAATCCAGACAGAGGTTATCTTTCTGACCAGCCATGAAAAATTTGAATATGCCTATGGAGCTGTACAGAATGGTGCGGCAAACTATCTGCTGAAGCCGATTGACATGAATAAAATCAATCAGACATTGCTTCGTGTGACAGAAAAAATAGTCTGGAAACAAAAAACGGAGGAAATCCGGGAATATTGGGAGAGCGGAATAAGAAAGATGGTGCGATATTTCTGGACAAGAGTATTGCTGGAACCCGGTGTGCAGAAACAGGGACTTGAGGAGGAAATAAAGCAGCAGGGGATAGAGGAAGAGATTCAGGAAAAATATTGCGTTGTGATTCTTCATTTTGCCAGTGGAAAACTGGACTTGGGTAAAGAAAAGGGACAGGAATCCATTTATAAATTTGCAATGGAAAACATTCTGGCAGAAGCATTCACAGAAAAAATCAAAATGGAAAATGTGATCTGCTGGGAAGAAAATAAGGGAACCTATCTTGGAATTCTGTCGGAATTTTCGGAAAAGGAGACGAAAGAGAGAGCAGAGCAGGTCAGAAACATATTTGAAAAATATTTTCCGGAGACATTGCAGATCGGATACATTTCCCCGAGTGTTCCTTTTTATGAAGTGGGTCTGGAAAAAGAAAAAATAATGGAATATGACAAAACGCATATTTATGACGAAGGGGAAATAAAGGAATTTATGGTATTGCTTCGAGAAAAGGAGGCGTCCGGACATATTCTGGACGAAGATTATATCCTGCAGTGTCTGAAAAAGGGGTCCAGGGTAAGCACACTGGAATATTTACAAAAAATGCTGCAGCATGTAAAACAAACGATGCATTCCGTAGAAGGATTTCGCAACTTTCAAGTGGAACTGACACAGCTTGTAAGCAAATATCTCCATGATAAAAATGAAAATATGAACAGCGTGATTCATGATCCGATCTATCTGAAACTGGATATGAATGCTGTTAAATCTGAGTTTTCTATGGTGCAGTGGATGACCTGGCTGATGAATAAGGTATTTGACCTGACACAGAAAGAACAGAAGGAAAAAACAGAAAAACGGATCACAGATCAGGTAATTGATTATATCAGAGAACACTATACGGAAGACATCAACAGGAATACGCTTTCAGAGAGGTTCCACTTTTCGCCGGAGTACATTGGAAAAATGTTCCGGAAGGATATCGGAACGTCGTTGAATGATTATATTAATTCCCTGCGTGTGGAAAAAGCGAAGCATTTGTTGGAAAACACCAATACAAAGGTGATTGATATTGCATTGGAAGTCGGATTTGATACGCTTCCGTACTTCTCATCTGTATTTAAAAAATATACGGGACTTTCACCGGCAGAGTTTCGGAAAAGAGAATAGATATCTTAAAAACGAAAGTTTTTGTACTTTTTTGTGTAAGAACTTTCGTTTTTTTTGCGTTATGATAAGTCTATCAAAAGGAACCGGAAAGAAGAAAGGAGAAACAAATGAAGAAAAAGATTTTGGCGATTTTGATGGCTACTTTGACAGTAGGATCTCTGCTGAGCGGATGTGGTGGAGCACAGAGCGGTGATGCAGCCGGAAAGCAGGAGAGCGGCAAACAGGAAAGCAGCGACAGCGAAGAACCGGCAGAGGTTGTATTTGCGTACATGACGCAGAACAATATCCCGGAGTCATCAGAACTGGAAAGAATTCAGAACCTGATCAACGATTATACAGTAGATAAGATCAATACGAAGGTCAAACTGGTACTGTTTTCCAATTCTGATTATATGAATCAGGTGAATCTGATGCTGGCATCCGGAGAACAGCTGGATTTATTTCAGGCATATAATACATCTCATCTGAAATATATCCAGGATGGAACAGCGCTGGATATTACAGAGTATCTGGACAATGATCTGAAAGAGACAACAGAAACTCTTTACGATGGTTTTCTGGCGCCGACAACGGTAGAGGGAAAAACATATGGAATTCTGAATATGGGTTCTAACTATGTACCGGGTGGATTTACCTATCGTGAAGATATTACCGAGGAACTTGGAATCGATATGAGTCAGGTTACCAAACCGGAAGACTTGACAGCAGTGTTTGCAAAGGTAAAAGAAGCTTATCCGGATATGACAATCATTGATCCAAACAGAGCGAATGCGTTATTTGAAAGCTATCTGGGCAAGATTGATAAAATTGATCCATTAGGAGACAATATCGCTTCATCCGTTTCCGGTGTGGCTTATCAGGATAATGCAACTGTAGTGGATATATATGAAACGACAAACTTTAAAGAACTGTGCGAACTGACCAGAAGCTGGTTTGAAGCTGGTTATTATGCAAGTGATGCAGCTACCACAACAGCAACTACCGCAGAATTACTGATGTCCGGCAACTGCTTTGGCACATTCTGTGGGCTGGGTAATCCCAAGATTGCGCAGCAGTATACAAACAACTATGGTCATCCTTTTGAAAATGTACAGATCAGTGATTCTATGATCTGGTCTGGAAACGGCGGAGCATGGATGGTAAATTCCAGCTGTAAAGATCCTTCGGCAGCCTGCAAATTTATGAACCTGCTGTACACGGATGCATATGTAGACAACCTTCTGGTCTATGGAGAAGAAGGAGTGGATTATAAATTGGATGAAAATGGTTGCGCAGTAGCACCGGATGGATATACGGATCTGAACAGTGTAGCCTATACCGATAATATGAACTACTATTTCTGGGGAAATAAATGGCTGACCTATCCGGTTGCAGGCGGTCTGTATGGAGAAGAAAAAGAGACAAACAAGCAGCAGAATTATGATGGAGATCATTCAAACTATTATGGTTTCCTTTACGACTACAGTGATAAAGAAGCAGAATATACCGCATGCCTGAACATTGTAGAAGAATATAAAAAGTCTCTGTGGGTTGGTGCAGCAGATGTAGATACAACACTTGCCGAGATGACAAAACGACTGAAAGCAGCCGGCATGGATGACCTGATTCAAGGAAAGCAGGAGCAGTTGGATGCATGGATGAGTAGTAAATAGGAAAGACTTTAAAAAAGGGAAAGGGCTGCGGAATATCACCGCAGCCTTATTTATAAAAAGGGAGCTCGAATTATATGCCGAAGAGTAAGAAGAAATATGCCAGCAAAAATACATTAGCATTGTTTTTCATTGCACTGCCGGGTATTACATATCTGATTATTAATAACTATATCCCGATTGTGGGAACCTTTATTGCGTTTAAAAAGTTCAGCTATGCAAAAGGAATCTGGGGCAGTCCATGGTGTGGACTGGATAACTTTAAATTTTTGTTTCTGACAGATGATGCATGGGTTATTACGAGAAACACATTGTTATATAATCTGGCTTTTATCGTGATCGGAACCGTAGTTTCTGTAATTTTTGCAATCCTGCTGCATGAGCTGGGAGAACTGTTACGCGGAAAGTTTTTCCAGTCCGTGCTGTTGTTTCCGCACTTACTGTCCTGGGTTGTAACGGCGTATCTGGTATACGCGTTATTGGGAAGTACAACCGGTTTTGTGAACAATACCATCTTAGATGCGCTGGGGAAAAAGGGCGTAGACTGGTATACCGCAAAAACAGCATGGCCGTTTATCCTGGTTATTGTATATCTTTGGAAGAATGCCGGATATAATGCGATTGTTTATATGGCAGGCATTGCAGGCATTGATAAGGAAATTTATGAAGCAGCAAAGATTGACGGTGCCTCTAAACTGAAACAGATTACTGCCATTACACTTCCGCTTCTGAGACCAACCATTATTATTATGACATTAATGGCAATCGGCCGTGTATTCTATTCGGACTTTGGTTTGTTCTATCAGGTACCGATGAATGCGGGAACCCTGTTTTCTACGACACAGACGATAGATACGTATGTATATCGCGGTTTGATGGAACAGGGTAATGTAGGAATGTCTTCGGCAGCAGGTGTATATCAGTCATTAGTTGGTTTTGCACTGGTAATGATTGCAAACTTTATTGTGCGGAAAAAAGATCCGGAAAACGCATTGTTCTAGGAGGCAGGATATGAAAAAGACAGTCAGCGATGAAAAACGATTTATTGCAATAGCAACAGTTATTTTAGTGGTAATCAGTATTGTGGCGTTGTTTCCGATGATTCTTCTGGTGGTTGCGTCCTTTACCGATGAAAATGAACTGATTACAAACGGATATCAGATTTTGCCGAAGAAACTCAGCCTGGAAGCATATACCTACATGGTAAAACAGGCAGCAACAATTGTAAGATCGTATCTTGTTACGATTGGAACAACCGTTGTCGGAACCGGATTAAGCGTGCTACTGACAACTTCGATCGCATATCCGATGGCACGAAAAACATTCAAATATAGAAATGCATTATCCTTTTTTGTGTATTTTACCATGCTGTTTAATGGAGGACTGGTGCCACAGTATATTATGTGGACAACATTTTTTCACATTAAAGATACGTATGCAGCACTGATTTTTCCGAATCTTCTGATGACAGCATTCAATATTTTCCTGGTAAGAAACTATTACAGCAACAGTCTGCCGGAAGCATTATACGAAGCTGCGCAGCTGGACGGAGCGTCAGAAATTGGAATTTTCACCAAAATTGTATTTCCGTTGTCGAAGCCGGTAGTTGCCACCATTGGACTGTTTACAGGTCTTTCCTACTGGAACAGCTGGACCAATGCTTTATATTACGTACAGGATCCAAAATATTTTGGTATTCAGAATCTGCTGATGCGTATCATGAAAAACATTGAATATCTGCGAAGCGGAGCATCAGAGCTGGCAGCGGAAGGACAGGCAGTTTCGCTTCCGGGCAACTCCATCCGAATGGCACTGGCATTTGTCGGAATTTTACCAATCATTATTATTTATCCGATGCTTCAGAAATATTTTATCAAAGGTGTGGTTGTCGGCGCTGTAAAAGGCTGACAGAAAGGAGAAACAGATGGCAGCATATGTACATTGTAATTTTCATTCCTGTATCCTGCGGATGCAGGTAGATGTTTCGATTCTGCTTCCGGAAAAGGAGCGGATGGAAGATGTGGAGCAGGGAAAAAAGGGAGAGACTTTCGGAAAAAACAAAAAATATCAGACCCTGTATCTGCTGCATGGATTTACAGGTGACCACCTTACGTATCTGCGGACCTCCAAAATTGAGCGTTATGCAGATGAGCATCAGATCATGGTGGTTATGCCAAGCGTATATAACAGCGCCTATACGGACATGAAATACGGACTGGATTATTTTTCTTATCTGACAGAAGAACTGACAGATTTTGTGGAGAGAAATTTCCCGGCAGCAACAAAGCGGGAAAACCGTTTTATTGCAGGAATGTCGATGGGAGGTTACGGTGCCTATAAATGGGGACTTACCTGTCCGGAAAAATTTGCGGCAATCGGAGGCGTTGCGGGATCTTACCATGCCGAATATCGTTATCAGGGAAAGGTTAACACGGTATCCACCCTTTGTGAAGCGTTATATGGTGATCCGCCTGCGATTACACCGGAGGTTCATGATGTTTTTACACTGTTGAAAAACCGGAAAGAAGAAGGAAGAGATATTCCGAGATTGTATACCTGCTGCGGTACAGAGGACAGACGTCACCAGGATTCGGTCGATCTGAAGGAGTTTGCGGATCAGCTGGGCGTTCCGCTGCTGTTTGAAGAGGGACCGGGAAGGCATGATGATATTTTCTTTGATGAGTATATTCAGAAGATTCTGGACTGGATGAACTTTGCGGGAAAATCAGTAGAAGAGTAAAATCTGCAGAGTATAAAGGGGGTTGTCTCGCCAGATTTTTTTAGTGCGACAGCCCCACGGGAAATACAGGGAGAAGAGGAAAATGGAGATAGAAAAAGCAGCCGTAGCCGGAACACTGGAATCCAGCGATTGTATGGTTACGGTAGAAGATGGAGATGGAAACATAGATCTGGTACTGGAAAGCACAGTGATTCATCAGTATGGAAATCAGATCCGTCATGTGGTTCTGGATACTCTGAAAAGTCTGGGAGTTCAGAACGTAAAAATTAAGATTGTAGATAAAGGAGCTCTGGACTGCACCATCCGTGCGAGGGTGGAAGCTGCGGTATACCGTTCCGCCGGACAGTCGGAGCAGCTGCCATGGGGAGGTGCAATCAGATGAGAGACGCAAAAAAGCGATTACGCCGTACCATGATGTTTTTAAATGCACAGAAGCCGGGACTGATTAAGGATCCGTATATTTATGGGGCAGATTCTCTGATGTTGGACCTGGAAGATGCAGTGGCAGAAAATCAGAAGGATGCAGCCAGATTTTCCCTGTTTCATGCACTGCGCACGATTGATTATCATGGAGCAGAACGGATTGTACGTATTAATGGTCTGGACACGCCTTTCTGGAAGGAAGATATCCGCTGCGCAGTAGCCGGTGGATGTGATGGCATCCGTATTCCTAAGACAGAGACAGCGCAGGATGTAAAAATAGTGGAGCAGCAAATTTTAAAGGCGGAGAATGAATTTGGCAGACCGGAGAACAGTACCTTAATTATGGCAGCGATAGAATCGGCAAGAGGTGTGGTGAAGGCATTAGAAATTTGCGAGGCTTCGAAAAGGCTGTTTGGTATCGCACTGTCCGGTGGAGATTACACGAAAGATCTGCATACCCACATTACGGGAACCGGAATAGAACTGATGGGAGCAAGACAGCAGCTTGTCATTGCTGCGCGGGCAGCAGGTGTGCAATGTTTTGATACCGTTTATACAGATCTGGAGAACGAAGATGGTTTTCGAGAAGATGTCAATACGATTCACCTGATGGGATTTGACGGGAAATCAATTATCAATCCAAGACAGATTCATATTGTACATGAAATTTTTACACCGAAAGAAAAAGAGATTATTTTTGCGGAAAAAGTAGTCCGTGAGATTGATAGCAAAAAGGCACAGGGAATCGGTGTATTTACTGTGGACGGAAAGATGATTGATATTGCATTTTATGATGGTGCAAAGCGAATAATCGAACTGGCCAAGGCTTCCGGTGTGTACGAGGGGGAACTGTAAGATGAAAAATGCAGTAGGGAGAGAAATTCCCGAGGAAATATTGAAGGCAACAGGAAAAGAAGTATTTCACGGAGTGCATTATTATGATGGTTATGAATATCAGAAAGATGGTCCGAAAACCCGCTGCGTGGTGAATTCCGATGGCAGCAAATTGGTGAAAACAATTCATGAGGCACTGGTGAAATGTGAAATCCGGGATGGCATGACAATTGGATTTCATCATCATTTCCGGGATGGTGATCTGGTTGTAAATATGGTGATGGAAGAAATCCATAAAATGGGTATTAAAAATATTACCATTTGTGCCAGTTCTCTGGGGAAAGCGCATGCAGGACTGGTACCGTACATGGAAGATGGAACGATTACAGGAATCCAGTCTTCTGGTGTGCGCGGTGAGATTGGAAAAGCGATTTCTGAGGGAAAACTGAAAGGGCTTGCAGTGATGCGCTCCCACGGCGGCAGAGTTCGGGCAATCGAAACAGGGGAAGTACACCTGGATATTGCATTTATCGGAGCACCGACTTGTGATGATTATGGAAACTGTCGTGGTATCGGTGGAAAAGCAGATTGCGGAGTATTGTCCTATGCGATGGTAGATGCTGATTATGCGGACCGGGTCGTAGCAATTACGGACTGTCTGGTGCCGTTTCCTAATTTTCCGGCACATATTTCCATGACAAAGGTAGATTATGTAGTAGTGGTAGATGCAATCGGAGATCCCAAGAAAATTGCAACAGGTGCAGCGAAACCGACGAAAGATATGAGAAAACTGATGATGGCGGATTACTGTACACGATTTGTCACTTCTACCCCGTACTTTAAAGATGGATTTTCTTATCAGACCGGTGTGGGAGGCGCATCTATCGCTTCCACCATTTCGTTGGCAAAAATCATGAAGGAACGTGGAATCCGTATGCGTTTCGGCGTCGGAGGATTGACGAAACCGATGTGTGATCTTCTGGATAACAATCAGGTTGATGTACTTCTGGATACGCAGGATTTTGATCTGGATGCGGTAGAATCAGTAAAAGATATCAGGCATTTCAGAATCAGTGCCGGTGAATATGCAGATCCTTTTAACAAGGGCGCAGTAGTCAACAAACTGGATTTTGTGATTCTGGCAGCATTGGAAGTTGATGTAAATTTCAATTGCAATGTTGTAGTAGGTTCCGATGGCGTTATAACAGGCGCGCAGGGAGGTCATCCGGATACGGCGGCAGGCGCAAAATGCACCATTGTACTGACTCCATTATTGCAAGGAAGAATTCCGGCAATCTGTACGGAAGTAACAACAGTGACAACACCGGGAGAATCTGTAGATGTAGTCATCACGGAATATGGAGTTGCAGTTAATCCACTGCGAAAAGATCTGCTGGAAGCGGTAAAAAACAGTGGACTTCCGCTGAAAACGATAGAAGAACTTCGGGATTTGGCTTACCGGATTGCAGGAGAACCGGAGAAAGTAGAATTTGGCGAACGTATTGTAGGAATTATTGAAAGCAGAGACGGAACCATCATGGATGTAGTTCGTCAGATTAAACCATTCCAATTTAAAGAGGAAAAGAAGGTACTCCCGGAGTCAGTACATAAATAAGAGAAGGAGGGCAGGCAGTGGGGGACTATATGGAAGAAACAGGGGATCCTTTTACCGGGAAAAAGAAAGAGGAACTCAAAAAATTTCTGGAATACATGGGACTTACTTATGATGAGCAGATTACGCATTCCATTGTATTGCGAAAAGAGAAAGAAATCATAGCAACTGCTTCCTGCCAGAAAAATATCATAAAATGTGTTGCGGTATCAGAAGAGTATCAAGGACAGAATCTGCTGGCACATCTTATGACATCTCTGATTGAATATTTTTATGGAATGGGAATTTCTCATTTTTTTGGATTTACCAAGCCTCAGAACAAAGAACTGTTTTGCAGTATGGGAATGTATCCGGTGACACAGACAGAAAAAATTCTTCTTCTGGAAAATGACAAAAACGGACTGGAAAAATTCCTGAAACGATTAAAAAAAGAAACACAGGAACAACAGAAGTGCAAAGTGGAAAACAGGCATGAAAACGGTATTGGGGCAGTGGTTATGAATTGTAATCCCTTTACCAGAGGACATGAATACCTGATCCGGGAGGCGGCAAAAAAAAACAAATGGCTGCATATTTTTATCCTCTCAGAAGAACAGAGCTTTCTGACAACGAGAGAACGGTATCAGTTGGTAAGAGAAGGAATACAGGAAATTCCAAATGTGATTCTTCACCAGACCTCAGAATACATGATTTCGCCGGCTGTGTTTCCGACATATTTTATCAAAGAAAAAGCGAAAGCGTATGAGATGAATTGTCAGTTGGATATTCAGTTATTTGGAGAGCGTATTGCACCGGAACTTAAAATTACGGATCGCTATGTAGGCAGTGAACCGGTCTGCGATGTGACACATACCTATAACCAGTGCTTACGGGAGCAGCTACCGTGCTATCAGATCCGCTTTCATGAAATTCCCAGAAAAACATATGGAGACCAGATCATCAGTGCATCTGAGGTTAGAAAAAAATATGCGGAAAATCAATTAAAAAGCGTCTGCGGAATGCTTCCGGAAAGTACCTGGCGCTATCTGGAAAGGAAAAAGAATGAAAACGGAAAATAAGGTTTCCTTAGAGCAGGTATTGTGGAGCCGAGAAAAAAGGGTGGCAACGCAGAAAGAGCTTTTTGAAAAATATCCGGGTACTTTAATCTGCTTTATGCTCAATATTCCGGGTCCGGAAAAGGTAAATGAACTTTTCGAAAAGGTCTTTTATGAAGGAATGGAAAAAATACAGAATAAGCTGGAAATGGAAAAAATTTCGACGGAAGCCCGGCTGGTACAAGAAAACATAACCGGATATGAAGGATATTTGGTTGTGAAAGCAGACGGCTGCCAGGTGAAAAAGCTTATGATTGCTTTGGAAGAGACGAAGATCGGGAGACTGTATGATATTGATGTATTGGAAAAAGAAAATACGAAAATCAGCAGAAAGGATCTTGGATTTCCGGAAAGAAAATGTCTGTTATGCAACAACCCGGCCTGCCAGTGTGGCAGAAGCAGAAAACATTCGATCGAAGAATTGAGAAAAAAGATCTATGGTATCATATGGGAAGAACAGCTGCAAAGAGGCGTAGCTGCTGAGATCAGTCAGGCACTGATGGAGGAAGTGTATACAACACCAAAACCAGGCTTAGTAGACCGGGAGGATACCGGTGCGCATACAGATATGAACTGTCAGACATTTCAAAAGAGTACAGAGGCGATCGCCGAAGATCTGGCGGCAATGTTTGTAGCCGGGTATTCCTGGGAGGCAGCTCCGGAGACATTGTTTCCCCTTCTCAGAGAAAGAGGAAAAAAGACGGAAGAAAAAATGTTTGCTGCAACCGGAGGAGTCAATACGCACAAAGGAATCATTTTTACGATTGGCATTCTTGCAGCAGCGGCCGGAATTTCCCTGAGAAATTTCGGAACAATCGAATCGGAGGATGTTTGCCGGATCAGTCTGGAAATGACAAAAAAAGAGTTGGAACAGGATCTGAGAAAATTAAAACAAAGCTCGGGGATCACGCATGGAGAAAAAATTTACTGCCATCTGGGCGAGAAAGGAGTCCGGGGACTGGCGATGAGCGGATATCCGATTCTGTGTGAACGTACGGTTCCTCATATGAAGCAGTATATAGCAAATAACAGGGATCAAAATCAGATCAATGTACAGATTCTTCTTGAGATTATAGGAGAGCTTACGGACACAAATGTCATCAGCAGAACCAGTGAGAAAGAAATGCGATGGCTGCAAACAGAAGCAAGGGCAATTCTTAAGACAGGTGGTGCTTTTTGCGCGGAGGGTTTGCAAAAAGTGCGAGAACTGAATCAGATTTGTATCCGGAAAAATATGAGTCCGGGAGGAGCTGCGGATTTACTTGCGGCAACGATTTTTTTGTGCCGCATGGAAACCTTGATGGAACGTTTGAAAAGTATAACATAATAAAAATATATGACGCTGTCATTGATCTTAAAATGTACGGTCGCTCTTAATGCTGAATATTTTCAGCTGTTAAGAGCGGCCGTTTACGTTGGAAATATACGGCAGTATTGTCGGAAGAAAATGGTTACTGTTTGCCTGAAGGTTGATTGCATCAAAAAAAGGAGTCTGCTATACTGTAGCTATGTTTATTTTTTTGGCAGAAGTGGATCAGAACAGGAGGAGCGAAACATGAGTCTGCAGTTTATTATGGGAAATTCGGGAGCTGGAAAGTCGAGATATGCGTATCAGAAAATTCTGGCGGAAGCGATGCGCCACCCGGAGAAAACTTATCTGATCATTGTGCCGGAGCAGTTTACAATGCAGACGCAGAAAGAGCTTGTGTCACTGCATCCGGCGGGCGGTATTTTAAATGTTGATATTTTGAGCTTCCAGCGTCTGGCTTACCGTATTTTTGAGGAGACCGGAGGCAGTCTGTACCCGGTGCTCGAAGAAACGGGAAAGAGTCTTGTGGTAAAACGCGTTGCACAGGAGAAGAAAAAGGAGCTGACGATTCTTGGAAGTACGTTAAAGAGAACCGGCGCAGTTTCGCAGATGAAATCGTTGATTTCCGAGCTGAAGCAGTATCAGATTGCGCCGTCCGAGCTTGATACGTGGGCGGAGGAGACGGGAGAGAAAAAGCTGCTGGCAGCAAAGCTGAAAGACACCGGGGTAATCTACCGTGCATTTGAAGAATATCTGGAAAATCGCTACGTGACGGCGGAGGATGTGCTGGAGGTTCTGGCGGGAAAGCTGGAAGAAGCATCACTCATTCGAAACAGTGAGGTACTGGTGGACGGATTTACCGGATTTACGCCAGTACAGATCGGTGTGCTTGGAAAACTGTTCCGGCTTTGTGAAAAGGTCTATGTGACGATTATTATGGATGAGCGGGAGGATCCGTATAAAAAGGCAATCCCGCACCAGCTCTTTGCGATGAGCCGCCAGCTGATTCAACAGCTTATGAAAGCGGCAGACGAAGCAGGGTGCCCAGTGGAGCCGGAAATCTGGGTCAGACGCTCGGGATATGGCCGTTTTCAGTCGGGAAGCATGATGGATCAGTTGGAACAGAACCTGTTTCGATATGGAATAAGAAGGATTGTCGGAACAGAGGCAGGAAAAAGAGCAGAGTCAAAAGCAGGGGCAGGAACAAATGGAAAGAACAAAAAAGAAATTGGGCCAAGCACGCTGGAAAATGCACAGAAAACGAAAAAGGAGCATTTGGAGTCCGGACAAAATCTGAAACAGCAGGGTATTTACATTAGTGTAGCGCCATCTCCACGTGCGGAGCTCGAGGAAACGGTGCGCCTGATCCGCCGCATGGTGCGTGAGGAGAAGATGCGGTACCAGGATTTTGCCGTTCTGACCGGAGATCTTTCCATTTATGGCACATATGCGCGGGAAATTTTTGAAAAATGCGGCATTCCGTACTTTGTGGACGAAAAGCATTCTGTGCTGATGAATCCGTTCGTGGAATTTCTGCGCGCGGCGATCGAGATGGTGGTACAGAGCTTTTCCTACGAGAGCGTCTTCCGTTATCTGCGCTGCGGCCTTTCGAGTCTGAGCCGCGAGGAGACAGATGCGATGGAAAACTATGTTCTGGCACTTGGCATCCGCGGGCTGAAAGCGTATGGGGAGACGTGGACGCGGGGATACCGCGGCATCAAACCGGATGAAGTGCCGCAGCGCAATCTCCTACGGGAAAAATTCTATGCCGAAGTGCAGCCGTTTGCAGAACAGATGAAGAAAAAAGACGCCACGGTGCGGGAGCGGACGGAGGCACTGTACGCACTGGCGGTGCAGAATCAGATGCAGGAAAAACTTGAGGAGCGGCGGCAGCAGTTTGAAGAGCGGGGACAGGAGGCATTTGCAAAAGAATACAGCCAGATTTACGGTATTGTCATGGAGCTTCTGGATAAGATTGTCGAGGTGCTGGGCGATGAAAAAATGACGTTGGCAGAGTATCAGGAGATTCTGGAGGCTGGCTTTGCAGAGGCTTCTGTTGGCATTATTCCGCCGACCGCGGACCAGGTACTGATCGGTGACAATGAGAGATCACGTCTGAAGGATATCCGTGTGTTGTTTTTCGTCGGTGTGAACGACGGGCTGATTCCGCGTCACGACGCGGGAGGCGGTATTCTTTCGGAGTATGACCGCGAGGAGCTGGAGCGCGCGGATGCAAAACTCTCCCCGACGGCGCGGGAGACGATGTATCAGCAGAAATTCCATCTCTACCGAAATCTGACAAAACCATCGGAGCGGCTGTACCTTTCCTTTGCGAAAGCGGGCGCGTCCGGCGAGGCGCAGAATCCGTCGTATCTGATTAACGAAATCCGAAAACTCTTCCCGGAGATCCCGGTGCGGGATATCGAAAAAGAGGAAAATCCGGAGGAAAAACTGGAAATGCCGCGTTCCGGGGAGGCACTGTTTCTGGAGGAGCTTGGAAAGGCGGCAGAGGGCGAGATGAATCCGCTGTTTGAAGAGCTTTACCGCTGGTATGCGGCACATCCGGAGGCGGGGATTCCGGCGGAGACATATCGGAAAGCGGCTTTTCTGCGCTGTGCGGACGGTGTGATCGGAAGGAGTGCGGCATCGGCGCTGTACGGGGACACTTTGAAAAACAGTGCGACACGGCTGGAAAAGTATGCGGCATGTGCGTTTGCCCACTTTATGGAGTTCGGACTTCAGATCCGCGAGCGGGATCAGTATGAGCTGAAAGCGGCCGATATGGGAACGGTTATGCATGAAGCACTCGAAAAGTTTTCAAAAAAACTGCAGGAAAATGGCGAGACATGGAAGACTGTCGGGGATGATACCCGTGACCGCCTGATCGAGGAGTGCGTCGAGGAGACGATGGCAGATTACGGAAACACGATTTTCCAGAGCTCAAGCCGGAATCAGTATCGCATCATCCGCGTAAAGCGGATTCTGAAACGGACGGTGTGGGCGCTGCAGCAGCAGATTCGGCAGGGAGAATTTGAGCCGGGTGAATTTGAGGTTTCGTTCTCCATGGAGGACTCCTTGTCGGCGATTAATATTGATCTGTCGGAGCATGAGAAGATGCGCCTGCGCGGACGGATTGACCGCGTGGATCTCTGTGAGACGGACGATAAGGTCTATGTGAAAATTATCGATTACAAGACGGGAAATACATCGCTTGACCTGGTGGCGCTCTATTATGGGTTACAGCTGCAGCTGGCGGTTTATCTGGATGCGGCGGTGGAGCTGGAGCAGAAAAAGCATCCAGGTAAGCTGGTGGAGCCTGCGGGGGTATTTTATTATCATATTGATGATCCGATCCTCGACCAAGAAGAAGATGAGACCGATGAGGCGTGGGGCAGACGGATGCTGAAAGCACTGCGGATGGATGGCCTTGTAAATGCAGATCGGAAGGTGGTGGAGCTTCTCGACCGAGTACTCGCGGATGGAACGACGTCGGATGTGATTCCGGTTGGAAAGAAGAAGGATGGAAGCTACACGGGCTATTCGAAAGTGGCATCGTCGGAGCAGTTTAATGTGATTCGGACATACACCAGAAAGAAGGTACGTGAGATCGGCGAGGGCATTTTCTCGGGAAATGTAAAAATTTCGCCGTTTCAGCGGGATGGAGCAACGGCATGCGCATATTGCGAATATCAGGGAATCTGCGGATTCGATCAGAAAATTCAGGGATATGAATACCGTAAATTAAAGGGCATGGATACAGAACTGCTGATGAAGGTAATGCAGGAGACAGCACAAAGAGATCAAAAAGAGTGACTGCTTTTGAAAAAGTGAAATATGGTGCATTTTTTCCAAGTGAGGGAAAGAAAATCAGCCAGAAAGAAGAGGGAAAGAACATGGCAGTAAAATGGACAGCGGAACAGCAGAAAGTCATTGATGCGAGAGACCGGAATCTTCTGGTCAGCGCGGCGGCGGGTTCCGGAAAGACGGCGGTTCTGGTAGAGCGGATCCTTGCAATGGTGAAAGACCCTGTGCATCCAATCGACATTGACCAGCTTCTCGTCGTAACCTTTACGCGTGCGGCGGCAGGAGAAATGAAAGAGAGAATCGGCCGCGCTCTGCAGCAGAGCCTTGCGGAAAACCCGGAAAATGAGCATTTACAGCGGCAGCAGACCCTGCTTCACCATGCGCAGATCAGCACAATTCACGGTTTCTGTTCCTATGTGATAAAAAATTACTTTCAGATGATCGATCTCGATCCGGTGTACCGCATGGCGGATGAAGGGGAGATCCGTCTGATGAAAAGCGATGTGATCCAGAAGGTCATGGAAGAACGCTTTACGGAAAAGGAGTCTGCATTTACACGGTTTGTGGAGAGCTACGCGGCGGGAAAGCAGGATGACGGGCTCGATGCACTTGTGCTGAAACTGTATGAGTTTTCCATGAGCTATCCATGGCCGGAGCAGTGGCTCGAAGAGTGCCGGGCGGCGTACCAGATGGATTCACCGGAAGCAGTGCAGGAGAGTATCTGGGTACAGGAGCTGATGAGCGAGGCGAAAAAGCGGCTCTCGAGTATTCTGGAAGGGATTCAGGAAAACCGGAAAACAGCAGTAAGCTCTGGAGGACCGTATTTATATGATGAGGCGCTGGCTTCTGACCAGCAGATGGTGGAAGAACTGCTGGAAACAGAATCGTTTGATGAACTGGTGCGCGCGATGGCCGGAATGAAGTTTAAAGCACTTTCGCGGAAAAAGGCAGACGATGTGAGTGAAACGCTGAAAGATCAGGTAAAGGCGGAGCGCGATGCATGTAAAAAGGAGCTGCAGAAGTTAAAAGAGCAGTTCTTTGAGAAGGACAGCGCTGCGATTGCGGAGGAGATTGCCGACTGCCGGGAGCCCATCGGGGTGCTGATTGATCTGACGGAGCAGTTTGCAAAAGCGTTTGCGGAGAAAAAACGGAGCAAAAATATTCTTGATTATGCCGATCTGGAACACTTTGCGCTTGAAATTCTCGTGCAGCAAAAAGACGGCTGCCTGGTGCGGACCGATGCGGCGCGGGAGCTGTCGGAGCAATTCCGGGAAATTATGATCGATGAGTACCAGGACAGCAACTTTATCCAGGAGGCACTGCTCTCTGCGGTGTCCGGTGAGGAGGACGGCAGGTGGAACCGGTTTATGGTCGGCGATATCAAGCAGAGTATCTACGGATTTCGTCTGGCGCGGCCGGAGCTGTTTCTGGAAAAATATCGCACGTATCAAAAAGACGGAGAAAGCCAGCAGAGGATTGATCTCGATAAAAACTTTCGAAGCCGGCCGGAGGTGCTTGCAGGGGCGAACTATGTGTTCCGTAAGCTCATGAGTCCGGAGCTTGGCGGCATTGCGTATGATGAGGCGGCGAGCCTTCATGCGGGTGCGGTGTTCCCGAAAAAAGAAGAAGGAAATATGGATCCGTGGCAGAGGGCATACGAAACGGAGCTTCTGCTGCTGGACGACCAGGCGCCGGAGCTGGAAGATGATAAATCCCGCGAGACGAAGATGGAAACGGAGGCGGCTGCCGTTGCGGCGCGCATCCGGGAAATGGTTGGAAATGAGGAAGTTGTGGATAAGGAGACCGGGGAATACCGGAAAATCCAGTACCGGGATATCGTCATTTTACTCCGTGCGGTCAGCGGCTGGTCGGAGACGTTTTCGCGTGTGCTCCAGGCGGCTGGAATTCCGGCTTACAGTACATCAAAAACAGGGTACTTTTCCACGCAGGAAATTGTTACGGTGCTGAATTATCTGCACCTGTGTGATAATCCATGTCAGGAGATTCCATTTACGGCCATTCTGCGTTCCCCCATCTGCGGATGCACAGACACGGAGCTTGCGGCGGTGCGTTGTGTGGATAAAGATGTGAAAATTTACGAGGCATGTGGAAAATATGCGGCGATGGGGGATGATGAAGCACTCCGGGAGAAGCTGAGGAGGTTCCTTGCACAGCTCGAAACGCTGCGAAGCCGCGTGCCGTATACGCCGATCCATGAGCTGATCACACAGATTCTCGAGGAGACGGGCTACGGCGGCTATGCATCTGCAATGCCGGGTGGTGTGCAGCGGCGGGCAAATCTGGAGATGCTGGTGGAAAAGGCGGTGGAATTTGAGGCGACGAGTTACCGTGGACTGTTCAACTTTATCCGTTATATCGAGCAGCTTCAGAAGTATGAAGTCGATTTCGGCGAGGTGAATATTTACGGGGAGAGCGCAGACACGGTGCGTATCATGAGTATTCACAAGAGTAAAGGACTGGAATTCCCGGTTGTGTTCCTCTCGGGCATGGGCAAATCGTTTAACCAGATGGACAGCCGTGCGGCGCTTGTACTCCATTCCCGCATGGGTATCGGCGCGGATGCGATCGATCCGGAGCACCGCGTCCGTCAGGCGACACTGCCGCGGCAGATCATCCGGCAGAGCATGAAGCTGGAAAATCTGGCGGAGGAGCTGCGGGTGCTTTACGTTGCCATGACGCGCCCGAAGGAGAAGCTGATTATGACGGGCATGGCGTCGAAGCTGGAGAGCCGCGTGAAGCAGTGCGCGGCACATGCGGGGCGGCAGGAGGAGCTGCTGTCATATCAGACATTGAGCAGTGTATCCGGGTATCTCGACTGGATTTTGCCGGCATTTTCGAGAAACCGGTGTTTTGACGGGCTGTATGAACAATTCGGTCTGGCAGGGAATGCGGACAATCCGCTGTATGCGGAGAAAATTCCGGTAACGATCCGCCTTGTATCACCGGCAGGACTTGTTGAGGGAGAGGTGCTGCATCAGATGGAGCGCGCGGTGAATGAGCAGAAAATCATGGAAATTCCGAAGCAGCCGCCGAGAGAAACGGCGCTGAAGGAACTTGTGGAGGAGCGGTTTGCCTACCAGTATCCGTATGAGAAGGAAAAACAGATTCCGGTAAAAGTTACCGTTTCGCAGCTGAAGAAGGCCGGGATGGAGGAATCCGAGATCGGAAAAGAGCTGTTCGCGCAGGAAGAACTCGTACCAATTGTGCCGGGCTTTCTGAAAAAGGATCATGTTGCGGCTCTGACGGGCTCTGACCGCGGAACGGCGTACCACCGCCTGCTGGAATGTCTCGATTACCGCAGAGCGTACAGCATCACAGAGCTGATGGCACAGACGGAGGAATTGATTGCAGAAGGAAAGATGACGAAAGAAGCAGCGGAATGCATTTATTTCAAATCGATCCTCGCTTTCGCAAAAAGTCCGGTTGGAATGCGGATGCGGAATGCCTTTTTGAATGAAACCCTGAAACGGGAGCAGCCGTTTGTGATGTCCGTTCCGGCAAGTGAGGCAGATCCGTCCTATCCGGAAGATGAAACCATTCTCGTGCAGGGAATCATTGACGCATGGTTCCCGGAGGGGGATGAGATTGTTCTTGTGGACTACAAAACGGACCGTGTGAAAGAAGCCGGGGAGCTGAAAAAGCGGTATGAAAAACAGCTCGCCTACTACCAGCAGGCACTGGAGCGGACGACAGGGAAGAAAGTGAAAGAGAAAATTATTTATTCGCTGGCACTGGATGAAGAGTTGGTATTGTAGGAAAAAACTACTAGAAAAAACAACTGTCAAAACAGGGATAAAGTATGATATCATGGTTGAGAAACAAACAGGTATTGAGAAACAAAGAGAAAAAAGGAGATTCAGTGATGATTCGAAAAATTGTTCAGATAGAGGAAGACAGATGTACAGGATGCGGGCTTTGTGCGCATGCCTGTCATGAAAGTGCGATTGCGATGGTTGACGGGAAGGCAAAGCTGATCCGGGATGACTACTGCGACGGATTCGGTGACTGCCTGCCGGTCTGTCCGGCAGATGCGATTTCGTTTGTGGAGCGGGAGGCGCTGCCGTACGATGAGGAGGCGGTAAAAGAGAACCAGCGGAAGGCAAAAGAGGCGGCCGGGCAGGAGAATACCGGAGCAGGAAAAGCAGGTGAAAACAGCTGGGCGATTGACCGTGCAGATGCGCAGGAAAATTCTGCAGCAGTTCCGTCCCGGCTCCGCCAGTGGCCGGTGCAGATCAAGCTGGTGCAGGAGCGGGCTTCGATGTTTGCAGGAGCAGACCTTCTCGTTGCGGCGGATTGTACAGCGTATGCGTATGGAAACTTCCACCAGGATTTTATTCGGGATCATGTCGTTCTCGTAGGCTGTACAAAACTTGACGATATCGATTATTCCGAGAAACTTGCGCGGATTTTCATGAGGAATGATATTAAGAGTATCACGGTTGCACGCATGGAGGTTCCGTGCTGCGCAGGAATGGAGCGTGCCGTGAAGATGGCGCTGAAAGAGAGTGGAAAGAAGATTCCGGTGAAAACCGTGGTGATTTCTACGGAGGGGGAAATTTTGTAGAAAATCAGATATAGTAATTAGCGTGTGCCCTTAAAAGTTATTTTACAATTGGTACATTCTGCTTTGTGGAATATGTAAGACGAAAAAAATGAAAAGCTCGGTAAGAGGTATTAGAAAAATGAGTATGACGAAGATACAAGAGGAGCTTCTTGGTGCGCTGATCGGTCTGGCCCGGTCGGTAGATGGAAGAGGAGAAGCAGCAAAAGGTGAATCGCAGGAGTTTTCCAGCGGTGACAGCAATGGTCACCGCCCGGACAAAGCCACGCATGAGATTCTGCTTGGCGGAATTTGTGCGGCAAATCCGGAAAAAGAGCTGAGGGAAGAAGAGGGGAAATCCTGGATTGTACGCGTGGAGGCAGAAAAGAACCGTCTGAATCCGGATTGCGCAGTGTGCAAGGGAAAATGCGGCAGAACAGATAACTATGATCTCGAAGAAATGGAGACAGATGAACCGTCGGACCGGGCACGAAAAGAGCAGATTCTTGCGGAATTGTTTCCGATGGCAGAAAAACTGCAGCAGCTTCGGAAAGAAACAAAAGAGCAAAACGAAGAATTGCAGGGGGCGGTTAATTTTTTGTATAAGGCATTGTTTGCGATTGGAAACTATGTCGGGGAAAAGAGTCTGCAGAGTGTGGTGCAGGAGATGAATACCCTTTTTGTTAAATTGGAAAATGTATTGAAATAAGTAGAAAATAAGAAAAATCCTCTGTCCGGAGTGTATAAAAAACCCCGGAAACAGGGGATTTTTTGCGTTCTGCGCCAAGTGCATAAAACGTATTATCGCGTTTTCACAAAGTTTTGCAAAACAGGACCCTGTTCACCAGAACTGCCTGGGTAGGCGCAGAGCGGTACGTGATATTGTGAACACGTACGATCCGAAAAGGCGTTTATGAGGAGCGCCGTCTGATCAGAAGAAATATCCGCGGACTTCACGCAGAGCAGTATCAGGGTGACCTTACGAATGTGAAAATTCTGGATCACGGACCGGTGTTTATCAAAGTAGAACTGATCTTTACACTGAAGGGAACGTATCACAGCAGTGTTGTGATGAAAATGTACCGGCACCTTCCGAAAATTGAGTTTTCTTACCGCGTTACCGGACAAAAGATCAGACGATTCTGGTTAATACTTTTGACACACCGTTACTTTACATGGGGGAGATGGAATCCCACCCAATCCTTCTGTGCGATAACAAAGAGGAGAATAATAAACGGCCGGTTTACAGCTGGATTATGAATAACACATGGGAAACAAACTTCAAGATGGACCTGTCCGGATTCAGTGAATTCCGCTATGGAGTTGAGATTGTGGAGCAGGGAACCGCAGAGAAAGATATGGAAAGCCTGTCAGATAATGACAAGGGTGTGGTTACCTTTATTTGCGGGTAATCATTGTTCCGCGGTTTTACGGCGGTGTCAGGCAATGAGGCCATGGCTGTCTGGCGGTAGTATGAAAAACAGCAGAAGATGAAAAAAGACAGCGGGGAGTATGACAATTAGACGAAAAAGTCAGACTTTCCGCTGCTTTTTCGTTAAAAATGAAAACAGGCGAAAAAGTACTGCGTTAATATTAAGATGTTATGTGACTTAACACAAGAACACAGATTTTCTGTCTAAAAAATCAAAAGAAACAGAAGAATACTCCTCGATCTATACAAATTAGGACTGGAAAATAAGAATTTTAATATACAAAATAACGAAAAGGCTATTGACAATCTTTCTAAAGGATGTTAACATATAAAAACAAGTTAAGAAACAAATAGAGGGGCTGTTGGTAACATGGCAGAGAGAAAATCAGTATCCATGCAGGATCTGGCAGATAAGCTGGGCATCAGTAAAGTAACAGTTTCCAAGGCGCTGAACGGAAAAGACGGCGTGGGAGAAGAACTGAAAGAAAAGATTTTTACGCTTGCGAGAGAATCCGGTTATGTCCTTCCGGACTACGGAAAACGGAAGAGCAAAAAAGTCGGTATCATCATGAGTCCGCGGTTCAGCTCCGGAGACGAAGGAAAATTTTATATGGCAATGTACGAGCGGATCATCTACGAGCTGCAGAGAGCATCCTGCTCGAGTATCATGATTTCTCCGACAACAGCAACACTCCCGTCGGACATGAACACGATACAGACCAGAGGGCTGTTCGACGGCCTGATCTTTCTTGGTATTCTCGATAAGGGTGTCCGGGAGCAGATTGCACAGATTGATCTCCCGAAGGTGTATGTGGACATCTACGATCAAACCCACAAATCCGATTCCGTCATCACCGAGAATATTTACAGCTCCTATGAGCTGACCAATTACCTGATCCAGCAGGGCCACACAGACATCGGATTTGTCGGAACCGTAGGAAGTACAACCAGTATTTCCGACCGATATCTCGGATATCTGCGGAGAATGCTGGAGGAGGGAATTTCCCCGAAAAATGAGTGGAGAATCCCGGACCGAAGCGATGAAGGCATTGCCATTCCGCTTTTGCTGCCGGAGAAGCTGCCCACCGCATTTGTCTGTAACTGCGATGCCACCGCATTCAAATTAGTGCAGGCATTAAAAGAGCGTGGAATCTGCGTACCGGAGGATGTTTCCGTGACCGGTTTTGATGATTCCATTTATGCACAACTGTGCAGTCCGTCGCTCACCACGGTTGCGGTTGACACCGACGCGATTGCACGTCTTGCGGCAAAACGTATGATCAAACATATGAATGAACCGCAGAAAAAGAGCGGCGAGGTATACCGCATTCCCGGAAAGATTATTTACCGGGATTCCGTTTGTAAGATAAACGGATCAAGTGATAAGCCCGAGCAATCGGGAGAAGGAGGAAAAAATCTTGAGTAAACCAAGCAAAAAGAAAAAAGGACGCTGGACCAAGAATGACACGGAGCTGACCGTCATGGCGCTGCCGACCACCATCTGGTATATTCTGTTCTGCTTCCTGCCTATGTTCGGTCTGATCATTGCGTTCAAGAATTACAAAATCACCGGCGGAAAGAGTTTCATTTATAACCTGCTCCACAGTGACTGGGCCGGCTTCAAAAACTTTTCGTTCCTGATCAGATCCAACGACCTGTTCGTCATCCTGAGAAACACAATCCTGTATAACCTTGCATTTATCGTTCTTGGTATGGTATTTTCCGTAGGACTGGCTATCATGATCAGCCTGCTGCACAACAAAAGAGCGTCGAAGGTATATCAGACGATGATGTTCTTCCCATATTTCATGTCATGGGTTGTAGCTTCCTACTTCCTGGATGCATTCCTGAACCAGGACAACGGTCTGATCAACAGTATAATGAGAAATGCAGGCAAGGAACCGATTCAGTGGTACATGAGTGCCGGTGTATGGCCATTTATCCTGATCTTCATGTATCTGTGGAAATCTACCGGATACAACATGGTTATCTACCTGTCCAGCATTTCCGGTATTGATACCACACTGTACGAGGCAGCCGTTATGGACGGCGCCAATAAGAGACAGCAGGTATGGCACATTACCCTGCCTTGCTTAAAGAGTGTCATCATCATGATGTTCATCCTGAATGTCGGAAAGGTCTTCTACTCCGACTTCGGACTGTTCTTCCAGCTTTCTCAGGGAGCAAGCGGTTCGATCTTCAAAACGACAGCAACTATCGACACATATGTATACAACGCACTGCAGTCTTCCACTCCGATCGGAATGACTTCTGCGGCAACATTCTTCCAGTCTGTTGCATGCTGCATCACCATCCTTCTTGCCAATGCCATTGTGAAGAAGATTGATGAAGACAGCGCGATTATTTAAGGAGGTACAAAAATGGCAAAAAAGAAAAAAGATCTTGATCTGGCTTCCTCTTCACATTTAAATCAGATCCAGGGATCTACAAATGCAATTTTCAATGTTATTTTTGTGATCCTTGCCCTGGCCTGCATTATCCCGGTGGTATTCATCTTCATGATCTCGATTTCTTCCGAGCATTCGATCAAGATGAATGGCTACCAGTTTATCCCGAGTGCATACTCGCTGGATTCCTACAAATTCCTTCTTCGGGAAGGACAGATGATTGTGACTGCACTTGGCGTTTCCGTTGCGGTAACGGTTATCGGTACGGTAATCGGAGTTGCCCTTACGATGCTGATGGGTTACGTTCTTTCCAGAAGCACCTACAAACTGAACGGATTCTTCACCATGGTCGTTTTTATTCCAATGATCTTCAATGGTGGTATGATTTCTTCTTATGTAGTTAACACACAGTTCCTCAACCTGAAAAACAGTATCTGGGCGCTGATCCTTCCGCTTTGTGTTTCTTCGTTCAACGTTGTTATCTGTAAAACGTTCTTCAAGACCAACATTCCGGAATCCATCATTGAGTCGGCACAGATCGACGGAGCAACCCAGTTCCAGATTTTCGGAAAGATCGCCCTGCCGCTGTCGAAACCGCTGATGGCAACGATCGCCCTGTTCCTCACCTTCGGTTACTGGAACGACTGGTTCCAGTCTTCCCTGTACATCAGCGATACCAAGCTGTATTCCCTGCAGGCTCTGCTGGATCACGTACAGAGAAATATTGAGGTGATGGCAAACAACCCGTCTCTTGGCGTTACCACGGCACAGTACATGAACTCGATGCCAAAAGAGGGCGCCCGTATGGCGATGGCAATCATCATCATCATCCCGATCGCATGCTGCTATCCGTTCTTCCAGAAATACTTCATTTCCGGTCTGACGGTCGGTGCGGTAAAAGGCTGATCGACCATTTACCTTTATGGATCTCATACTGAAGCAAAAGGCTTCGGTTAAGGATAATTTCAACATTCTATATTTTATATCAGGAGGATGCTACAATGAAAAAGAAACAGTTTTTAGCTCTTGCACTTTCTGCTGTTATGGCCGGTGGCATGCTGGCAGGCTGCGGAAGCAGCAACGGAAGCAGCAGCTCTTCAAAGAGTGATGCAAAAGATGAAGTTGTTACACTGAAATGGATTCAGGTTGGTAACGGAATGCCGAAGGATTATGATGAGTGGCTTGCACAGATCAACCCATATCTGGAGGAGAAAATCGGCGTTAATGTAGACATGGAAATCGTTCCGTGGGGTGACTGGGATAACAGAAGAAGCGTTATCACAAACTCCGGCGAGTATTTCGATATCCTGTTCACCGACCAGAACCGTTACTCTTCTGAGGTGAACACCGGCGCACTGATGGACATTACAGATCTGCTCAAAGACAACGCTTCCGAGCTGTATGACATGATTCCGGAAGATTACTGGAAAGCAGTAGAAGTAAATGGAAAAATCTACGGCGTACCGACCTACAAAGACAGCTCCCTTTCCGAGTACTTTGTATGGGATCAGGATATTGCAGACAAATATAACATTGATGTAAATTCTGTAACAGATTTCAATACTCTGTACGATGCTCTGAAGACAGTAAAAGAGGGCGAAGGCGGATCTCCGTACTTCATGTCCAAAAATGGTGCAAACTTCCTGCTGAACCTGAACTACGATGATTTAAGCTCCGGACTTCCGGCAATCGGCGTTAAATACGGCGATGACAGCAAGACCGTTGTCAATCCGCTGGATGACGAAGAAATCCTTTCCAACCTGGATATCGTTCGTAAAATGTATCAGGAGGGCATCATCAACGGAGACGCTCCGACAGCAGATGATTCCAGCAAATACGCAATGTTCTTTGTTGCACAGGGATGGAGCGGCGCTGCAAAAACAACATGGGGTCCGAACAATGGTATCGCCAATTGTTCAGCAGTACAGTATGGCAACACAGTCGTTTCCAACACAACTGTACGTGGTTCCATCAATGGTATTTACTCCGGATGCAAGCACCCGGACAAAGCACTTCAGCTTCTGAACCTGGTAAATACGGATTCCAAAGTACGTGACTGGTTCTACTATGGAGCAGAAGGAAAAGACTTCGAGTACACCGATGACAATAAGGTACACCGCCTGACCACTGACTGGGGTATGGCCGGATATACCCAGGGTACTTTCTTCAACGTAACTCAGACAGACGATGTTGACTTCAACCAGTGGGATGAAGTAGAAGAGCTGAACGAGAAAGCAACTCCGTCTGAGATGCTTGGATTCAACCTGGATACCTCCAACATCGAAACAGAGCTTGCAAACTGCCGTGCCGTATATGAGAAATACTATTCTGAGTTATTCACCGGCGCACAGGATCCGAGAGAGCTTGTAAAAACAATCGATGCAGAGCTTGAGACCGCAGGCTGGGAGACCATCCGCGAAGAAGCTCAGAAACAGATTGACGCACAGAAATAAGTCTGATACATTAATTTTATAAGAACTACAACAGGGCATTTTCGATTGCGGAGATGCCCTGTTGTAGAATAACGGGAAATGAGAAAAATTGAGCGAAAGGATGAAAAAAGAATGAAAGAGACCTTACCAAAGTCCATTCAGGAGCTGATTTTAAGCCTGAGAGAAAAACTGAAAGACGAGCCGGAAATCGTTGATATGTTTGAACGATGCTACTCCAATACCCTCGACACAACCGTAAAGAAAATGGAGGACGGCAGCACCTACGTCATCACCGGAGATATCCCGGCCATGTGGCTGCGTGACTCGGTAGCACAGCTGCGCCCGTACCTTGTTCCGGCGCAGAACGACCCGGAGCTGGCTGACCTGATCGCAGGCCTGATCCGCCGCCAGTTTATGTGCATCAACATTGATCCATACGCAAACGCATTCAACGAAGGACCGAACGGCAACTGCTGGGAGAAGGACGAGACCGATATGGGACCGTGGATCTGGGAGAGAAAGTATGAGATCGATTCTCTCTGCTATCCGCTGCAGTTCTCCTATCTGTTCTGGAAGAACACCGGAAGAACGGATCAGTTTGACGAGGTTTTCTGGGAAGGTGTTGACAAAATCCTGACTGTATTTGAGACTGAAATGAACCACGAGGAGAAATCCCCGTACAGCTTCATCCGTAAAAACTGCTCCTACACCGATACGCTTTCCCGCGATGGAAAAGGTGCGCAGGTAAAATCCGGCATCGGCCTGATCTGGTCCGGCTTCCGTCCAAGCGATGATTCCTGCCGTTACGGTTATCTGATTCCGTCCAACATGTTTGCGGTTGTCGTTCTGAATTATCTGAAGGAGATCGCAGATTTCGTCGGCGGAAAAGAGGAGATTGCGAAGAAAGCAGAAGAGATGGCAAAGACCGTAAAACAGGCCATTGAGACTTACGGTACCACCCATATCTGGGGACTTGGCGATGTTTATGCTTACGAGGTAGACGGCTTTGGCCAGTATAATCTGATGGACGATGCCAATGTACCGAGTCTTCTGGCTATGAGCTATCTCGGCTACGAGCCGGAAAGCCAGGAAGTGGCTGACAACACAAGAAAGCTGATCTTAAGCGAGGCAAACCCGTTCTATTATGCAGGAACGAAGCTTTCCGGTATCGGAAGCCCGCACACACCGGTCCGCTACGTATGGCACATCTCCAAAGCCATCGAGGGACTGACCGCACCGACAAAAGAGGAGAAACATCAGATGATCCACGAACTGATGGCAACCGACGGCGGTACAGGACTGATGCACGAGGGTGTTTTCGTAGATGATCCGACCGTTTACACCAGAGAGTGGTTCTCCTGGGCAAACGCAATGTTCTGTGAGCTGGTGATGCAGTATTGCGGATATGAGATTAAGAAATAAAGATGAAAAAATAAAGATGAAAAACACGAAAAGAGGAGGCTGTGCTCAGTGCACGGCCTCCTCTTTTACCTACACCACAGAAAACTGTCTGCGACAGCCTTCACTGAAAGGAGAGACAGCAGTGGGGAGAATACTGCTGTCCCAGGGGAATATGGGATTTTCATCCCGCTTCTTTTCTCTGCCCACGGGGTATTATACACAGTTTTTTGCGATATGTAAAAGATATAATTGATATGAAAGATATAATAAATTGGCATGATGAAGAAATGTAAAAGAATCTGAGCATCAGAAAATCTTAGGAAATCTATAGGGATTTCTTTGGAAAAGAAGAAGCGGAATCCTAAGAATGTTTTGGTAGAATCCTCTTATCAAGTGAAGATGAGAGGGGAAAGAACATGACCTGGAAAAACGAGAAAAAATCAAAAGCATTACTTGTGGTATTCGGCATTTACCTGGCGCTGCTTGCCTGGTGCATTTTATTCAAATTCGCCTTGCGCCCGGAAGAAATTCCGCACCTGCGGGGGATTAATCTGATTCCGTATGCGGCGTCGGTTGTGGTGAACGGGAAAGTGCAGATTAGTGAAATTATCGAAAATATGCTGGTCTTTCTGCCGTTCGGCCTCTGCATCTCAGCCTTCTATCCGGACAGCGAAATCCAGAACCGCATTCTCCTTGCATCGGGACTGAGCCTGTTTTTTGAGGTGACGCAGTATATTTTTGCGATCGGCGCGAGTGATATTACGGATGTGATCGATAATACGCTTGGCGCGGTGATCGGAATTCTATTGTATCTGGGGATGAAAAAAATCTGGAAAGAGAAGACGGGAAAGATCATTACCATTCTGGGAGCGGTGCTGGAAGTGCTGTTTCTGGCGTTATTGTTTTTTACGTTTGCGGCGAATAGGATGTTTTAAGATTGGAATTCAGGAAAGGATAGTGTATAATCGAGAAAAGGACAAATTCCGAAAGCAGGTGTGATGGATGGAAAAAGTAATCAGTATAGGAAAACAGAATTTTGCATCCTTAAGGGAAAACCATTATTTCTTTGTGGATAAATCTCACTTCATCAAGGACTGGTGGGAAAACGGGGATGAAATCACCTTGATCACCCGCCCCCGCCGCTTTGGCAAGACACTGAATATGAGCATGCTGGACTGCTTTTTCTCTAATAAATATGCCGTCCGGGGCGATCTGTTTGAAGGACTTGGCGTTTGGGAAGAAGGAAAATATCGGGAACTTCAGGGAACATATCCGGTGATCTTTTTGAGTTTTGCAGCCGTGAAAGCAGATCAGCTTTCGGAAGCGAAAATCCAGATCAAACAGCAGATTGCGAGAGTATATGAAGAAAACCGGTATCTTCTGGATGGGGATCTGCTGAGCGGAAATGAGAAGAAAGCATACAACGAGGTCAATCTGCATATGGGCGATGCGGAGGCCGCAGCGGCACTCAATAATATGAGTATGTATCTGGCGCGGTATTACGGCAGAAGAGTGATTATTCTGTTGGATGAGTACGACACGCCGATGCAGGAAGCGTATGTCCATGGCTACTGGGCGGAATTTACAACGTTTGTGCGGAGTCTGTTTAATGCGACGTTTAAAACGAATCCTTATCTGGAACGTGCGATGATGACCGGAATCACGAGGGTTTCGAAAGAAAGTATTTTTTCTGACTTAAATAATCTGCGTGTGGTGACGACGACATCGGATCTGTATGCGGACTGTTTTGGATTTACCGAAAAGGAAGTTTTTGCATCTCTGGACGAGTTCGGAATGGGAGACAAAAAGGACGTTGTGAAGCAGTGGTATGATGGATTTATCTTTGGCGGACACCGCGATATCTACAATCCATGGTCGATTACCAATTATTTAAAAGAAAAGAAACTGCGCCCGTACTGGGCAGATACGAGTTCGAACGGTCTGGCAGGAAAGCTGATCCGCACCGCCTCGCCGGAAATCAAAGAGTATATGGAAGATCTACTGAACGGACAGGCAGTCACGGTGAACTTTGATGAGCAGATGGTGTTTGAACAGCTGGATTACAATGAAAATGCAATCTGGAGTCTGCTGCTCGCGAGCGGTTATCTGAAAGCGGAAGAGGTGGAGTATCGTGGAATTACTTTGAAGCCGTGGTATCAGCTCCGTATCACCAATCTGGAAACGGTGAGCATGTTTGATGATATGTTCCGCGGATGGTTTGAAGCATCGGAAGCTGGGTACAGCAGCTTTGTGAAAGCACTGATGCAGGGCGATCTGGAAGCGATGAATTATTATATGAATAAAGTGTCACTTGCAACCTTCAGCCATTTTGACGTTGGCGGAGAGAACAGTGAAAGTCTGGAGCCGGAACGATTCTATCATGGCTTCGTCCTGGGACTGATGGCAGAGCGTGCGGAGTGTTATCAGATCCGGTCGAATCGGGAAAGTGGATTTGGACGGTATGATGTGATGATGATTCCGAAGAATAGAGAAAAAGATCCGGCGATTATTATTGAATTTAAAGTCTGCAGCCGGGTAAAAAAGGAGACACTGGAAGATGCGGTGCAGGAGGCTTTAAAACAGATCGTGGATAAAAAATACGACGCAGAACTGGTGGCCCTTGGCGTGCCGCAGGAAAGGATCCGGCATTATGGGTTTGCATTTGCGGGGAAGAATGTATTGATTGGAGCAGAATGAGAGAAACGGGTGATGAAGGTCATCCGTTTCTTTTGGCGTAAAATGGTATTCCTATTGACTCACTATGATATAGATAGTATGATAAATTTAATTTTTAAAATTTATTTTTACGTGAGGATATTTTATCTATGAAACGATTTTCTTCCACTACCTTAAAAACTGCTTTCGTAAAATCCATCCCGATTTTCTGCAGCTACGTTTTCGTCAGCATGGCCTACGGCATGATGATGGCATCCGCCGGCTTTCCCTGGTATGATTCACTGTTGGTAAGTCTGACGGTCTATACGGGCGCGTTCCAGTTCGTTCTGATTACGTTTCTTTCTAGCGGCGCTTCCCTCATCACCATTGCGCTCACTGCACTTCTGATGAACAGCCGCCAGAGTTTTTACAGCATTACCTTCCTGAAGGAATTCAAACAGATGGGGCGCCGCAAGCTGTACATGATTCACACGATGACCGATGAGACATACGCCGTAAACTGTACCTTAGATCTTCCGAAAAAAGAAAAAGAGGACACCATGTTCCTCGTCGCTCTGTTCAGCCGCTGCTATTGGATAGTTGGTTCGGTTCTTGGCGGCATTTTAGGCCAGATCGTTCCATTTGACCTGACGGGCCTTGATTTCTGTATGACAGCCCTGTTTCTCATTATCTTCATTGACCAATGGGAAAAAGCAGAGAAGCACACGCTGTCGCTGTCTCCGCTCTGATCACCTTCGGACTCCGTGCACTCCCGTTTCTTGCATTTTCCGGCAGCCGTAAAATGCCCGCATCACTCGAACGACTCGGCCAGGCACTGCCGTCTGCCATCATGGCGGTACTGATCATTTACTGTATGAAAGATATTCCCACCGGCGGTATCTCTGCCGCAGTACCGAAACTGCTCGCAGCAGCGGTCGTTTTTATCACCTACAAATGGAAACACCAGACCCTCGTCTCCATCCTTCTTGGAACCATTTCGTATATGATGCTTCTGCGTCTCTTTTAAAAAGAAACGGTGCAGTTCTGAATTCATGGCAGAAATTCAGAACTGCACCGTTTTTCTATTCTCTATATGCATTAGAAGGATTGGCAATTATTCGATGACTTCGTACTCTCCGTCGCCCGTCTTTTTGAATAACGGAAGCTTCTGCAGAAATACAATATCTTTTCGATCAGCAGCATCGCCCTCAGCAAGGATCGCTGCTTTTTTTACAACCTCTGCACTGGCATTCGCCATCAGGCATTCCAGTGCGTGCAGGGACTCGCCGGTGGAAATGACATCATCCAGCAGGCAGACACGTTTGCCGCGGATTTTATCTGCGTCTTTTCCATCCAGATAAAGATGCTGCTCACCCGCTGTTGTAATCGAATGAACGGATGCGGAAACCACATCTTTCATGTAGGATTTTGTGCTTTTTCGTGCAACGATAAATTCTTTATGGCCCAGCTCTTTGCTTACTTCATACGCTAGGGCAATACCTTTCGCTTCTGCGGTGACAATGGCATCGACTTCTCCGATTTTTGCGGCCAGCTCCGGCGCACATGCACTTACCAGCTCGGTGTCACCAAGGACAACAAAGCTTGCAAACGCCATCTCCTCACTGATCGGGATAAATGGAAGTGTTCTTTTCACTCCGCAGAGCTCCATGCTGTATTCTTTCATACGATTTTCCTCTTATGTTACTGAATTTATAATCCAAGCAGTTTTGCAGCAACACCGGCCAGCATTCCGAGGAACGGGTTTGTTACTGCAGTGACAACCATTGTGGTTCCGCCGACGGCTGCATTGACAGCGAAGGCAGACGGCGCATCCAGTACAACGGTTTTGAAGATACCGAGTACAAACAGGAAACCTGCGATCGAAGAAGACGGAACAAATTTTCCGATTTTCGGAAGCAGTTTCAGAAGCAGAATTACACCGATCACAACCATCATGATGACACCAGCCCATACAGCGTGCGGTGCATTGGCAGTTGCGGAAATGATTGCCTCAACCGGGGCTCCTCCGAAAAAGGAAGAAAACATATCGGCCAGGGAAGAAATCACGGTCAGGTTATCGACGTTGTAATTTCCGCCGGTTGCCATTCCTGCGGTAATTCCGCCGAAGGAAATGTTGGAACCAATGTTCAGGCAGACCATACCGAGTGCGCCGAGAATTACGTTGGCATTGATTGTAAATTTCTGGCGGACAAATTTATCATCCTCTACGACAATGCTGGATTTCTCTTTGTTGAAAAATGCATTGGCAATGCAGGATGCTACAACGGAAATGACGATGGTATAAACCAGGGTATTGGCACTGTCTTTGGTAAAGTAATAGGTGATCAGTGCTGCGGCCAGGGAAACACCGCCGGAAATGGCATCACTCTTGATCATATCGATCGCGGCCTTTACCAGAATGATACCGACACCGGCCATCATTCCATAGGCAACATCCTCACCTACAAAGTTTACGATTTTTGTCAGCAGTCCAAACACTCCGATCAGAGCCATAATCACACCGCCGATAAAAATCATCGTACAGCGTTCCGAACGGTCTTTTCCAGCCGTTCCGGCGTAAGTGATCGTCTCCGCCTGGAAGGAAATTGGTGCGACACTCTGCGTAATCGTATTGCCCACCGCACCAACAAAGAATGCCAGCGCCGTCGGAACCGATGCAAATCCAAACGTCAGAGCAAGAAGACCCTGCGGCAGACCATTCAGCACAACGCCGATGATTGCCAGAAGATCTGTTAAAATGGCTTTCATACTAAATACTCCTCCTCACTATGAAATATGTCGTTTTGAAGCAAAGAAAAGTGTAGCACCAAAACCGGTCAAAGTAAACCAGATCAGTCATGAAAGGTTTTTGTCAGTGATAATAAGTCAATCTTATATACAAAATATTATTATTTCTGTGTGCTAATAAATCAAGAGGATTTTTAAATGTCTGCATAACCAATAATCAATAGTTACAAAACTGGGTGCCATTATTTGGAATTGTGCATATAGAAGCGAAGAAAAAGATTTGCTATACTAAATCTGTATGAGGGTTTTTATCACAGTTATAAGAAATGGAAAGGGGATTTTTACTTATGGCAATTACAGAGACAAAAACAAAATATGGACAGGTTCATGGTGTGCAAAAAGACGGCTACACGGTATTCCGCGGCGTTCCGTACGCAAAGCCGCCGGTAGGCGAAAAACGATTCTGCCCGCCGGAAGAGCCAGCATGCTGGGAGGGCGTTTATAAGGCGGATCATTTCGGATGTGTCTGCCCGCAGACCGAGCATGAGCCGGACTCCTTCTATGGAAAAGAATTTTATCTCGATCCGGAATTTGGTATGAACCAGAGTGAGGATTGTCTGTACTTAAACATCTGGACACCGGCAAATGCAGCGGATGAAAAACTGCCGGTTGCCTTCTGGATTCACGGTGGTGCATTCGTGCATGGATTCAGCCACGAATCCGAATTTGATGGAGCTGCTTACTGCGAACGCGGAGTGATTCTCGTTACGATCAATTACCGTCTCGGTGCTTTCGGATTTTTGGCACATCCGTGGCTGTCCGAGGAGAGCGGTGTCGGAAGAAGCGGAAACTACGCGATTCTCGACCAGATCGCAGCACTAAAATGGGTAAAAGAAAATATCGCAGCATTTGGCGGCGACCCGGAAAATATCACCGTATTCGGCCAGTCCGCGGGATGCATGAGCGTACAGACACTCGTCAGTTCTCCGCTGACTGAAAACTGGATCAGCAAAGCCATTTTCCAGAGCGCCGGCGGCTACGACACCGGACTGAACCGCGATATGCCGCTTTCTGAGGCGGAAACCATCGGCCAGGAATTTGTAGAGCTTAGCGGAGCAAAATCGCTGGAAGAACTGCGTGCGATTCCGGCTGAGAAAATTGTGGAGCTGCAGGAGGAGTTTGGCCGCGTAAATCCATCGAGAATGCTGAGCTTCGTGCCGAACATCGACAATCACCTGCTGACCTGCGGCTATAACGAGGCAGTAACCGAAGGAAAAATCAAGGACATCCCATACATGCTCGGATCAACCGCAGACGACATCGGCGTGTTCCCGGAGATGAAAGAAAAAGGCGAGCACGGCGGCATCTATAAGGGATGCATCAACTGGAGCCTTGCGCTGGAAAAACTCGGAAGAAAACCGGCTTACGTTTACTACTTCACCCGTGCCCTGTTAGGTGACGACGCCGGAGCGTTCCATTCCTCCGAACTCTGGTACATGTTCGGAACCCTGGGCCGAAGCTGGCGCCCGAAAACCGAAGGCGACTATGCCCTCAGCAAAGAAATGATGGACGACTGGACCAATTTCATGAAAACCGGAAACCCGAACGCAGAGGGAAAAGACGACTGGAAACCATGCACAAAGGACGACCCGTATGTGCAGGTGCTGGATGTGAGAAAATAAGCAGAAGGAAATAAAAATGGCAATCGAATATAAAAGACTTACTCAAAAGGAACTGGATCTTTTCATTCAGATGAGAATCCATCAGCTTCGCGAAGAGGGGGCAAAAGAAGAAATTGATTTAGCACCTGCGTTAAAAGATTACTATGAACGTCATATGGCGGATGGTACTTTTGTATCTTGGATTGCTGTTGACGGAGAGAGCATCATCGCAACAAGTGGAATGTCATTTGTAGAAAAACCTCCATACTTTGGATGCCCGAGCGGCAGAATTGGATTACTGTCCAGTATGTTTACAGATCCGGCGTATCGAAGAAGAGGTATTGCAAAAGAATTGCTGTCCCGTGTGATAGAAGATGCAAAAGAATATGGATGCGGAACAATACAGATTACGGCATCGGATATGGGCGTTAAGTTGTATACAGATTTTGGATTTGTGCACAATGGGAATTTTATGCAGTATAAATTGTAATGTTCCTCAGAAAGAGATATTCTTTCCACTGGCTGCGATATTGGAAAAATATTCAAAGAAAGAGGAAAAATTAGAATAAAGAAAGAGCAGCATTTTACCGGCGTGTGAAAGGTAAAAATGCTGCTCTTTTTGCGTGGCAGAATCAGTCGTCCAGATCGTTGCGCTCGCGGAAGATCTGATAAATGGTGTCGATCAGTTCATCGTCATCGAGGCCTTCGAACTCGGCTTCGTTGACATCGAGATTCTCGGAAATGATGCGCAGAATGTGTACCGGTTCGTCATCGCCGCCGTCGGCCGGATAGAGAACTGCGTACTCATCCTCCTTGTATTCTACGATATCCAGAAGCTCAAAACGGACAGAATTTCCGTCCTGATCGGTAAGGACAATAAGATTGGAATCCATAATTGCAATATACTCCTTTGTGTGTTATTTTTGCCGCTCAAAAACATGCAAATATAAATTTATTATACTATGAGCAATTGGATTTGAAAAGAAAAAAGTGTCTGGTGCGATACGCTTGATATTTTGCGCCGATACGGTATAATGACAACAGAGTAAAAACTGGCGGCTGTGGCCGTACCCGGAAAAATTGGGTGAAAGGAAGAACTTATGAATTATCAGGTATTAGATGTCAAAGTAAAAGATACAGAAGAAACTGCAAAATTATATACGTATTTTCTGGACAACTCGCGTGAGATTGCTCCGGAACGCGTGCGTCCGGTCATCGTGATCTGCCCGGGCGGCGGTTATGAATGGGTGTCCGAGCGTGAGGCAGAGCCGATTGCGCTGAAGTTTGTCGGAGCCGGTTACCACGCTGTTGTTCTGCATTACAGTGTTGCTCCGGCAGCTCACTATCCGACGGCACTCCGCCAGCTTGCCTGGACCGTTGCACATCTGCGGGAGCATGCGGCAGAATATCATATTGATCCGAACAAAGTAGTAGTAGCGGGATTTTCCGCAGGCGGCCATCTGGCAGCATCGTACGGTGTGTTCTGGAAAAAGAAAACATTCCTTGCAGAAGAACTTGGCGTAGACGCAGAGCAGCTTCGTCCGAACGGTCTGCTGTTATCCTACCCGGTTATCACATCCGGTCCGAAAGCGCACCGCGGATCCTTCACCAATCTGCTGGGAGACCGGTACGATGAGCTGGTAGACGAGATGTCTCTCGAGAATCAGGTCAGCCTCGATACGCCGAAGACCTTCCTGTGGCATACCGCGCCGGACGACTGCGTGCCGGTAGAAAACTCCATTCTGTTCTTTACTGCACTGCATGCACTGGAGATTCCGGTAGAAATGCATATTTATCCGGTCGGCGGCCACGGCCTTGGCCTTGCAAGCGAGGAGACACAGAGCTATGAATACCAGAACGCAGTACGCGAAGAGTGCCAGAGCTGGATTTCACTGGCACTGAGCTGGATGCAGCATTTATAAAAAAATGTCCCAGAAGGGAGAACAAAGATGAAAGTATTAATTGTAGTAGATATGCAGAATGATTTTATCGACGGAAGTCTCGGCACGAAAGAGGCGGTCGGGATTGTTGACCGCGTTGCAGAGGTGATGGATTCGTTTGACGGAGCTGTTATCTGCACCAGAGATACCCATTTTGCGGATTATCTGGAAACGTCCGAGGGCAGAAAACTTCCGGTAGAGCATTGTATCGAAGGAACGAAGGGTCATGCACTGCAGGATACAATTCAGAAAATGGCGGAGAAAAAACAGGCCGTGGTGATGAATAAAATCACCTTCGGTGCAAAAAATCTGCCGGAGGAGATCGAAAAACTGGCAGGCGGCGTGCCGGAATTCATTGAACTCGTGGGACTCTGCACCGACATCTGCGTGATTTCCAATGCCATGCTGCTGAAAGCATTTTATCCGGAAGTGCCGATTTCTGTCGATGCATCCGCGTGCGCGGGCGTAACGCCGCAGAGTCATAAAAATGCATTGGAAGCTATGAAAATGTGCCAGATTGACATTGTAAACGAATAGACGGAAAAGAGGAAAAATTATGAGCACAACAAGATTATTTGATCAGGATGCGTACCTGGGTGAATTTGAGGCAACCGTAGAACGGAGCGTCTGCGAGGGCGGCATGTACCGCGTGCTGCTGGATCAGACCGCATTTTTCCCGGAGGGCGGCGGCCAGCCGGCAGATGAGGGAACACTGGATGGGATTTTTGTAACGGATGTACAGGAAATCGACGGCGAAATCTGGCATACCGTGGAAGCGCCGCTCGAGCCGGGCAAAACGGTAGTTGGAAAACTTGACTTTGAAAAACGTTTTTCCAATATGCAGAATCACTGCGGAGAGCATATCGTGTCAGGTATCGTGCATCGGATTTACGGTTTCAACAACGTTGGATTCCATATGGGAAGTGATGTCATTACCGTTGATTTTGACGGCGTTCTGACCGAGGAGCAGCTCTACGATGTGGAGCAGGAGGCAAACGAAGCCGTGCTTCGAAATGTTCCGGTTACGATCAGTTATCCGTCAAAGGAAGAGCTGGAAACCATGGATTACCGGAGCAAAAAAGAGATCGAGGGCCAGGTGCGGATTGTGACGATCGAAGGCTGCGACAGCTGTGCGTGCTGCGGAACCCACGTTGCAAAAACAGGGGAAATCCGTCTGATCAAAATCTTAAGTGCCCAGAAATACAAAGGCGGCGTCCGCGTGACCATGCTTTCCGGTGAAAAAGCGTATGCGGATTACTGCTTAAAACACATCAATACCCTCGGCATTGCACGTTTACTTTCTGTAAAACCGGAAGAAGCCGGGGATGCTGTCGTACGGCTGAAACAGAAAAATATTGAGATGAAAAAAGAAATCAAACAGCTCAAAAAAGAACTGTATGCACTGCAGGGAGCACCGGAGAGAAAATAATGGCAAAAGAAAAAGAAATCAAAACAAATGCAATGCGGATTCTGGACCGCCAGAAAATCAAATACGAAGTTCTTCAATATGAATGCGATGAATTTATCGACGGGCTTCACACAGCAGAGAAAACCGGCGCGCCGGTCGAGCAGTCGTTTAAAACGCTTGTGGCGCAGGGCAAAAGCAAACAGTATTACGTGCTGGTGCTTCCGATTGCAGAGGAAGTAGACCTGAAAAAAGCCGCAAAAGCGGTGGGGGAGAAATCCATCGAGATGATCCATGTCAAAGATATCACTGCAGTCAGCGGATACGTCCGCGGCGGATGCAGCCCGATCGGAATGAAAAAACAGTATCCGACCGTGATTCAGGAATGTGCGGCGAATTTTGACAAGGTTTACGTGAGCGGGGGAAGAATCGGAACCACGCTGTGCATGGCGCCGGAGGATCTGAAGAAGGTCAGCAGAGCGGAGTTTGCGGATTTTATTCAGTAAAAACAGAAAAAACTGTATGGAAGCAGACCAGAACGAAGAAAAAAGTTCTGGTCTGTTTCTTTTTGCTGTGATGCGGCTGGAAAATTTCTTGCAAAAAAGGATCATAAAATAATAGCCAAAAAGCAGCGGCGAAATTGCGATACGATTCTACGAATCCGCGAAAAACGGAAAACCTTTCACACGATTTTTCTTTTTGGTGTGAGAAATTTTCATCCCGTTTTTGGAGGCAATTCACAAACCGGAAAAAGTTGCCGAAAACCGCTGGACAAATCGAAAAGAGGCAACTATAATGACCTCACAATCAAGTTGACCCAAACGAAACGGGAGGTGAGAGACAAAATGTCTTTGCAGCACTGTCTGGTACTGACAGTTGCGACAGGGGCGGTATGGATGGATTTAAGAACACGCAGAATTGCAAATGAATGGATTATCACCGCATGGATCGCCGGGTTGGTTACACAGCTCATCCGCTATGGCGCCGCGGGAGCGGGTATTTTTCTTTTTGGGATGCTTTTCCCGATACTCGCACTTTACATTCTGTTCTATTTTCATATGCTGGGCGCGGGAGATATCAAACTCCTATCCGCTGTTGGAGGCTTTCTCGGTGTACCGGCGATCCTGAAATGTATGATTGTGTCGTTCCTGTCTGGAGCGGTCTTATCTATCGGAATCATTCTCGTCTGCGGAAATTTACCGCAGCGTCTTACCAAATTTTTCAATTATTTCCAAACTTATTTTACCAAAAGAAAATACCAGAAAAAAACAGAGCCGGTTCCCTATTACGATGGGAAGTGGGGCATGGAGTGCATCCATTTTTCCGTTCCCGTGCTGATGGGAGTGCTGCTCTGGATTGGGGGATTTTATTGAATACTGCAAAGAAAAAGAGTGTTTTTGCAGTCTGTGATACGGAAATGGAATATGCACGCAATTTTATGGAATATCTGAACCAGAAGAGAAATATTCCGTTCGAAGTGCATGCGTTTTCCAGTGCAGAGATGTTCCTGGAGTTCGCAAAGAATAACGAAACAGAGATTCTTCTGATTTCGGATAAAGCGATGAAAGAAGAGATCCGCCGGTATCCGATCCGTCAGATTATCATTCTGTCTGAGGGCGTACACAGTCCGGTGCTGGATCAGTATCCGGCGGTCTACAAATACCAGTCGTCGGAAAAGGTGATCCGCGAGGTCATGGCGTGCTACGGCGTAGAAAATGGTGTCGATACATCGCCTGCACTGCTGCCGAAAAAGGAAATGCGTATTATCGGCATTTATTCGCCGGTCGGACGGACGCAGAAGACCTCGTTTGCCCTGACGATGGGGCAGATTCTGGCGAAGGAGCGGGCAGTGCTGTATCTCAATATGGAGAGCTATTCCGGATTTGAACGGCTGCTGGAATGCAGCTACGACAGGGGGATGAGCGATATTCTGTATTATGCGAGACAGGAAAATCAGGGCATCATCTACAAACTGGGCGGAATGGTCCAGTCGATGCAGAACCTGGATTATCTGCCGCCCGCCGCATCGCCGATGGACATTCAGACTGCAAAATATGAAGAATGGAAATGGCTGTTTCAGGAGATTGAGAAGAACAGCAGTTATGAAGTGCTGATTCTCGACCTCGGGGATGGCGTGGCGGATTTGTATCAGATCCTGGATTTTTGCAATGAAATTTACGTTCCGATAAGGAATGATGTGATTTCTGCGGCAAAAATGGAGCAGTTTGAAAATTTGCTGCGCCGGTGGGACTGCCAGTCGGTGCTGGACAAGATGCGGAAAATCCACGTTCCGTTCCACACGGCAAACCGGACGGGAAAAGCCTACTTTGAGGAGCTTGTCTGGAGCGAGCTGGGCGACTATGTGCGTCAGATTCTGCGGGACGGCAGAAGAGGAGAAGAAACATGACAATGCCGGAAATTCTGCGGAGAAAACTGATGGAGCGGATCGATATCGCATCCGAACCGGATGACGGAGAGGTTCTCGAAGAGATTGACCGTCTGATTTTAGGGGAAGAAGAAACACGGTATCTTCCGGTGGCACAGAAGGCGGAGCTGCGCAGACAGCTGTTCTACAGTGTGCGGAGGCTCGATGTCCTGCAGGAGCTGCTGGAAGATGCGGGAATTACCGAAATTATGGTAAACGGTTATCAGCATATCTTCGTGGAACGGAACGGCAGAATCGAGAAATACGGCAAAAGCTTTACCTCCGCGGAAAAGCTGGAGGATGTGATTCAGCAGATTGTAGGCCGGTGCAACCGCGTGGTGAATGAACAGAATCCGATTGTGGATGCACGGCTGGAAAATGGAGACCGCGTCAACGTTGTCATGAAACCGGTCGCATTAAACGGACCGATTCTGACCATCCGCCGCTTTCCGGAGCAGGCGGTAACGATGGAATTTCTGGTCTCCATCGGGAGTATTACAAAAGAGGCGGCAGAGTTTCTGCAGGCCCTCGTCCGGACCCGCTACAGCATGATGATCGGCGGGGCGACCGGATCTGGCAAAACGACATTTCTGAATGCGCTTTCCGCCTACATTCCAAAGGGCGAGCGCATCATAACCATCGAAGACAATGCAGAGCTGCAGATCCAGGGTGTGGAGAATCTGGTGCGGCTGGAAGCAAAAGAGGCAAATCTGGAATCAGGAACAGAAATTACGATCCGCGATCTGATCCGCGCAGCTTTGCGTATGCGGCCGAACCGCGTAATTATCGGCGAAGTGCGCGGAGCGGAAACGTTTGAATTATTATCCGCACTCAATACCGGGCATGCGGGATCTTTGAGCACGGCACATGCAAACAGCGTGAAAGATATGATCTCCCGTCTGGAAACGATGGTGCTGATGGGAGTGCAGCTCCCGTTGGAAGCAATCCGCCGCCAGATTGCATCGGGAATCGAAATTCTCGTGCATTTAGGACGCGGGGAGGATGGAAGCCGTCGGGTGGAGGAGATCGCAGAGATCACAGGGATGGAGGAGGACGAAATCAAAACGGTTTCTTTGTTTCGAAGAGAATATGGGAGAGGCCTGCAAAAGACAGGCGAACTGGTACACAGAGAAAAACTGGAGGGGAAAACAGGATGAGAATACGTGCGGGAAGCCAGGCAAAGACGGGCATGGCAGAGGAGAAGGAGACGAAGGGGATCGACTATCAGACCTGGGAATTTACCGGTCGGGAATATCTCGAAATAGCGGGAATCAGTCTTGGGATTGCCGCCGCTGTGAACCTGCTCTGTTACCGGGCGTGGTGGGCATGCATTGCTGTGGTTCCGGTTGGAATCGTATGTTTTCACACGTATCGGAAAAACCGGATTCAGAGACGGAAAGAGGAGCTGTACGACAGCTTCCGGGATCTGATTGCGTGGATGCACACGGCACTGCGTTCCGGCTATTCCATGGAAAATGCAGTGCTGGAGGCGGCAGGACAGCTGGAACAGTCGCTGGGAAAAGAAAACATTCTGGTACAGGAACTGCGCCGGATGCGTCATAAAATGATGATTTCCGTGCCGGTGGAACAACTGTTTCAGGATCTTGCGGTGCGAAGCCGCATTGACGATATTGCGACGTTTGCAAGTGTACTGGTGATTGCGAAGCGGACAGGAGGAAATGTCTGCGAGATCTTTCAGAATACGTGGGATATTTTCTGTACGAGAATTGACACGATGCGGGAAATCCGTGCGGGCGTTTCTTCCCGGCGGTTCGAGCAGAATATTATGAGTGTTGTGCCGTTTGGAATTCTGGGATATGTACAGCTTTCCTTTCCGGAATTCTTAAGTGTGATGTATGGGAATGTAATCGGGGTTTTCTTCATGAGCGGATGCCTTGCCGTGTATTTGGCGGCATGGGTGCTTGGAAAGAAGATTCTGGACATTGAGTTTTAAGAAGCAATTGAAGTTTAAAAAGTAAGACTGCGAATCATAACGATTCGTCCGCAAAAAAGGGGAGGAATCAAATGTTGTGGATTTGTCTGACCGCATGGGCGGGGCTGTTCATCTGGTATTTCCGGATGAGAAAAAAGGCGGAAGATCACAAATTGGTGAGACGGATTTTCTGCCTTGCAGCGACAGGGTTTATAGCGGGCACTGCACTCTGCCTTCCGATCGGAGTGCGAAAAGTTTCAGGAGATGAAAAAGCGGAACTTCAACTGGAACGGGGTGCCTTAGGCAGCCAACCGACAGAGGAAAAACTTGAGGTTTCTGTTGGAAATCAGAAACCGGAAAGAATTACACTGTCTGTACCTGCAAGAGCTTACAGCGCAGAAGAGATAGAAGAGGCGTTCAGTGCGGCGATAGAGGCGCTGGATGAAATCATCTTAGGTGAGAATCTGTCTTTTCATACGGTAAACAGAAACATGGATCTGGTTACGGAAATACCGGGAAGCCCGGTGGCGCTTAGCTGGGAAACAGACAGGCCGTTGTTGATTGACAGCCGGGGTTTGCTGTCAGACGAGATTCCCGAAGAAGGAGTGGAGGTTACGCTGAAAGCGGAACTGGAACTTCAGGGGGAAACAACAGAATATATACGGAAGGTTCAGGTCTATCCACCGGAGATAAAAGGGCGGGATGCGGTTCTTAGGGCACTGAAAAAAGCAGTGGAAAAAGAAAACGAAGCACATCCCGAAGAAACAGCCTATTATCTGCCGGAGACACTGAACGGAGAAACTGTAACATGGTCAAAAGTGCCGGATCTGACAGGTCTGGAGCTGATGGCACTTGCCGCGGCGGCAGGAGCAGTCTGCTGGGCGGCAAAAGGAAGGGAAGAAGAAAAAGCAAGGCAGAAAAGAGAAGAACAGATGCTGCGGGATTATCCCGAAATTGTCAGCAAAATGGTTCTTCTTCTGGGTGCCGGGCTTGGGATGCGGAAAGTACTCGAGCGGATTGCGGTGGATTACCGGAAAAATCTGGCGCTTGGCGGGCAGAAACGTTTTGCCTATGAAGAGATTGTATTTACCTGCCAGGAGATGGAAAACGGTGTTTCCGAGCAGGAAGCGTACCAGCGTATGGGAATGCGTATGGGAACCGGAGCGTATCGTTCCCTTGCTGTTCTGCTGACGCAGAATCTGAAAAAAGGCAGTAAAGGACTGCTGGAATTATTGAAACAGGAATCGCAGGAGGCCTTTGAAGAGAGAAGAAGGCAGGCGAAAACAACAGGAGAAAAGGCATCGACAAAGCTTCTTCTTCCGATGGGCATGATGCTTGCGGTTGTATTGGTCATACTCACGGTTCCGGCATTTTTGTCCTTTTATGCATAGGGGATGTTTTTATCCCCACAACAGCTGGTAAAGAGAGGGAGGTGGGAATTATGAAGCTGATATCGGAGTTCTGGAAAGAGGAAGATGCGGTGGGTGTTGTGGAAGTGATTCTGATTCTCGTTGTGCTGATTGGACTCGTACTAATCTTTAAAAAGCAGCTTGTGAGTCTGGTCAACAGTCTGATGGAGAAGGTCACAAACCAGAGCAACACCGTATAAACGGGAAAATGTCCAATACGGAACTCCAAAGAAAAATTTAGAAGCCGGTACGGACCTATATGTCATTTGCATATCTGTGTCTCGGTATATCCTTTATCCGATCCACGGCATCTAAAGTTCGAAAAAGTAAAAGTAAAGTGGAAGGAGCTGTATCCCATGAGGGAAACAGAAAGACAGAAAAGATGGGCAGCCGGAAGCATAACAGCATATTTGTGTCTCGTTCTGATACTGATGCTTTCCCTGATTTCCGGGACAATTGCGTCGGTGCGAAATGCCCATGCACGGGTGATGACGGCCTGCGCAATGGAACAGGGACTGTATTCTCTGTTTGCCGGGTATGACAGAACACTGCTGGGACAGTACGAGCTGTTTTTTTATAACGGCGGGGATAAGAGCGGTGTCTGGAAACCTGAAACCATGAGCAGAAAAGTCGCAGAAACTGCGGGAGAAGTTCTGTCCCCCACTGCATCGGGGATGGGAATTCTATCAGGCAGTTTATCTGGCGGACAGGTTACAGAAGTTTATCTCGGCGGCTATCGTCTTGCGACAGACGAGGAGGGAAGTGCTTTCTCCCGTCAGATCTGTGAGGCAATGAAAGCCAGCCTTGGAACTTATGGAATACAGCAGCTTTCCCAGAAATTAAGAGGAGAACAGGAAACCGTGAAACGTCAGGAGGACGGACAGAGCGGTTACGAGGAAGAGGAGGTTTTAAAACAGTATGAAGAATCCAAACAGCCAGAAGAGGGAACAGAAAAAACAAAAGGTGAAGGAGAATCTGGAAACGGCACGCCTTCGGAACCGGATCAGAAGCAGCCGGTACCGGAAGATTTTGTGAATCCGATTGAGGTCATTCAAAAAGTAATGAAAATGGGAATTTTAGGACTGGTCCTCCCGGAAGGGCAGGCACTGTCGCAGGGGGAAACGGATGTATCGTTTCTTGCATCAAAACGGGAGCTGCAGAGCGGGTTTGGCATGGCAGAGTGTGGAAAAGAACTGAGCTTTGTGGATAAGATACTTTCGTCCGAATATATTCTGTGGAAATTTCCGTGCTATACCAGCAAGGAGAAGAAGGAAGGGCTGCAGTGCCAGGTGGAATATGTGCTCTGCGGAAAAAACAGTGATCAGGATAATCTGGCGGGAACCGTGAACCGTCTGCTGGCGCTGCGGGAGGCGGCAAATCTGGTGTATCTGGCGAAAGATGCGCAGAAGCAGGGCGAGATGGAAGCAATGGCGGGGGTAATTGCCGCGTCGTTTGGAGTTCCGGCGGCGATGCCGGTTGTGAAAATGGCACTTGCCGTGTGCTGGGCATTTGCAGAAAGCATTCTGGATCTGCGGGAACTGCTGGATGGTGGAAAAGTAGCGCTGTTCAAAACGGCAGAATCGTGGCAGCTTTCTCTGGAACAGCTTCCGAAACTGCTGGAAACAGGGGATCAGAGCAGAAAAAATGCACCGGGCGGCATGGAGTATTCCGATTATCTGCGGCTGCTTTTGATGCAGAAATCGGGAAAAGCGGTAACGTTTGGAGCGATGGATCTGGTGGAATACAATATGCGGACAGAACAGCAGCAGCCGGGTTTCCGACTGGATTGCTGTGTCGATGAACTGGAAGCCGGTTTTACGGCGGTAATTGGGAAACGAGAGTATGAGATTACGAGAAATTATGGATATGAGATGCAGGGAGCAGCCTGAAAAATGGGATGACTCCGGCAGGGATACAAAAGGGTGTTCTTCTGAACGGCACATTTATTTCTGGAACCTTATCAAAAAACTTATCCACTCTTCCGGGAATTTTTATAAATCCGGATCAGGAGAGCAGCCTTTTGTAAAACGAAAATGGAACAGGGCAAGCCTGACGGTGGAAGCTTCACTGGCACTTCCTGTTTTTCTGATCGCGGTTCTTGTGTTATTAAAAATCGTGGATCTTTACCGGCTGCATGGAATGCTGACGGTATCTCTGCAGGAGTCCGCGCGGTATCTTTCCGTCTGTGCCTACGCGGTGGATGAGACGGGAAAAGAAACGTATGAAATACCGGAAACGGCCGCGTGCATTGCTTATGCAGAAGCAAAGATTCCAAAAGAAATCCGCGAAAATGGAATGGTGACACTGGCAGGAAGCCGTGTGAAAAATGGATGGCTGGAACTGAAAGCGATTTACTGGCCGAAAATGGGAAACCGCCTCGTTCCGGTGCGGAACCGGGGAATTGCAGCGTGTGCGAAAGTGCATCTGTTCTGCGGAAAGACAGAAGAGGAGGCGGATGAAGAAGAGGGCGAAGCAAAACAGATGGTGTGGGTGACTGAGAACGGCAGTGTGTATCATACCGATTCGTCGTGCAGTCATATCAATCTTTCGATCCAGGTTTCCTCACCGGGTGCGCTTGCGTGGAAACGGAATCAGGATGGAGAAAAATATAAGGAATGCGAACAGTGCGTGGGAAATGGCGCTGCGGGTGCGGAAGTTTACTATACGAAATACGGAAACCGGTATCATAACAGTCTTTCCTGCAAAGGGCTGAAACGTAAAGTAAAACTTGTAGCACTGGAACAGACGGATGGACTGCCGCAGTGCTCGAAATGCGCGAAAAAGGCGGCGTAAGAAAGCCGGATATGAGCAGAGCAGGTGTCTTCTTTCCGGGTGAGACCGGAAAGAAGGACGGTAAACAGAAACTCGGGTTTGCGGAAAGGAGGCCGCGGCTGTGTATCAGGAAGAAGTAAAGAGTGCAATTATATTGCTGTATCTGGGGATTCTTGCCGGAATGGATGTGAGGAAACGGCAGATCAGCCTTGTCCTGACCGGTGTTTTATTCCTTGCAGGCATTGGATGGCAGATTCTGGTGGAACAGACATCGTGGCTGGAATGGCTGCTGTCCCTGCTGCCGGGAGCGGGATTTCTGACGCTCAGTTATATATCACGGGAACAGGTGGGATACGGGGACGGCCTTCTGCTTCTGACGGTTGGAATCTGGCTGGGATTTGGGCAGACGTTCGGCGTTCTGACGCTGGGACTCATTCTCTGTTCGGTACTCTGCGGAGTTCTTCTGATGCGGAAGAAAATACGGAAACAGGATTCTATACCGCTGGTGCCGTTTCTGCTGCTTGGATTTGTGGGGAGGTGCGGAATGCTTTGAAAGTGAAAATGAGAAAAGCAAGTATTACGGTAGAGGCAGTTCTGGTCACGCCGCTTGTTCTGATGGTGATTTTTCTTCTGCTGTCGCTGACATTTTTTGTGCACGCACGGAGCTGGTATACATTTGCGGCATATGAAAGCACAATGCTTGCCGCCAGTGAAGGCCGCCTGTCTGTGGAAAAAGGAGAGGCAGCCGCCCAAAGCCGGATGGAATGGTGGATTTCCCAGATACCGCTTCCGGCTGAACCGGTGACCGTACAAACGGTGTGCAGAGAAAAAGAGATTCAGATAAAAGCAGAAGGAAACATTCTGCCAATCTGGAGCCGGAACGCGTGGGAATATTCGGTTTTGAGTGAAAGCAGGAGAAACAATCCGGTGAAAACGATCCGGAAGATACGGGCAGTAAAACAGATCTGGAACCAGAAGTAAGGACGGAAGCGGAGAAATGCAGATTGATTATAAAAGAGATTTGAACCATACGTATGTTATTTTACAGGAGGAAAAAGAGCCGGACACGGCGTCGTATCAGATTCGTATGCTGCTGACAAACGCAATCCCAGGGCTTTTGGACTGCAAAATCGGGAAAATGGATGATAAAACATTGTTTTACTATGAGGTGACATCAAAGCAGTCGCTTCAGAGTGTGTTTGAACAGCGCTCGATTGGGGCGGAGGCGCTGCGGAAACTGTTTGAACAGCTGCTGGATCTTCTCGAAGAACTGGGGCAGTACCTGCTTGCACCGGACGGTCTCGTTCTGCAGCCGGAGCTGGTTTTTGCAGATGCAAATCTGGAGAACTTTTCCTTCTGTTATCTGCCGGGAAAGCAGGGACACACAGGCTGTTTTCAGAAGCAGATCCGGGAGCTGATGGAATATCTGCTGCCGAAGCTGGATCACCAGGAGCAGGATGCGGTGGTACTCGGGTATGGACTGTATCGGGAGATTTCGGCGGAGATCTTTTCGGTTGAGATGATTCAGGCACTCTTATATCAGACAGGGAAAGAGAAGAAAGAAACGACGGAGCAGGAGGGAAAAGAGCGTCCTAGGGAAGAAAATCCGCCTGTACAGATGGAGGAAACACTTTGGGGAGAACAAGAAGCGGAAGCGGCGGAAAATTTTTTTGTGGAAGCGGAGGAAGAAAAGGATGAAGGACGCTGGAAAAATATTGTGGAAGCAGTGATCTGCATCGGATTTCTGGGAGGTGTGCTGGCACTGCGGTGGACACAGGCCGAAACTGTTTGGTATCTGGTGCTGGGAGGAGCGGCGGCTGTTGTGGGAATTGTAAGTCTGGCATTGGAACTTGCCAGCCGATGGAAAAAGCGGCAGTCGGGAACAGAAACAGGAAGCTATGGGAAGGCCGCAGGAATCCGGAAACAAGGAGAAACAGGAGATGTATTTTCGGAATATCAGAATCGGAAGGGCTTAAAACAGAAAGATGGAACATGGAATCCGAAAAGCGATACAGAACAGCAGGGATGGAAAAGGGATTCCTCAGTCGAAAAAGAGAAAACATGGGAAAAGAATGAAGAACAGGAAAACAGAAAGATGCACAGCCTGATGGAATTGGAGGGGCATGAAGAGGATCTGTTTGGAAAAACGGAACTGCTGACCAGCCCGGAGGATGAGGGAAGGGCATATCTGATTCCGATAGATCCGATTGATCTTCCGCTGATTCCGATTGAACGCGGAAGCACATTGATTGGAAAACTGTCAGCGGCGGCAGATGTAATTCTGCCATACCGTACGGTAAGCCGCCTTCACGCAAAGCTGGTCAGTACAGAAGAGGGAGATTATCTGCTGGATCTGAATTCGCGGAACGGAACAACGGTGAATGGCGTTCCATTGATGGGCGAGACAAAAAAGAAGCTGGAGGATGGAGACGATATCTCATTTGCCGGGAAGAAATACCGGTATAAGGCGGGAGAGAAAAACAGAAATTAGAGAAAAATGACGCATTACACTTTTTCGATTTGGAGAAAGCGCTGGATGCGTTATTTTTAATATGGCAGAATGATCAAAGAAAAAAGTTATGCGAATGAAACAAAAATATTATAGAAAAGAAAATTATGCATAAAATTAAAAAAAGAAATAATGTAAAAAATAATGTCATAAAACGTCGAAAGCCGTCGTGAAGCGTCAATAATTGTCGAAAAACGTTTATCAAAAAAGAAAAAAATTTGACGATTTCTTGCATTTACAAGTGAATTAAATTATAATAAAAAAATAGCACAGATAAGGAAATGATGTAATGGAAGAACAAAGGAAAAACAGTTACGATCCGAACGAAGATATCGTGGACCGTATGTGGAAGAGGTCAAAAAACAGCATCAATCTGGTCATCGTCGTATGCAATATTCTGGTATTCCTTGCAGTCACACTGACCGGAGGGACAGAGAGCTCCAGACATATGATGGACTGCGGTGCGGCGTATGCGCCGCTGATTGAGAGCGGAGAATACTATCGCCTGTTTACGAGTATGTTTCTTCACTTTGGCATCCAGCATCTGATCAACAACATGCTGCTTCTTTTGTTCCTTGGGGATTACCTAGAACGCGCAGTTGGAAAGATCCGTTATCTGGTCATCTATCTGGGCGGCGGACTCGTCGGAAATCTGTGCTCGTATCTGCATGAACTGTCCCTGATGAAAACAGGGGAAGCACCGGCAGTTTCCGCCGGCGCTTCGGGAGCGATTTTTTCTGCTGTCGGAGCGATGCTTGTTCTTCTGGCATTTCGGAAAGGAAGGCTGGAGGATCTCACCTTCCGGAGGATGGCCGTCATGGCTGTCCTTTCGCTGCTGGTCGGATTCCAGTCTTCAAATGTGGACAACTTCGCACACATCGGCGGTTTTCTGGCAGGTGCAGTCCTGATGGCGGTTCTCTATCCGGGAATGGCAAGGATCAGGAAAAGGGGAAAACGACCGTAAAGGTGCTTCCTTCCCCGGGAACGGAAGAAACGGAAATCGTGCCGTCGTGTGCGGTTACAATTTCCTTGCAGATGGCAAGTCCAAGGCCGGTTCCGTTTTTCTTATGTGTGACAAAAAGGTCAAAGAGAGTCGGCAGATCCTCGGCGGGGATTCCGCAGCCAGTGTCCTGCACACGGATGGTCAGAAAGTCACCGTCGAAACAGAGAGAGATTTTGATCGTTCCGCCGGAAGGCATTGCTTCCGCCGCATTTCGGATCAGGTTCAGAAAAAGCTGACGAAATTGCGTGGTATCAAGGGCAAAGCGCGGAATGGCAGATTCCTTGACAAGTTCAATGGAAACCTGTTGTTTTTCGAGGAGAACGCCGGTATCGGCACAGAGATTCTGGAGCAGAAGATAAGGATTCACGTAAGCGCGTACCGCCCGATATGAATGATTATAGCAGGAGAGCTCATCGAGCAGGGAGTTCAGAAAAGCCATATTTTCCTGGATTTTCTGAAAATAGAGATCGTTGGAAAGCTCCGGATGCGCTAAAAGAAGAAGCTGATGAAAGCTGTGGATAACCGCAACAGGATTTCGAACCTCATGTGAAATCCGGGAAATCATAGCGTGACATTCTTCCGATAAGCCCTGTGAATTGGTTGTTGGTTCTTTTGACATAGCCGTATCCTCCTTATGATGCGTAGGTAATGATTTTTGATTAGGCAAAAGTTTAGCATTGAAAAGGGGGAGCGCGCAACAAAAAGCGTTCTGCATTATTTGACATTTTTCGACAAATAGTGAGAAAATAGAGTTGTTCGGAACCGTGCAGAACGGGATTCGGAACAACAGAAGAATTAAAAAAAGTAAAGGAGAAAAAGATCATGGATTGTATTTTTTGTAAATTAGCAAACGGAGAAATTCCAACCGCGACATTGTATGAGGACGATGAGTTCCGTGTCATTCTGGATCAGGGACCGGCAACGAAAGGACATGCGCTGATTCTTCCAAAACAGCATTTTGCAAACATTTATGAAATTCCGGATGAAACCGCAGCGAAAGCAATGATTCTCGGCAAAAAAATGGCGACGGCCATGACGAAAGCGCTTCATTCTGATGGCTTCAATCTGGTACAGAACAATGGTGAGGCAGCAGGACAGACGGTATTCCACTTTCATATGCATCTGATTCCAAGATATGAAGGTGACAATGCCGGTATTGCTGCATGGAAGCAGGGAACTCTCGAGGATGCGGTAAAAGAGCAGATCATTGAGAGCGTGACGGCAGAGCTGAAGGCCTGAGAAAAGGCTGGCAGCAGCCAGAAAAAGAATCAATGACAGACGAACAGGGGCGGAGAACAATGGACAAAAATAACTTTTCAGAAATATATAAAAAGTATGTAATGACAGCCTATTCAGCCGCAATGCAGGTGGTGCACAATGAAGCCGATGCGGATGATATCGCACAGGAAACGATGGTGAAACTGTACCTGAATATTGATGCGCTGGATGAAGACAGAGTAGAAGGCTGGGTCCGTGTCGCTGCAAAGAATCTGGGAATTGATTATCAAAGAAAAACACAACGTTTTGACTGGAACGAACTGGATGAGGATCTTCGGGCGGAAGAGATGGAACTTCCGACGCTTGCAGAGGAAGAAAAGCAGGAGAGAAATCATTTTTTTCAGGAAGTGATGGATGCACTGAAAGATCATGATGAATCGGGTTATTATATTACGCGTGAAATCAAGGTGCATGAGCGTTCGGAAAAGGAAGTAGCATCCGAAATGGGTATCACCATCGGAAATCTGCGGGTGAAAATGACCCGGACGAAAAAATGGCTTTGCCAGCACTTTGCTGACAAAGCCAGAGAAAGGGGATTTCTGTAGTTACTATTTGCGTTCGCATTCCTGGATCAGGGAAAGGATGCGGCCGATGGAATCGGTGTGGCTGCTCTTCTTCATCGCATTGATGTAGGTCTGACGGTTTTCGTAAACCTCACGGATTGCGGACTGAAGAGTCTGCGCATTCACGGATTCTTCTTCCAGAACTTTACTGTAACCCTGACGCTCAAAGGAACGCGCATTTAAAATCTGGTCTCCGCGGCTGGCATTGGCAGAAAGCGGAATCAGAATGTTTGGTTTTGCCAGAGCACTGATTTCGCAGATCGCATTTGCGCCGGCGCGGGAGATGATCAGATCTGCTGCGGCGAAGAGATCCGGGAGCTCATCTTTGATGTACTCGAACTGAACGTAACCTTCGGTACCATTTAAGGATGCATCCAGTTTATCTTTACCGCAGAGATGAATCACCTGGAAATCTTTCAGAAGTTCTGGTAAAATAGAACGGACCGCATGATTGACAGCGACGGAACCGAGGCTTCCTCCGATGACGAGAATAACCGGTTTTGCGGCATTGAATCCGCAGAACTTCAGGCCTTCCCGTGCATCGCCGGACAGCAGTTCCTGGCGGATTGGCGTTCCGGTCAGAACGGCTTTGTTTTCCGGGAGACATTTAACGGTTTCCGGGAAATTACAGCAGACCTTTGCAGCGGACGGAATACACAGTTTATTTGCCAGGCCAGGCGTCATATCCGATTCATGGATGAGCGCCGGAACTTTACATGCTTTGGCGGCAAGGACAACCGGTACCGAAACGAAGCCGCCTTTGGAGAAGACAACGTTTGGTTTCAGCTTTTTGAGCAGTTTTTTTGCTTCAAAGTAGCCTTTTACGACGCGGAATGGATCGGAAAAGTTTTTCGGATCGAAGTAGCGGCGCAGCTTTCCGGATGAAATTCCGTAGTACGGAATGCCGAGATCTTCGATCAGCTTGCGCTCCATACCGCCGTAGGAACCGATATAAGAGATTTTATAACCTGCTTCCTTTAATTTTGGAATCAGGGCAATATTCGGGGTAACATGGCCGGCGGTACCTCCGCCTGTCAGAACAATATGCTTCATGAGAATTCCTCCCTGGAATTTGATAATATCATTTGGCTTTTATTATCCCCTCAAGAAGAAAAAAAGTCAAGAGCGGTTACAACATGGAAAATGCCGAGGAACGGAAGAAGATGAAAAAGATAGAAAAAGAAGAACAGCTGAAAAAGAAACTGGAGCAGACGATGGAAGAAAAAATGGCTGCGGATTCGAAAACGGTGGAAGGGGAATCGGCAGTTGTAAAGGCAGAGGAAGGAAACACAGCAACAGAACAGGAGGCTGCGCCTGCGCTTTCAGAGGAAGAACTGAACGCAATGTACGAGCGCTTCCAGCAGCGCCTCCAGAAGGAAGGACTCGCGGACACGGAAGGGAATCCGACAGAAAAAACACTGGAGATCCGCCGCCAGATCGTGGAGAGAAAGGCAGAACGCGAAAAGCAGGCGGAGAGACAGAAGAAGATTGCGAAGAGAGCGAAAACAACAAAACACTGGGTATGGACGGCGAAAGCGGCTGGTGTTGTGTTGGTTGTGGGGGCTTGCGTTTTTGGAGCCAGTATGACGAGCGAGGCGAATCGGATTCGGTTGGTGGAGACGATTGGTGGGGTTCGGAATTCGGGTGATGTGGTAAAAACAAATAATGGTGAGGATCGAGAATATTCATCAGGTGAATTAGATGAAGAAACAAAAAAAATAAGTCAAATATTGCATATTGCAGTGCCAGAATTTTACTATATACCAACAGGAATGAAATATGATAAGGTACAAATATTGGAAGAAGCACAAATGGCTATAATTCGATATCAATATAATGACCATTTTGTGTATTTTCATTTGGCAGCGAATGAAAAAGAATTATCACAAGGTGATTGGAAAGATAAAGAAAAAGTTCAAATAGAAACGCTTGATGATGTAATTGATGTTGAAATGGGAAGCGTGTCCGAAAATAATGAAGAAAATTATTATGCAAAATGGAAATATAAAGATTCGTATTATCAATTAAGTGGTCAAATAGAAAAAGAAGAGTTGATGAAGATTTTAAGTGAAATGCAGTATAACTTGTAATTAGTTGAAGTATTGTACGTATATATAATGTAGATGAAGACGAGGGGAAAGAGGAAGTATGAAAAAGGTTATTAATTTGAAAAACTTACTCTTTTGTGCAATGCTCGCTTTATCAATTGCTTTAAGCACAGTAAGTGCGCAGGCAGCACCGTTAGATAACTTAGGTAATACAGTAGATGGATCTGTCTTGACGAATGAAACAGAAGCATTTGGAAATTACCAGAGTGTGGCAAGAAGTACATATTTACATCAAGGATTTGTGAGAATCACAAATAATGGAAATGGATATGTTGGGATAGCTGGAGGAACAGAATGCAATGTTCTTTGTAATACCATAAAATTAAATGTCTATTTAGAGCGTTCAAGCGGTGACGGAAATTTTTATAGTTACAAAAAATGGGAAAATGTAGATTACAATGAAGCATCGTTGTATATGAGTAAAGAAGTTAAGGTGGAAAAAGGTTATTACTATCGATTAAGAGGATACCATTCTTGTACCAAGAGCGGTGTTACTGAAAATGGCGGTAGTGTAACAGATGGTATTTACATTGGATAATCATTATTTTTAAATTAGTAAAACGAGTAAAAGAAATATCATGTATACAAGCACAAGAGAGTAGCATAAATGAACGGAAATGATTTTTAACCCAGCAATTTGCAACTCCCTCACCCCTTAAAAATCCCGGGGCCAGTCCCCTATAGAAACCTTATAACAATGAATATATTAAGACGAAAACGCAGATCTTTCAGGATTTTCAACGCGTCGAAATTCCTTTTTCCAACCACAACACAGATCTGAGTCATCATGTGTTACTATGTTCAGCGTGTGAGTGATCATACGGAACATCGGCTGACCCCGATAAGTGAGGCATCGGTATTACTGCAGGAATACCGGTGCCTCTTTTCTGTACGTTTCTACAAGCCGATGCCCATAATTGAACAAAAATATCAAGATTGTTGTGCAATCTGCCTTAAAATTCCGTTGGAATCTGCCAGATATTATGCTATAATAATCAAAAAAGAGAGAATAAGCATAAAATACAAAAGGAATTTCAGATTATTTTCGCGGACAACGCGTCAAAGACCATGCTGGCATGGGAACTTGACGACTGCTGGCCGCGATAACGGGCCAAACGTATAACGCGTGTTTTGACCCGCAGTGACAACATTTTGTCCCCGAACAAAACGGGAGAACAGGAGGCATCTTATGCGTCTTACATTTCTTGGAGCAACACATGAAGTGACGGGCAGTTGTTATTATCTGGAGGCTGCCGGGAAGAAGTTTTTAGTGGACTGCGGTATGGAGCAGGGACCGAATATTTATGAAAACAAGCCGATTCCGGTTCCGGCATCCCAGCTGGATTTCGTATTGATCACGCACGCGCACATCGATCACACCGGAAATCTGCCGCTGCTGTATGCACACGGCTTCCGCGGTCCAATCTATATGACTCCGGCGACGGTAGCGCTTTCGGACATCATGCTCCGCGACAGTGCACACATTCAGCTCGCCGAGGCCGAGTGGCGGAACCGCAAGAACCGTCGGGCGGGAAAAGAAGATTACGTCACACCATACACAATGGAGGACGCCCTCGGCGTGATCCGCTTGCTGGAGGGCATTCCGTATCATCAGCGTGTGACACTATCGGACGGCATTCAGATCCGTTTTCTCGATGCCGGTCATCTGCTCGGCTCCGCATCCATTGAGCTGTGGCTGACAGAGGACGGTGTGACGAAAAAACTGCTCTTCTCCGGCGATATCGGAAATATCCATCAGCCGCTGATCAACGACCCGGAGTACCCGGAGAGCGCTGATTACGTGATTATGGAATCCACCTACGGTGACCGGAGCCACGGTCCGAAACCGGATTATGTACCGGAGCTGGCAAAAATCATTCAGGAAACGCTCGACCGCGGCGGCAACCTCGTGATCCCGTCGTTTGCTGTTGGAAGAACGCAGGAGATGCTGTACTTTATTCGTGAAATTAAGGCAGAACATCTGGTTCACGGCCACGGCGAATTCCCGGTTTACGTGGACAGTCCGCTTGCCGTTGAGGCAACCAATATTTTCCGCGATCATCAGAAAGAGTGCTACGATTCCGATGCAGCTGCGCTCCTTGCGCAGGGCATTAATCCGATTCTGTTTCCGGGATTAAAGCTCTCGATTACATCCGATGAGTCGAAAGCCATCAACTTCAACGAAACCCCGAAGGTCATCATATCCGCAAGCGGCATGTGCGATGCAGGACGAATCAAGCATCATCTGAAGCACAACCTCTGGCGGCAGGAGAGTACGGTTCTCTTCGTCGGCTATCAGGCCGTCGGTACACTGGGACGGGCGCTGATCGGAGGCGCGAAGGAAGTGAAACTGTTCCAGGAAGAGGTTCATGTGAACGCGCACATCATCCAGTTCCCGGGCATGAGTGGCCACGCAGATCAGGAAGGACTGCTCAAATGGGCGGGCAGTCTGCGGGCAAAACCGGACCGCGTTTTCGTGACGCACGGAGAGGATAAGGTGACGGAACTTTTTGCAGAAAAACTGTGGGATGAATTCCGTTATCCGGCGATGGCTCCGTTCTCCGGAACCGTATTTGATCTGAAAGAAAATGAATTTATCGAGAAAACTGTCGGCATTCCGATCCAGAAAGAAAGTGCCGCAAATGCAGGAACCCTGCGCACGAGAAGCAGCGGAAATGCCGTCTTCGACCGCCTCGTTGCGGCTGGTCAGCGGCTGCTTACGGTTATTACAAGAAACAAAGGCGGCGCCAACAAAGATCTTTCCAAATTTGCTGACCAGATCAACAGTCTCTGCGACAAATGGGACAGATAAAGCAGTCCGGTGGCTGGAAGAAAGACTGTGCTATTAATATAGAAGAAAAACCGGAAGAAAGCAGGCGGCAGGGAAGCTGTGCTGCATCAGAAAAGAAAAAACAGAAGTGGATAAATTACAAACTCCCCGGGGTGAGCATTCCCCGGGGAGTTATTATAATAAAAAAGAGCAAGCGTAAAAAAAGTTATTTCTGGATAGCCTGTTCCAGCGCTTTTGCAAGCTGGTCTGGACATGATGTTCCGCGTCCGTTGCAGTCGATGCCTTTCATGCGGGAGATGGCTTCGTTTACGTCCATGCCCTCAACGAGTCTTGCAACACCCTGTGTGTTTCCGTTGCATCCGCCTACGAACTGTACGTTGTGTACTTTACCGTCTTCTACCTCAAACAGAATTTTTCTGGAACAGGTACCTTTTGTTGTATATTCCATCGATAGGATCCTCCTTTGTGAATAAAAAATTAGAACATTATCGTGAACTTCAGCCACGATAATTCTTCGGTTCCTGCTATTATATCATAGATTACGAAAACAGCAAAGAAAAAAGATACCACAGATCCCAAATTTATTGTATACTGTAACAGGAATTACAAAGAAACCAGAAGGAAAAGAAAATGGACTCCCGGAGTTTTCCGTTCTTACTTTAGCGGCTGACCGCTGACAAAAATGATTTCATAAAAGCAAGAACAGAAAGAATCGGGGAGTACATGTAAAGTTATTGGAGGATATCATAAACATGAAGTTAATCGGAATTATCGGTGCAATGGAAGTTGAAGTTGCAAGCTTAAAGGAAATGATGACGGATGTTACAATCCGCACGAAGGCATCCATGGAGTTCAACCACGGTTACCTGAACGGAAAAGAAGTGGTTGTTGTGCGCAGCGGAATCGGCAAAGTAAACGCCGGTATCTGCACCCAGATTCTTGTAGATGATTACGGCGTGGACTGTGTCATCAACACCGGAATTGCAGGCTCCCTGCGGAATGAAATTAACATCGGCGATATCGTCATTTCGACCGATGCTGTTCAGCACGACATGGATGTGCGCATCTTCGGATACCCGCTCGGCGAGATTCCGCAGATGGGTGTTTTAAGCTTCCCGGCAGACGAGCACCTCGCAGAGGTGGCAGAGGAAGTCTGCAAGGAAGTCAATCCGGAAATCCAGGTATTCCGCGGACGCGTGGTCAGCGGTGACCAGTTTATTTCCAGCAAAGAAGTGAAAAACCATCTGATCGAGGAATTCAACGGTTCCTGCGCCGAGATGGAGGGCGCTGCGATTGCGCAGGGCGCTTATCTGAACAAGATTCCATACGTCGTACTCCGCGCCATCTCCGACAAAGCAGACGACAGCGCAACGATGGACTACCCGACCTTTGAGAGTGAGGCAGCCCGCCACTGTGTCAACCTGCTGCAGGAAATGGTAAAACGCCTGTAATCTAAAAAAAGCAAGAAGAAAAAATCGACAAACGGACAGGCGAAAACCAGCGAAACCACGCGAACCGGCACGAAAGCAGTCCCCTGAAGGAACGAAAAATAAAAATTCACGCGAAAAAGCACAGAATCACAAAGAATTTGACGAACGTTTTTTGTTTCCAAATTTTTCCGGCAGTGCTATACTGTGGCACATCGGAACAAGAAGATGCTCACTACGGATTGCTCAGCAGTAAAACACTTGCTGTTTTGCTGCGTAAGAAAGTGATTCAGGTGTGAGCAGCCCTCCTTTTGCGAAGCAAAATTTTCAATGAGGGCTGCGAATGTTACAGTTCCCAGGTACCTGTGAACTGTAACACGTCTCCACTGCCGATATGCCAGCGGAAGAATCCTGTGCGCGCAAATTCTGCCGCGGCATCCGCCGATGCACCGCAACGGAAGCACCGGCATATGATCATGACAGGCAAATTCAAAAATCATCAGGGGGAATAAGAATGCTGGAGTTTTGTGTGAAACAAAATGTGTTCTTATACGCAATGATAGCAGCAGGAATCGCCGGTGTGTGGTGCCTGTTCTGGAATAACCGTTTCTACACCCGGGCCATCCGCGATCTCGGAAGGCTGAAGGAACCAAAGTCGAAATGGACCAGGTCGGTGCTGGAAACGTGTCAGAGAAAAGCGCATCCCTTTTCGAATGCCGGGGCGTTTATGCGCAGCCAGATTGCACAGGGCAGGTCAGCGGGAATGGCAGTCCCGACGCTTCTGCGCGGAAGCCAGAATATGATCCTCACGGTTCTGGCGCTGTCGATTCTTTCGCTGTGGGCGATCTACCGATACCGTTATGGAGAGACGGAGCTGATGCGCTACCTCGGAACGGGCATCGCGCTCGCCGGAGGCCTTGTCTTTTTCCGGCTCTGTCTGGATTTCGGCGGAAAAGAGGAAATTCTGCTGAACGGCTGGACAGACTATCTGGAAAATGAGTTTGCAGCGACGAAACAGAGTGCGGTGCTGGAAACCGTACAGCAGACCGAATGGCAGCCGGTGCAGGCGGAAACCATGGCACAGGCAGGAACCGGAGCGGCGAAAGCAAAACCGCAGACTGCGGGAAGCGAGTCCGCCAAAGAGCGGAATGAACTGTTCGCAGACCCGGAAAAAGAAGCGAGGATTTCGAAAGTCAGGGAGGGCATCCGCCAGACCGCCGCGGCCGAGAGCAGGTTTGCCGGAATGCTGACGCCCGAGGAAGAGAAGCTGATGAGGGAAATTATCAGCGAATACGTGTAAATACCAGGGGATCAGGCCGGGGAGCATGGCATATCGACATGACCATATTTCCGAATCGGCAGTCCGCAGGTATCTAAGATAAAAATATTTCAGGCAGTGCCGTCTTTCAAAACAGACAGGCGGCACTGCTTTCCCGGATAAAGCAGAATCATCATCTGCAAAAGGAGGAACCAACATGAGACTTGTAATTCTTGAGGCAGAGTCACTGGGAAAGGACATGGATCTGTCCGGCTTTTCCCGTTTTGGAGAAGTGACAGTATATGAAAAAACAACGGAGGAGGAATGCCCGGAGCGTGTGCGGGAGGCGGATATCGTCATCTGCAACAAGGTGCGCATGTGCAGCCGCACCCTGTCCGGCGCGGAGAACCTGAAACTGATCTGCGTCACCGCAACCGGCATCAACAACATCGATCTCGATTATGTGAAGCGCCACAACATCGCCGTGACGAACGTCGCCGGCTATTCCACCGTCAGCGTGGCCCAGCACACCTTTGCGATGTACTTCTATCTGGCAGAAAAACTCCGTTATTACGATGATTACGTAAAAAACGGCAGCTACGCCGCCAGCAGCCTTTTCACCTGCATGGACAGACCGTTCACCGAGCTGGAGGGCAAGACGTGGGGCATCATCGGCCTTGGCGCGATCGGCAGAAAAGTGGCTTCGATTGCACAGGCATTCGGCTGCCGTGTGATCTATTACTCCACCTCCGGTGCACACGACGATCCGGACTACGAGCGGGTCGATCTCTATCGTCTGCTGAAGGATTCTGATGTGGTTTCCATCCACGCCCCGTTAAATGAGGCGACCGAGAACCTGATGAATATCGAAACGTTTGCCAACATGAAGCGGAACGCAATTCTGATCAACGTCGGCCGCGGCTCGATCGTGAATGAGCGTGACCTCTGCTGTGCCCTGCGCGAAGGCCTGATCGCCGGAGCAGCGCTCGATGTACTTTCCAGCGAGCCGATCCGCAGTGACAGTCCGTTGCTGAAAATGGCGGACGACGACCGCCTGTACATCACGCCGCACATCGCCTGGGCATCGAAGGAAGCCCGCACGCGCCTGATCGGACTGGTGCAGAAAAATATTGCTTCGTACCTGGAAGGCGGCATGGAAAACCGCGTGGTATAAAAGGGATACAAAGCCAGGGACAAAATACATAAAAAGAGCCGGACATCCGACGGAACCGCAGAGGGGGCTGTAAGAACAGCCGCTCCCAAGTTCCGCCGGATGCCCGGCTTTTACATTTGCTTTATTCGCTGCAAAAACGAGAGAACATTATTCCTCTGTAATCTGAATTTCCAGATAATCAAACTCCAGCGATTCAATAAAATTATCCTGTGTGAACCGCGTTTTCGATCTCCGTTTAAACTCCGAAATATTCGTATCGAGCCAGATCGGCTTCGCCAGATTCCAGGCATCGCAGATTTCATCGAGCGCACGGAAGACCTTGTGCGTTCTGGTATCCTCATCGTCGATGCAGACGGTAAGATCCTGAAGAATATGATTGTTTTCCACTAATTTTCCCCACATCTGAAACATATTAAAAATCCTCCTGAAAAGTACAAAGTAAACAGTGCATTTGGAACGACCGTGTTAATCGCTGGTAACGGTATGCAGTTCTTTAAAATCCTTCGGCGAGATCCCGTACTCTTTTTTAAACGCGCGGTAAAAACTCGAATAGTCGTGAAATCCGAACAGCAGATACACCTTCGTGACCGGTACATCGCCGAGCAGCGCTTCACGGCACCTTGCCAGCCGCTTTTTGGAAATGTACTGGTGGATCGACATGCCGATTTCATCCTTGAAAACGTGTGCAATGTGATATTTGCTCACAAAAAGTTCCGCCGCCAGCCGTTCGAGCGACAGATCCTCGGACAGGTGCTCATCAATATAGAAACAGAGCTGTTCATACAGCGAGAGCTGTGCTTTCCGGGTGAGCGGGTGATGCTGCTCATACACCGTTCGGTTGATCTGCATCAGCAGGTCGCTGACGTAGAGAAAAATCTGCGTCTCTTTTCCAAAATGATCGGACCGCATTTCTTCGATCAGGCGGATGGTGCGGTACTGGATCGTGTTGAACTCGACGGAATCGAGCGGGAACAGATATTTCTGATTTTCGGCAGCGTATTCCATCAGGTAAACGTAGTCGGCGGAACGGGCGCGGAGCTGCTCTGCAAAAGCGGCGCTGACCCAGAACACAAAGCGGCGGTACGGCACAGACAGGTCGTGCATCACCAGATGATGCGGCACGCCGGGCGGAATCAGAAGAAGATCGCCGGGCGTCGGTGTGTAGAGCACTCCGTCGATTTCCAGTGAGATCGCCCCTTCGAGAAAGAGATAGAACTCATAATGCGTATGCGTATGTTCTTTTACGCCGGGCACATCGTCGGTGCTGTAATAGTATAACTCAAACGTATCCGAAATCATGTACTGCCGGGTGGCAAATTTCGTCTGCAGTTTTTCTTTCATAATAAAAGCATCCTTGCAAAAAAATGATATTTTTGAACCATAGCAACAATTCCCAGCATATCACAAAACAGCAAGTTTTACAATGTATTCGGCAATTCGCACAATAGAAAAAAACAACTTGTCCGGTTATGATACAAGGGAATAAAATAAAAACAGAATGCAGAATAAATTTCAGATAAAGATCAAAACGGAGGAACAGCTATCATGAATCAGATTCTCGAACAGCTTGGAACATACGGCATTGTGCCGGTTGTCGTTTTACAGGATGCAGCAAAAGCAGAGCCGCTTGCCGAAGCTCTCTGCAAGGGCGGACTTGCCTGCGCCGAGGTGACCTTCCGCACCGATGCGGCAGAAGAATCCATCCGCATTATGAGCGAAAAATTCCCGGAGATGCTGGTGGGAGCCGGAACTGTGCTCACAACCGAGCAGGCGGACCGCGCCGTGAAAGCCGGAGCAAAATTTATCGTCAGCCCGGGCCTCAACCCGGAGGTAGTAAAATGGTGCCAGGCACACGAAGTACCAGTGATCCCGGGCATCGTGACCCCGACTGAGATGGCGCAGGCAATCGGTCTTGGGCTCACCATGGTGAAATTCTTTCCGGCAGAACCGGCAGGCGGACTGAAATACATCCGTGCCATCGCAGCACCGTACACCATGATGAAATTCATGCCGACCGGCGGCATCAACCCGCAGAATGTAAGAGAATACCTGGCATACGACCGCATCGCAGCATGCGGCGGAAGCTGGATGGTAAAAAATACGATGATTGAAAACAACGAATTCGACCGCATCGAAGAGCTGGTGAAAGAGGCGGTTGAGATCGTAAAGGAAAGCCGGACGTGACGACATCCTTCCCGCAGCCGCTGGGCACCGACCGTTGACCTCGAGCGTGATCCGAGATGGGGAAGAAACGAGGAGGGCTACGGCGAGGACCCTGTGCTGACCGGAAAAATGGCCGGCGCTTACATCGAGGGAATGCAGGGCGACGATCCAAAATATCTGCGCTGTGCATCAACCCTGAAACACTTCTATGGAAACAACACCGAGGTCGGCCGCGGCTGGAAGAACTCTTCAATTGACCCGCGGAATAAATATGAGCTGTATCTCGAGCCGTTCCGCAGATGTATTGAGGAGAGCGGCGCAGAGGGCATCATGACGGCGTACAACAGAATCAACGGCACCGTCGGGCCGCCTGAACATGGTCATGAAAGGAACCACCACCGCCGGCGCCGGAATGGTCCGGGAAAACATGGAAATCTCGGAATCCGTCATCATGAAACAGGCGGACCAGAAGATGTATGAAAATAAAAAAAGTTCACGGTGAATCGCCGCAATGGATTGTCCCCGCGGGTCTTTTCGTGGTACAATGAAACATAACCGATAAAAAGAAAAACGAGGGCAGAACATGAACGAATTATATGAAATGATTGAAAAGAAAATCAAAGAATCCGGCTATCCGCGGCCGATTTCGGGAAGCGATGTTTACGATGACATCTGCGACCAGATCGAGGGAAAAGAGAACGGTTCCTATGTGGTATTATCGAAATTTGATGATGATGTGATTTTCGAGTACCACATCACGGTGATGGATGATGAATTCAACCTCGGCGTGCTGACGATGCGCACCCCGGAGGGCGTGTTTGAGACAGATTTTGACCAGTAAAAGAGAAAAGAAAGAGGTTGTTACTTATGCCGAATGTTGAAAAAATCACAAAACAGACGGAAAATCCGTTCGTAAATCTTTACCTGGTGGAAGGAACAAACAAAGTAAACCATCACTTCCGCTATTATGTGGCTTCCCGCGCAAAATCCATCGAGCAGATGAAGATCAAAACAAGAAAAAATACGCCGGACGGCGTGCTGATGTACAGTCTGTACGGGGAAAAGCGCGACAAAATTGTCCTGGTGCGCCAGTACCGCGTTTCCATTGATGACTACATTTACGAATTCCCGGCAGGCCTGGTGGAACCGGGCGAGGAGTTCCATGAGGCTGCCGTGCGCGAGATGCATGAGGAGACCGGTCTTACGTTTCACCCGTTGAAAGTAGATCCCTGCTACGAGAAACCGTTCTTCACCACAATCGGCCTGACCGATGAAGCATGCTCTGCCGTTTACGGCTGGTGCGAGGGCGAGATCAGCCGCAAATACCTCGAAGAGAGCGAAGTGATCGAAGTTGTCCTTGCTGACCGCGAGGAGGCAAAGAGAATCTTAAAGGAAGAAAATGTAGCAATTATGTGTTCTTATCATCTGATGCATTTTATTCATGATGAGGAGCCGTTTGCATTCCTGAAATAAGTGGAGGGGAGCCAGAAAAACACAACCCCTGGAAGTTCTTAGCACGAACTGCCAGGGGTTGTGTTTTTCTGACTCCCATTTACGTTGTGGGGGACGGGAGGGTGAGGACTCAGGTGTAGTATTGGGCCTGGGTTTCGTAAAGATTGGCGTAGATGCCGTGGTTTGCGAGGAGGGTGTCGTGGGTTCCGTCTTCGGCGATGCGGCCGTGGTCGAGGACGATGATGCGGTCGCAGAATTTGCAGCTGCTCATGCGGTGGGAGATGTAGACAGCGGTTTTGCCGGCGGTCATCTGGCTGAACTGTTCGTAGATTTCAGCCTCAGCGATCGGGTCGAGGGCTGCGGTCGGCTCGTCGAGGATGACGAACGGGGCATCCTTGTAGAGGGCGCGGGCGATGGCGGTGCGCTGGGCCTCGCCGCCGGAAAGGTCGACACCGGAGCCGTTGTTGTTGTAAAGGCGGGTGCGGACGCCCTGCGGGAGTTGCTGTACACGGTCGGTGAGACCGACTTTTGCAAGAGAGGATTGCAAAGCAGCTTCATCAATCGTAGTCCCTGCGGCGATGTTTTCGTCGAGCGGAAGGGAGAACAGGTGGAAATCCTGGAAAACCACGGAGAAGGCCTGGGTGTACTCTTTGTAATTGTATTTGCGGATGTCGATGCCGTTTAAGGTAATATAGCCTGAGGTCGGCTCATACAGGCGGCAGATCTTTTCAAACAGCCCAAGTCCATACTGCACGAGCAGAAAGACGACGACGGTATACAGACAGGCGCGGTACGATTCTGCAAGCAGCAGATTCAGAATCCGCGCTGAGAAAAACAAGGAGAGATACGGAAGTGTGGCAGCGGCAAAAGCGCTTCCGAACAGCCAGAACAGCACGCGGTGATTGCCCTGGCTGATCATATTTAAAAAGCGGCAGACGGCATGAAACCGTTCTTTCATTTTCATCAGATGTGTTCCTCCGTTTCCTGATAATACTGGCTCTGTACTTCCAACATATGCGCATACGATCCGCCGAGGGCGAGCAGTTCGTCGTGGGTTCCGCGCTCTTTGATTTTTCCGTTTTCGAGAAACAGAATCGTATCGCAGAACCGTGTCGACGCGAGGCGGTGCGAGATGAAGAGCGCAGTCTTATTTTTCAGCAGGGTGCTGTAGGTTTCGTACATTTCATTTTCTGAGATTGCGTCGAGCGCAGTGGTCGGCTCATCGAGCAGGAGCAGACGGCAGTTTTTGTAGAGAGCCCGCGCCATCATGAGTTTCTGCATCTCACCGCCGGAGAGAGTGACGCCGTCGTCAGTCATATCCTTGCCGAGATATGTTTCCTCTTTCTGCGGCAGACCTGCAATTTTCTCCCAGTGGCCGGCCGGGAGCGGCAGATCAAGAAATTCCCGCATCCACCGGATCTGTTCGAGACAGAGTACCGATTTCGAAAGACTGGAAGTAATCTCGTTAAAATACGAAGAAAAACCGGAAACCGCGCCGAGCACCAGCACAAAGCCGGAGACAGTCATGGTTCCGTGTGCGAGGCGGTAAATCAGAAAGCCATAGCAGATGCCGTCGCGCAGAAGCTGCAGCGTGAGGGTCAGCAGATCGTTCGCGAAGTAGGCACTGCGGATGTGAAACAGGATTTTCTGGTATCGTTTGTTGATCTGTCGGTAGACACCATCAATCCATCCGCCCATATAGATGTAACAAAAGAGGTGCTTTTGTGAAGGTTGTTTATGAGGTGAGGTAAGAGTCTTTAGTAGGGGTAAGATCTTTACATGCAATATCCTGTGTTGAAAAGGTAGGATTTAAGCGAAAAAAGCCTCGTGACCATGAGGAAATATAAAAGTAAAAAGTATTCTATGATAAAGTATAAAGGCTTAGAGGAAAATGTCTCTTCTAGTCTTTTTTAGTGAGAAAGTAGTTGGTGTGTTTGCTTTTGAAGCTATAAGAAGTATAGTAAAATTTGCACAGGATGGAACAGGATACCGTACTAAGATTATATTTACTAAAGAGAAACTATTGATAGATAGAATGTCGGATATTCTGCTACGATTTTTCAATATAGATTGAGAAAATTTTTCTGATGAAGTGTAATAATATGTGTTTATATGCTTTGTAGAAAAATCCGTAGGAATTAAAATTTTTTGTTTTGTGGAAAGATTATAATTATGATATACTGAAAGAAAACGATAAATTAGAATTTTCATTTCTGTTAATCCAGCCGAAAGGCTTGATTATAAATATTATATTTTAAGGAGATTGCTGTTTGAGAAAAAACAACACCTTGGAGATTGTAGCGTAACCGGGAGGTTATGAATAACAATCGAATCGTAACCTCCTAGCATTGCAGTCAACAATCATCAGGAGGAAAAATTAATGAATAAAAATGACTATATTATACGTTTAGAAAGAGAAGAAGAATACAGAGAAGTTGAAAATTTAGTAAGAGAAGCCTTTTGGAATGTGTATCGTCCGGGCTGCTTAGAACATTATGTGCTGAATCAATTAAGAAACGATGAGGCATTTGTACCTGAACTCGACTTTGTGATGGAGAGGGACGGACAGTTGATTGGGCAAAATATGTTCATGCGTGCAAACATCAAAGCAGATGATGGACGAGATATTCCTATTATGACAATGGGACCAATCTGCATTACACCAGAGTTGAAAAGACAGGGATTTGGAAAAAAATTGTTGGATTATTCTTTGAATAAAGCAGCGGAACTTGGTTGTGGAGCGTTGTGCTTTGAAGGTGATATCAACTTTTATGGAAAAAGTGGATTTACATTCGCAAGCGAGTTTGGTATTCGTTATCATGATTTACCTGAAGATGCAGATGCATCATTCTTCCTTTGTAGGGAACTGATTCCGGGATATTTAAGTGGAGTGACGGGTGAGTATACACCACCGCAAGGATATTTTGTGGATGAAGACGAAGCAGAAGAATTTGATAAAGGATTTTCTTATAAAGAGAAACTAAAACTTCCGGGACAACTTTTCTAATTAAACGAGTAAGAAGCAGTGTTTTCATGCGTGACACGAATCGTGTCACGTATGTGACACTGCGTTTCTTTATGCTTAGGGAGTCTTTTGCTACTTTGAAATTAGCCGATAGGCAAAACGAAAAGAGAAAGGACTACGAATAATGAAAGAAAAGGGAAAAAGATTTTTAGGTATAGGAAGTATATTCGTTGTAGGATTTGTTATCTGGACAGTATTGATACAAAGGGTAGATGTGCAGACTTTGGGAGTAAATGGGACTGATATAGGTTTTGCAACAATTAACTGCTGGTTTCATCAATTAACTGGTGTGCATATGGAAATTTATACTATCACAGACTGGTTAGGACTTGTTCCGATTTTTATTTGTATGATATTTGGTGGGATTGGTTGTGTTCAATTGATGAAAGGAAGAAGTTTGTTTAAAGTGGACTATGATATTATTCTTTTAGGGATATATTACGTTTTAGTAGTTTTTGGGTATCTGATTTTTGAAATGATACCAATCAATTACAGACCAATACTCATTGAAGGATTTATGGAGGCGTCTTATCCATATGAGCGCCTGATTGCTGCTTATCAAGAAGCACGAGAATTGAACGATGAGATGGAAGAACTTTTAAAGAACGCTTTAATGAATTAACTCCAGAAAGTAGCTCAGCATAAGAATGGGGAGGTTTCCCTCCCCAAAATATTTTTTCAAAACTTACACAAAAAACTTGACAAACCCCGAACAGCAAAAAAAGTGTTCACGTTCTGCAAAATTTCTCTGTAGAATCATCGGACAAAATCAAAAAATCCTGGAAAGAGCTTTTTACAGCGGCAGCATAATCTCCGTCACGAAAACGCCGGGCCCATTCTGCCGGTTGATATATCCTTCGTACTTTTCCACAACAAGATTGATCCGTTTCATCCCATGCCCGTGATTTCCGCGCTTCGTGGTGATATACTCGCTGTCCAGCTTCCGCACAGTATCCTTTGTTGCATTCGTAACGGAAATATACAGCTGGTTTTTCAGCACACCAATATAAAGCCGGATATAGGGATCCGCAAGGCCCTCGCATGCTTCCACCGCATTGTCAATCAGATTTCCGATCAGCGCGCAGAGATCAATATCACTCACCGTAAGATTGGCCGGGCAGGCTGCCTTGTAATCCACGCGGATGCCGTTCTTTTCGGCGAGTGAAATTTTGGAATTTAAAATCGCATCGAGATTGACATTCCCCGAATCGCAGAGCTGGTTGACTTGATCGAGATCGTTTTCCAGCAGTCCCAGATACTCCTGCAGTTTATCATACTGCCCCATCTCGACATACGCCTTCATCGGCTGCAGATGATTGTGATAATCATGGCGCCAGCCGCGCATCGTCAGATAGATGTTCTGCACCTCCTCGACCTGGCGGGCGAGAAGCTGGTTCCGGTATTCAATATTTTTTCGCTCCGCAAAGGTGCGGAGCAGCATTTCCATCCGGGAACGCTGCGCCGGTTCATCTTCGCAGTAAGCAATTCTCATGTTATTCACCCAAACATTTTTTGAAGAAGTTATCGTAAACGGTAATCATTTCCTCGGTCCAGAATGCTGCACCGCCGTGGTCTGCGCCGCGAAGAAGATACAGCTGTACATCTTTTCCGGCATCCTTTAATGCGTGGTAGAGATCGACACTCTGCTGGCAGAACACCATCGTGTCCTTGGTGCCGTGTGCGATCAGCATCGGCGGGAAATCCTCGTTCACGTATGTTTTGGAGCAGGCTGCCTTAGCCTCCTCAAGATGCTCGGTAATGTCATAGCCCATCAGCATGCCCTCCGGGCTGTCTGGTTTCTGATGGTTCAGCGTTATCGGATAGCCGTACGGCAGTGTCACATCAACAGCTCCGTACAGATCGATAATACCGCATACCTCGCAGCTTTCCTCATTGATCGGCTCGTCAAGTTTTCCGCTCTTTGCGGTCATGCCGGCAACGGAAGAAACCTGTCCGCCGGAAGAATCTCCCATCAGGAACATCTGCGATGGATTCAGCTTGTATTCCTCCGCATGCGCACGCAGAAAACGTACCGCATTTTTTGCGTCGATGATCTGCGCTGGGAAATGTGCGATTCCGCTGTGACGGTATTCGACGATTGCAACAACGTAGCCGCGCTGCGCCAGACGGGCGATCATGCCGACCTTCTGGTAGACATACTGTTTCATCCAGGCGGATCCCTGAATAAATGTGATGCACGGCCAGGTGCGCTCCGGGTGCGTCATCTGGAATGGTGTGAAAATTTCCAGATGAAGATTGTGCGCCTCGTCGTAGACAACTTCATGCGCATAGCGGATCTCAATTTCCTCTCCGGTCACCGGAATTTCCACGGCGCCGTCTACCGCGTCTGTGTAGTCCGGCATTGTCTCATACGTGTAGTTTGATGGTTCAATGATCATGTGTAAAAACCTCCTTTTTCTAAAACCCCTTTTTCGGTCCGAAACAGCAATCCACAGGATTTACAATTTCTTCGACTCCTCATATGATTTTAACTCGGAAAGCGCCTCACCTGCAAGTGGATACAGTGCAATAATGTTGAAAATTGTCATCAGCCCGATGCCGACATCACCAAGATCCCACACAAAAGTGTATGCGGCAATACCGCCGATAAACAGCATTACAAGTGCAAGAACCTTGTAAGCGGTCTGGAAACACCACTTGTCACCGAACAGGTAGGCAACGTTGCTTCTTGCATAGAACAAAATGCCGAGGAACGTGGAAAAGCTGAACAAAAACAGCGTAAGTGCGATAAAAATCACACCGAATTTTCCCAGATGATACTGCATGGCGGTCTGCAAAAGATCCATGCCGGAAAGGCCATTAATCAGATCCTTTGGTGCAAGCAGCATAATCATTGCGGTGCAGCTGCAGATGACGATCGTGTCAACGAAAACGCCGAGCGCCTGTACAAGGCCTGCTTTGGCCGGACGGTCACATTCTGCGGCGGCAGCGGCGCATGGAGCGGAGCCGGAACCGGCTTCATTCGAAAACAGACCACGCTTTACACCGTTCATCAGAACAGCACCAAAACCGCCGGCTGCCATCTGACGAAGTCCGAAGGCTTCCTCAAAAATGCGTGCAAACACAGAAGGAATCTGACGGAGGTTGACTGCGATGATAAACAGTGTGATAAAGAAATAGCAGACTGCCATGACAGGAACTATAAAATCCAGCACCTTTACGGTTGCATTTTTCCGCAGTACGATGATTGCAGAAAGAATCACCAGCATGATACTGGTGTAAAGCGGCGGAATGGAAAATGCATTTTTAAAAGAAGAAGCCACGGAGTTGCTGATTACCTGACTGATACCGCACCAGCAGATCAGACCGGCAATGGCAAACAGAACAGCCGGCAGAACGTATCGTTTTTTCTTCTTGAGGTGGTCTTCAACCAGATCGTGAATGTAGTAGGCAGGACCGCCGCGGTAGCCGCCGTACAGAGGATCTTCTTCTTTGTGAAGCTGTGCGAGCGTAGCTTCGATAAACGCGGTAGACGAGCCGATGATAGCCGTCACCCACATCCAGAACACAGCACCTGCGCCTCCGGCGGAGACTGCAGCGACAACGCCGACCAGATTTCCCATACCGACACGCGTTGCGGTGGAAACGATCAGTGTCTGAAAAGAAGAAAGGCTGCTTTTTTCATTTTTCTTTTCCGACAGGGCACGGATCATGTCCGGGAACAGACGGATAGGAAGAAAACGTGTCCGGATCGTAAAATAGATGCCGGTTGGGATCAGCAGAAGAATCAGAAGGGAGATTCCGAGACTGCCGCCGCCCGGGAGCGGAATCGTAAAAAGATCGCCCCAGAGAAAGTTGTAGACTGTGGTGATGAGATTGACAATCATGTTTTCAAAAACCCTCATTTCAAAATATTTGCGGCACTGTGAAACGTCAAAGCATAAAAGCACCGTTACCTGCTATTATATCGGTTTCTGTTTGGAATGTAAAGAAGGGAAGAGAAAAGATAAGAGGCAAATATCAGCTTTTTCCGAAACCAGAAAAAGTTGATATCTGCCTCTTAAAAATTTTTCAGTCGTATCAAAAGATCAGCCTGCGAGATGCAGCATCTCGATCAGGAACAGCCAGCTCAGGCCATAGAATGTAACGACAGCGACAAGGTCGTTGACCGTCGTGATGAGCGGACCGGAAGCAACCGCCGGATCGATGTGGATCTTTTTGAAGAACAGCGGAATGCAGGTGCCGACTGCACTGGAAATCAGCATTGCCAGCAGCAGTGCGATGCCGATGCAGGCGGAAACGGAAAATGCGAACATCATGGTCTTTCCCTTGAATAAGAAGATGAAAAGTCCGATGACAGCAAAGGACAGAACACCAAGCAGAAGACCATTGCAGAAACCGATGCGCATTTCCTTGAAAACAAGCTGTAATTTCTGTTTTCCGGTCAGGGACTCATCCATCAGGACACGGATGGTAACAGCCAGGGACTGGGTACCAACGTTTCCGGCCATGTCGAGGATCAGGGACTGGAAGGTCATGATGATCGGAAGGGTTGTGACAACCTGTTCGAAAATACCGACTACAGAAGAAACCAGCATGCCAAGACCGAGCAGGATGATCAGCCATGGAAGACGTTTTTTCATACTGTCTTTTAACGGCTCTTTTAAATCCTCCTCTGCGGTCAGACCTGCGAACATCGCGTAGTCCTCACCCATCTCATCATCAACCAGGTCGATGATGTTTGATGATGTGATGACACCGAGCAGGCGGTTGTCATTGTCGAGGACCGGAATAGAATCCTCGGAATAATCCTTCAGTTCTTCGATACACTCGTTGATCGGCTCCTCTGCATATACGTACGGGTAAGAAGTTACGGTCAGATCCTCGAGCGTCTCGTCGCGTCTTGCGATGATCAGGTTTTTCAGATCGATCGCTCCGTAAAATTTCTGCTGCGCATTGACAACAAAGATGGTAGAGATGTTGTCGTTCTTTGCGGCCTGATCGATCAGGCTGCTCATCGCCTGTTTGACATTCAGATCCTCGCGGATGATGATGCAGTTTGTCGTCATGCGGCTACCGATTTCATCTTCATCGAAGGAGGCGATCATCTCAATATCGTGGCGTACTTCCGGATCGAGCAGTTCGATCAGAAGTTTTTTCTTTGCTTTGTCGAGTTTCTGCAGAACCTCGGCCAGTGCATCGGTCTCCATTTTGGAGAGGATGGAAGCGGCTTTTTTGACATCCATCTCTTCGAGGTACTCGGCTACGTTGTCGGATTCAGCATACTCAAAAATATCGGACAGCATGTCCGTGTCCAGAATGCGGTACAGTTTGCATCGCTCCGGAACCGTTAAAAGCGGCAGAACATCTGCCAGGTCATTTTCGTGGTAATCTTCCAGGCGGCTGCCCATGACAGCCGGAGAAGAGTTACTGCGGATTGTATCCAGGATCTCCTGGGTATAATCCTGTACTCGTTTTTCCATTTTTTCGTTATCCTCCATTCTTTTTTTGACAGCAGAAAAAAACATGCGTGCTGTCGGTGCGAAAAAGCATGTTGGAACCCTCACAGGGCAGTAAAAGCACACGAAAAAAGAACCAGAGAATTACGTTTCAAAACTGGTTTGGATCATGTGTCTTACTTCGGGTTTTCATAGGATAAGAAGGGAAAATATTTAAGATTAAAGCAGGACAGAAGGATGGCCGTCATCCTGCATATTTTCCGGTTCCCGTCCTATGCTGGTACTTCGCCCATGAGAATCACAACTATCCATTCTGTTCACCTGCCTTTTTTTAGAAATTTTTTGATCAAACAGCCGTTTTTGCCGGTCTGTTTCGCTTGAAATACGGGATTCAAAAATCATCCCTCAAGTATTCTAACTGCTTTCCAGAAAAAAATCAATTCCTATTTTGGTAAAATTTTCGCAACATTCTTATCTCGTTTCTGTTTCTCCTCGTAAAGCATTGCATCCGCATGCGCGAGCATCTCCGGAAGTGTGGAATCCATGTCTTTCGGAAGCAGATAAAAGCCGGTGGAAACGGTAATATTATATGCTTTTTCGTTCGTTCTATTAAAAATGTCGAATGCGGAGTGCAGCGTCCGGTACAGATCCCTGGACATTGTTTCGTCGGAACACGGAACAAGACATGCGAATTCATCGCCGCCGATGCGTCCGCAGACACCGCGTTTGCCGATGGAATCCTGCAGAAACTGTCCGACAAGGCGGATGGAGAAGTCCCCTTCTTCATGCCCGTATCGGTCGTTGATGATCTTTAAATTATTGAGATCCGCATAGACGGCAAGCAGGATGTGCTAAGAAAATAATTGCAATTGTCTAAAAAATGTTTGAGCTCTGAATTCACAGACAAAACTTTATAGAAACTTAAGATTTTCCTTTGCGGACCTAAAGATTCCTTTGGTACAGTAAGGATGAAAACAAAAGACATCTGGCAACTTGAGGGAATTTGCGGTACAATCATCTTTGAATCATGTGGGAGGTCCGGCGCGGAAAAAAAGTGCCGGAAAAGAAAAAATGAAAGGTGGAGAAAGAAGAAATGTACAACATTTTAGTATGTGATGATGATAGAGAGATTGTAGACGCCATTGAGATTTATCTGACCCAGGAGGGCTATCATGTGCTTAAAGCATATGACGGCATGCAGGCCATCCAGATGCTCGAGAGGGAGGAGATTCAGCTGCTGATTATCGACGTCATGATGCCGAAACTGGACGGCATCCGTGCGACGCTGAAAATCAGAGAAAAGAGCAGTATTCCGATCATTATTCTGTCTGCGAAATCAGAGGACGTAGACAAAATTCTGGGACTGAACATCGGCGCGGATGATTACGTGACGAAGCCGTTCAACCCGCTCGAGCTGGTGGCGAGGGTGAAATCTCAGCTGCGGCGCTACACGAAACTTGGAAATCTTCCGGCGGACGACGGAGAAAATGTGTATCAGGTCGGCGGGCTTCTCGTCAATGACGATTTAAAAGAAGTCAGCGTCGAGGGCGAACCAGTCAAACTGACCCCGATCGAATACAACATTCTCCTGCTGCTGGTAAAAAATCCAGGCAAGGTATTTTCGATTGAGCAGATTTATGAGAGTATCTGGAACGAGGAAGCGATTGGTGCGGATAATACAGTTGCGGTTCATATCCGTCACATCCGCGAGAAAATCGAAATCAACCCGAAGGAGCCGCGCTATCTGAAAGTTGTATGGGGAATTGGGTATAAGATTGAGAAACAATAATAAGGAGTGAATAATTGTGAAAGAACGAAAACTCTACAGCCTGACGGGGAAGCTGATCGTTTTTCTTCTGCTGATCGTTTTTGCCGCCAGTGCGCTGTTCGGGGGCATTCAGACACTGATGCTTTCCAGCGTCGGCCTGACGCCGAATGCGGCAGCAAAAAAGTATGCGTTTGAAGAAACCACCGCATGCGGCACACTGGTGCAGCGGCAGCTTCATAACGTCATGAGCTACTATAATGATATGAGTAAATTCGGCACAAACGGTCGATACGACGGAACAAAAGAGATTGATTACCGTGCCTTTGCAACCGATGGAGAGGGAAGCGGCGGGATAAGTACAACGTACACCATTGACCAGCTTGTCAAGATGTACGATGACGGCAGCAGCGCAGACCTCAATGAGGTGGCAGCGTATACTGCGGACAATTATGCGACGAACGATGCCGGAATTGACAAAGAAGCCTATCTTGCATACGAAGATGGAACTGACGTGAGCCAGGAAACAGAAGAGACGGATGTAGCCGCACTCACCGAAGAAGTGAGCGCGGCAGATGCAGAGACGTTTGACAGCTTTTCCCCGGACGGCGAGGTCTACTTTCCTTCCGATAATGCAGTGAAAAGCCTGAAAGAGAAAAAAATTGATCCTGCTGATGTTTCCTCCCAGTTTTTGTATCTATACGATCAGGGAATGAGCCTGGAAACGCAGAAAACGAAAGCGGGAACGTACCTCTATGAGTACGCGGCGGCAAATCTGAAAAAGGTATCCATCCGCGATCTGTATATGACACTTTCCGGGGTCACGGAAGAAGTTGCTGCTTTTAAAAACCAGGAGAGCGGCATCAGCGTCGATGCGGACGATGCCAATCTCTGGTACTGTCTGGAGGATAAAGAAGGAAATATCTATACGAATGTGGATTCCTGGAAAAATGGTTACACAACAGCCATTGCGCAGAAATCGCCCTATCCGTTCGCCTTTGCTGTTGACCGGACCGGCGGTGCCGACAAAGTCCGTTCTTATGCAACAAGAAAAAACAGCCCGGCCGTGGAAGCAGCGAGAAGCTATCTACTGAACAATCAGATTGCAGATAATTATCAGAAGATCTTTGTTGCACTGGATCCGGATCTGGCAGCAAGCGACTATTTCTCCCAGTACAGTGAGATCTACAGCCAGTGGCTTCCGAAAATGCAGCTCCTTCTTCTGATGATTGCAGTTGGCGGAATCGGAACGCTGGTCTGCCTGGTCCTGTTCACACTGCAGGCAGGAAGAAATGGAAAAAACAAAGAAATCCGCCTTTACTTTTTCGATCAGTGGTACACGGAAATCGCAGCTGCAGCCGCCATCCTGATTGTGATGGGAGCAGTTGGAATCGTTGCTGTCTGCATCGAACTTTCCTACGGCGGCGTTCATTATATCCAGAATTTTGACGGAAACTACATCTACAGCGGATCCTATGGAAATGAAGCAGATACATGGCGAAGCCTGGTGGCCGCATCGGGCATCCTCGCCGGATTTCTGATCACACTGATTCCGTACTGCTCACTGGTGCGCCGGATCAAAGCACGCAACGTCTGGAAACAGTCGTTTTTGTACTGCGTCGGCCACCGGATCGTGTCTGCCGGAAGAACCTTCTATGAAGGCAGACAGGAGTCGGAGCGAACGATCCTTATGTTCTGCGTTTTCTGCGGCGTGCAGATCATTCTCTGCTGCGGCTTCGGAATGTTCGGCGTATTCCTTACCCTGGTGATGGATGCCGCAGTGCTGCTTCTTCTGCTGCGCGAGGCATCCGGAAGAAAACAGATTGAACATGGCTTAAAAGAGATTGCTGCGGGCGATCTGGATTACAAGATTGACCTGACGGAGCTGCAGGGGGAAGACAACCTTCAGCTTGCCGGAATTGTCAATTCGCTCGGAGAGGGAATGAAAGCGGCAGTGCAGGAGCAGATGAAGAGCGAGCGCTTAAAAGCGGATCTGATCACCAACGTATCCCACGATATCAAGACACCGCTTACTTCTATTATTAATTATGTCGATCTGCTGAAACGGGAAAATATTGAAAACGAGAAAGCGAAAGATTATATCCGCGTACTCGACGAAAAATCACAGCGCCTGAAACAGCTGACGGAGGACCTTGTCGAGGCATCGAAGATCAGCTCCGGAAATATTAAACTGGAATTCATGAACCTGAACCTGAATGAACTGGTACAGCAGGTGAACGGAGAATTTGCGGAGCGGTTCGAAGGCCGCAATCTCGACCTGATCTGTATTCTCCAGCCGGAACCGCTTCTGATCCGTGCGGACAGCCGCCGCATCTGGCGCGTGCTTGAGAACCTGTACGTAAATGTCTGCAAATATGCCATGCCGGGAACACGGGTTTATGTGGATGCCATCAAAAAAGACGGAAAGATTCAGCTCTCGATTAAGAACATTTCCGAGAACCCGCTGAACTTCCAGGCAGATGAACTGACGGAGCGTTTTATCCGCGGCGATGTCAGCCGGAGCACCGAGGGCAGCGGCCTGGGTCTTTCAATCGCAAAGAACCTGACGGTATTGCAGCATGGAAGCTTCAACATTTATCTGGACGGCGACCTGTTCAAGGTTACGATTACGTTTGATGAAGCTGTAAAGGAGAAAAAACCGATGCCTCCGATGATCGTACCGGAAGCGGTACAGGAGGAAGCACAGCAGGATGCCTGAGAAGTGTTGAAAAATAAAAGAGAATAGAAAACGACAACTCCCCGCCGGGAAACACGCAGCAGATGCGGTTCCCGGCGGGGAGTTGTTTATGAAATGCAGTTTATTTATTCGTTTGTTTCGTCTGTTTCTGTCTGTTCAGCCGGGCTTGCAGATTCCTCTTCCGAAGCAGTTTCTGCAGCATCGGTAGTTTCAGCCGGAGCAGCGTCATCGGAACGTTCAGTCAGCGGGCTTGGTCTGTCCATTGCTTCCAGTGCCCGCAAGGATTCTTCTTCCGGTGTCAGAACCTTGTTTTCTTCCTCAGGCATATAGAATGGGAAGATTTTGTTTACAAAGAACCAGGAGCATCCAAGCGCTACCGTGGAAAAGCCCAGAAGGAACATCAGAAGAATCAGATAGCTGACAATCTTTGTCGTGGAGAATACATAGATCAGCAGTGGACAGAGATTGACGAGCAGGATCATGATGGTCCACGGCAGGTGGCGGATTGCCATCAGGATGGAGTTCTTGATTGTGTTTTTTACAGTATTGTCAAAGCGGCTCAGTACCGGAAATACATAGGAAAGTACCATGGCCTCGAAAAAGATCAGTACCAGGAAAACAAAACGCAGGTAGGTGATGGTACCCGGCATTCTCATGACCAGCAGAAGATCAAGAATCAGAACAATCAGAACCGCCAGCAGGATGAGCCAGATGGCAGTTGCCTGCTTGAAGTTTTCGCGGAAGGATTTCCAGTAGGTACGGAAGATATACGTCTCCTCATTTTTGATCATCTTCAGCGTGACGTAGTACATTGCTGTGAAATTGGCGCCGATTGTCACAATCGGGATACACATAATAAGGAAAATAATGTTCAGCATCATCAGGTCGAAGACACGGCCCATAATCTGCGAGAACTTACTGTCCAGGCTGAAAAAACTCATAATTTGTTCCTCTTTTCTGTTGAATTAAGTGTGCCGCCGATTAACGTTCCGGCTGGCAGACATCATAGAAAAGTATAGCGAATTTTTCAGAAAAATGCAATGAAGAGAATATAAACTTTTCGTTTCGTCATTTTGTATAAGAGTGAACATTTTGTTTGTGCAAAGTGGACAGAAGAGAACGGTTCGAGAAAATCCGAAAGCAGAATTGCCAATCTGCCGGAGGAAAGTTTGTGTAATTGTGGCATGGTCGAATGCGGGTAGAAAAGGTATACTAGTCCCATAAGCAAGAGAGATGCAAATGCAAAACTCATAATAAAACGCATGATGTTCATTTAGGGAGGATTCAAAAATGGCAAGTTTATCTTTACAGCACATTACAAAAAGATATCCGAACGGTTTTGAAGCAGTAAAAGACTTCAACCTGGAAATCGCTGACAAAGAGTTTATCATCTTCGTAGGACCATCTGGATGTGGTAAATCTACAACACTTCGTATGATCGCAGGTCTTGAGGAGATCTCCGATGGTACTCTGAAAATTGACGATAAAGTAGTAAACGATGTAGAGCCGAAAGACCGTGATATCGCAATGGTATTCCAGAACTACGCTCTGTATCCGCACATGACCGTATATGATAACATGGCATTCGGCCTGAAACTGAGAAAAGTTCCGAAAGATCAGATCGACAAACAGGTTAAAGAGGCAGCTAAAATCCTTGACCTGGAGAAACTGCTTGACCGTAAACCGAAAGCTCTTTCCGGTGGTCAGAGACAGCGTGTTGCTATGGGACGTGCAATCGTACGTGATCCTAAAGTATTCCTTATGGACGAGCCTCTGTCAAACCTGGATGCAAAACTTCGTGTACAGATGCGTACCGAGATTTCCAAACTGCATGAGAGACTGGGCGCTACCATCATCTACGTAACACATGACCAGACCGAGGCTATGACACTTGGTACCAGAATCGTTGTTATGAAAGACGGAGTTGTTCAGCAGGTAGATACCCCGCAGAACCTGTACAACGCACCGGGCAACCTGTTCGTTGCAGGATTCATCGGATCTCCGCAGATGAACTTCCTGGATGCAAAAGTAAAAGTTAACGGAAACGATGTAACTCTTACTGTTGGTAAATACAACATGAAACTGCCGGCTTCCAAAGCAAAAGCAGTTATCGACGGCGGATATGACGGAAAGACCGTTGTTATGGGTATCCGTCCTGAGAACGTACATGATTCTCAGATGTTCATCGAGACTTCCAAAGACAGCGTAGTTGAGTGCAAGATCAACGTATACGAGCTGTTAGGTGCAGAAGTTTACCTGTACTTCGATTGCGAAGGCTTCCCAATGACAGCCCGCGTAGATCCTCGTACAACTGCAAGAAGCGGCGATACCGTTAAATTTGCTCTGGATATGGAGAAAGTTCATCTGTTCGACAAAGAGACAGAGATCACCATTACCAACTAATCTATATGAACATCAGCGCGTATGCGCAAACATAGAGAAAAGGATCGACATCCGTTCGGATGCCGGTCCTTTTTGCATATGCACCGCCCTCCTTTTGCGAAGCAAAAAATAGTTGCCAATGAGAAAAAAATAAGCTATAGTTATAGATAAGATGCACCCTGGAGTAAAATACGCCAGGAGAAAGGAAGTGGCAGATTTGGTATCAAGTCAGGTATTACAGAAAACCCTTGATGAATTAAGAAATATTACGAGAATTGATTTATGTGTGACGAATACGGATGGTGTTCTGCTGGTGACCACATTCCCGGAAACCGCGATTGATGCAGAAAGCATCCGTTCTTTTGTATTATCCGCTGCGGACAGCCAGATTGTACAGGAATATCATTATTTTAAAGTATATGACAACCAGAATGTGGAGTATATTCTGATTTCCAAAGGAAGCAGCGACGATGCATATATGATCGGAAAGGTTGCCGTATGTGAGATTCAGAATCTTATCATTGCATACAAAGAGCGTCTGGACAAAAACAACTTTATTCAGAACCTTCTTCTCGACAATCTTCTTCTGGTGGATGTCTACAACCGCGCGAAAAAGCTTCGCATCGACACAGATGTGCGCCGCGTTGTTTACATGGTAGAGACGAAGCTGGAAAAAGACATCAGCGCACAGGAGACAGTAAAGAGCCTCTTTGCTTCAAGACCGAGAGATTTCATCACCGCAGTCGATGAGAAGAGCATTATCATTGTAAAAGAACTGAAGGATACCGACACCTTCGAGGATATGAACCAGACCGCAAGAATGCTGGTTGATATGCTGAATGCAGAGGCAATGTCCCAGGTACGTGTTTCTTACGGAAATCCGGTCAGCGAGATTAAGAGTGTTTCGCGTTCCTACAAAGAAGCGAAGATGGCGCTTGAGGTAGGAAAAATTTTCTACGCAGACAAAAATGTGGTGCCGTACAACAATCTTGGCATCGGCCGTCTGATCTATCAGCTCCCGATTCCGCTGTGCGAAATGTTTATGACCGAAGTCTTCGGCGAAAATCTGCCGGATACGTTCGATGAGGAAACACTGACCACAATCAATAAATTTTTTGAAAATAACCTGAATGTGTCCGAGACATCCCGTCAGCTCTATGTACACAGAAATACTCTGGTGTACCGTCTGGAGAAGCTCGAGAAGAGCACAGGACTCGACATTCGTAAATTTGACGATGCGCTGACCTTTAAAATTGCCATGATGGTCGTAAGCTACATGACGTATATGAACAACAGCGAAAATCTGTAAAACCGTTCAGAGCCGTACAGGATTGCGGGAGTGCAAAGCACGGAGCAATCCGGGTATCGAAGGGGTCAAAAGACTTTTTGACCCTAACATTTTATCAACAACAAGAGGAGAGGAACGACATGATTGAATTACTGAACACAGGTGCATACCTTGTCAACGGAATCGACATCATCCCGGATACAGAAGAAGGCCGCGCGGAACTCAAAGCGCGTACCGGCGCTGTGCCGTGTCCGGCGGATGCTGCAAAAGAAACCATTGCCTATGGAATCTTAAAAGACCACAATGTTTCCGGCAACATGGAAAATCTGCAGATCAAATTTGACAAACTTACATCGCATGACATTACTTTTGTTGGAATCATTCAGACCGCGCGCGCGTCAGGACTGGAAAAATTCCCGGTACCGTACGTGCTGACCAACTGCCACAACTCCCTTTGCGCAGTCGGCGGAACCATCAATGAAGATGACCACATGTTTGGTCTTACCTGTGCGAAAAAGTACGGCGGCGTCTATGTACCGCCTCATCAGGCAGTAATTCATCAGTTTGCCCGCGAGATGCTTGCCGGCGGCGGAAAAATGATCCTCGGATCCGACTCCCACACCCGTTACGGTGCACTCGGAACCATGGCCATGGGCGAGGGCGGACCGGAGCTGGTAAAACAGCTTCTCTCCAAAACATATGATATCGCTATGCCGGGAGTGATCGCAATTTACATGACAGGCGCACCGCAGCCGGGCGTAGGACCGCAGGATATTGCACTTGCCATTATCGGTGCAGTCTTTGCAAATGGTTACGTAAAGAACAAAGTTATGGAGTTCGTAGGACCTGGCGTATCTTCCTTAAGCGCAGATTACCGGATCGGTGTGGACGTTATGACAACCGAGACAACGTGTCTGTCCTCCATCTGGAGAACCGATGAGAAGATCAGCGAGTTCTATCAGATCCACGGCAGAAGCGCAGATTACAAAGAGCTGAATCCTGGCGCGGTTGCTTACTATGACGGCGTTGTAAAAGTAGAACTCGACAAGATCAAACCGATGATCGCGATGCCGTTCCATCCGAGCAATGTTTATACCATTGAAGAGCTGAAAGCAAACCTCGATGACATCCTGAACGATGTAGAGAAGAAAGCAGCCATCAGCCTCGACGGAAAAGTTCCGTTCACTCTGAAAAATAAAGTACACGACGGAAAACTCCTGGTAGACCAGGGAATCATCGCAGGATGCGCCGGCGGCGGATTTGAGAACATCTGCGACGCAGCCGATATCCTGAAAGGCCACAGCATTGGCGACGATGCGTTCACCTTAAGTGTTTACCCGGCAAGTACCCCGATCTATATGGAGCTGGCAAGAAACGGAAAACTGGCAGATCTTTTGGAAACCGGTGCGATCGTAAAAACCGCATTCTGCGGACCGTGCTTCGGCGCAGGCGATACTCCGGCAAACAATGCGTTCTCAATCCGTCACTCCACCAGAAACTTCCCGAACCGCGAGGGATCCAAGATCCAGAACGGCCAGATTTCTTCCGTTGCCCTGATGGATGCACGTTCCATTGCAGCAACCGCAGCAAACAAGGGATTCCTGACTGCAGCAGATGAGTTTACCGGAACGTATACCAAACCGGCATACCACTTCGACAAGAAGATTTACGAGAACCGTGTCTTCGACAGCAAGGGCGTGGCAGATCCATCTGTTGAAATTCAGTTCGGACCAAACATCAAAGACTGGCCGGCAATGCCGCAGCTTGCTGAGAACCTGATTCTGAAGGTTGTCTCTGAGATCCATGATCCGGTTACGACCACCGACGAGCTGATTCCATCCGGCGAGACTTCGTCCTTCCGTTCCAACCCGCTTGGACTGGCAGAGTTTACCCTGTCCAGAAAAGATCCGGCTTATGTGGGACGTGCAAAAGAAGTACAGGTTGCAGAGAAAGCCATCCAGGAAGGCAACTGCCCGGCAGAGGCACTTCCGGAACTGAAACCGGTCTTTGCAGCAATTCACACCCAGTACCCGGATATCGACAAGACAAACGTCGGCGTCGGATCCACCATCTTTGCCGTAAAACCAGGCGACGGTTCTGCACGTGAGCAGGCTGCATCCTGCCAGAAGGTATTAGGCGGCTGGGCAAACATTGCCAACGAGTATGCAACGAAGCGTTACCGCTCCAACCTGATCAACTGGGGCATGCTTCCATTCCTGATCCCGGAGGGAGATCTGCCGTTTACAAACGGAGATTACATCTTTGTACCGGAGATCCGCAAGGCAGTGGAAGAGAAAGCCGATGTGATCAAAGCGTACGTTGTAAAAGACGGAGCACTTGTTCCGTTCGAGATGACGTTAGGCGCGCTGACCGATGATGAGAGAGAAATCATCCGCAAGGGATGCCTGATCAACTATTATAGAGGATAAGTATTTGAGAAAGAGCTGTGTGGCAGGAGAAAAGTCTGTTTCATAGCTCTTTTTCTGCGCACTTATTTGAAATAAAATATCAGAAAACAATATAAAATTCAGAAAATAAACACAATAATTAAGAAAAGGAAAAGTAATATAAAAAAACAGTAAAAACATTTTAAAAATGTGTTGACAAATACTGACGGATCTGTTATATTAAAATCACAAAGAAACAAGAAAACAAAAACCTAACCAAGAGGTACAAAGAGAAAGACTTGGGACCCCCTTTTCAAGAGAACAAACCATTTTCATAGAAAGAGACGAGAAATCTTCTATAGAAGAATGGAAAAAAAGGGAAAAGGAAGATGTTCTTAAGATGAGAGACTTCCGAAAGGAAAGAAAACCTGAGATAAAGATCCATACAAAAGAAGTTCGAAAGAAAACCTTTTGATAAACATGAGATCAGAGCAGATCTTAGGAAATCCTAAGGAAAAGATTTTCGGAGTGGAAATCTTAACCGCAAAGGAAAAGCCTCTGAAAAAGAACATCTTCCCGAAAAAAGAAAATCTACAACAGGGAAATGGAAGAGAAACGATCTTTGAAATATCAAACGAAAGCGAAAACAAAGATCACAGATCGGTAAAGAAAGAAAACCAGTGAAAATCCTTGAAAGTAGAGAAAAAACTGAATATGGAAAATAAAGAAAAAGCGGTCGCTGTATCAGAAAAAATGATTGGTATGGCGATCGCTTTCTGTGTTGTGTAATTCGTCCGCCGGGCATGTTTTTCTTGACAGATGCGGCGGAAATGGTGCATACTTCTTAAAGCATAACAGCGGAGAAATCCGTGTATCGAAAATAAGAAGTCAGGACAGGAGAAGAAAGTGGCTGGATTTTGCAGAGAAGATATTTTAATGGAAGATAACGATATTCTTGTTGTTCACAAGCACGCGGGCATGGCAGTGCAGAATGCGCGGATGGGACAGATGGATCTGGAGCATGCGCTGCTGAATTATTTGGCGAAGCAGGCAAGGGCGAAAACACCGGGGCAGGCGCGGAATCAGATTCCATATCTGGCGGTCGTTCACCGGCTCGATCAGCCGGTTGAGGGCGTGCTGGTGTTTGCGAAAAACAAAGACGCCGCAGGAAAACTGGGACGGCAGGTGCAGGACGGGACGATGAAGAAAGAGTATCTCGCCGTCTGTGAGGGAAAAATCGAAAAACAGGGCGTGCAGAAGTTTGAAGATTTCCTTGTAAAAGACGGACGGAGCAACACATCCCGCGTCGTACAGCCAGGCACCGCCGGAGCGAAAAAAGCGGTGCTGGAATATGAAGTGATAAGGACACAGGAGAACCGAACCCTGGCGCAGATCCACCTCGGAACGGGCCGCCACCACCAGATCCGCGTCCAGTTTTCCCATGCGGGATATCCGCTGGCGGGGGATGCAAAATATGGGGCGAAGGAGAAAGGATCTCTGGCGCTGTGCGCGCATCATCTCGAGCTGAAGCATCCGCGGACAGGCAAACAGCTTTCGTTTACCGTAAAACCAGAAGGTGAAACCTTCCACAGCTTTGTGTAACTATTCAGAGCTATGTGAAATTGCAAAAAAGTTCAGAAAATCATAAGAAAACAGGACTGGACTATTTTTACGGTTTGTGTATAATAGAGAAAGGTTATGTAACAAAACTGCAAAAAGTAATGGAAAATGATTCATCAGGCAAAGCAGAAAGGGAGAATTATGAAACGCAGAATGATTGCAGTACTGCTTTCCGGAATCCTGCTGTGCTCGGCAGCTGGATGCGGAAAAGAAGCAGTGACAGACAAGAGCACCGCAGCATCGTCGTCTCAGGAAGTGACAGAAACTCCGGCGGAAGAAGAAAGCCCGGAGGCCTCATCGTCCAGCGCAGATTCTACAGCAGAGTCAGCCAGTGCATCCACATCTTCTGAAAGCTCTGGAGATGAAGGAAAAGAAGCAGACAAAAAACGAATAGAAATCACCGTTCCGCACAAGGACGGCATGGAAGCATTGTACGACACCGTGGATGGACTTACCGTTGAAAAAGGCTCTTACATCGCCGTGGTTGCAAAAGACTTAAGTGCCGGTTTCTGGAAAGCCGTAAAAGCCGGTGCACAGCAGGCACTTGACGATCTGAACGCCTCGCTTGGCTACAACGGAAACGACAAAGTTTATATGACATTTGAAGGCCCGGAAAATGAAAGTGACACCAACTCTCAGATCAATATCATCGACTCTGTCATTTCGGAAAATCCGGACGCGCTGATCCTTGGCATCATTGACCAGCAGTCGGGACAGGCACAGATGGAAGAGGCTTCCGACAGCCAGATTCCAGTCGTCATCGCGGATTCCGGTATCGAGAGTGATCTGATCACCTCGACATGTGCGACTGATCACGCAGCGGCAGCAAAGCTTGCGGCAGATCATCTCTGCGAGGCCATCGGCAACAGCGGAGAGGTTGCGATTGTTGCACATCAGTACAACACCGAGAGCAGCGTAGAGCGCGTGGAAGCATTTAAAAAAGAGATCGAAGAAAAATATACCGACGTGAAAGTGGTTCAGGTGAATTACGGAGATGGAGAAGAATCCATCGCGGACATGCTGAAAAATACACTTGAAACCTACCCGGCTCTGAAGGGCATCTTCTGTACGAACGAAGACATGGCAGACCAGACGCTGGATGCGCTGGCGGATATGGAAAATACTGAGCAGATTCAGATTGTCGGTTTTGATTCCGGTGAAAAACAGCAGAAAGCGATCCAGGAGGGACGCGAGTACGGTACCGTAACGCAGAATCCGTACGGTCTTGGCTATGCGGCAATCGTGGCGGCCGTCCGCGCGATTCAGGGACTTCCGGTAGATCAGAAGATCGATACGGGATATCAGTGGATCGACAAAGACACGATCGATCTGGAGACGAATCAGAAGTATCTTTATAACTGAAAATCAGGATAAAAAATGAACCCGGCAGACAAGGGAATGTTCCTTTGCCTGACGGGTTTTCTGCGCTGCAGTGCGGATTACGAGTTCTGATCGTCTTCGTAAATTCTCTGTACCTCTTCGGAAATCTGCTGCCGGATCGCGGAGAGATCGACATCCGGGATGCCGTCCTCGGTGATCTGCGGTTTGGAAGGAGAGGTATACGGCTTCGTGTCGCCCATGGAAGCTTTTGGGGATGTTTCTTCTTCGTCAAACTCCTCCGGAGCGGCCGGTTTTGCGGATGGCCGGCGGCGGATGATTTTCGGAAGATCTTTCTCATCGTCGTCATCGTCAGGTTCTTCCGGAACAAAACGGAAATCGTACATGGTGTTCTGCGAAACACGGGTACGGTTCGACGGTTTCTGATAGCTGCGGTACGGATCTCTTGCGTTGCCGGAAGAAGAGGAAGAGGAGCCGCGGCGTTTCTTTTTCTTCTTTCTGGATGGAAGAGGATCGAAACCGGATCTGCGCTTCCGTCTGGCGCGCGCTTTTGCACGGTGTTCGCGTTCTTCTTCGTCGTCATCCTCCCAGTAGTCCGCCTCTTTCCACGGTTTAAACTGGAAGAGCATGCCTGCTGCGGCGAGAATGGCAGAGACAATCCAGAACATCATGTTCAGATCGAGATCCTTGAAGAAATATGCCATGCGGATCGTCGTGAGGGCGCCGCAGATGGAGGTGACCAGGATTACGGAAATGCGTTCGAACGGAACGCAGATCAGGCCGATCACGAAAGCAACGAGGGCGACGAGTCCATAACCTGTGATATCGTTTGGATTGACGAGATGCCAGAGGCAAAAGCCGACGAGCCCGCAGATCAGAAGAAAAAGTCCGATCCTGTAGAGGACGAAAGCAATGATTGCGGTCAGAAGACCGGTGCCGACGGCAAGCGCCAGGGTGATCGTCGTGGTCTGATTCGTGTAGGTACCCGCTGCATAACCGGCGGCCGCGCCGAGAAAAAATCCGGGAATGACGCTCCAGAGCTTGCGGAGCGCATAGCCGAAGAAACAGTTCAGCAGGGCAAAAACAATCACAATCAGAAGAAGCTGCTGCTGGTAAACACCCATGACGTCCCGGACTTTATCGAGACCGCCAAGCAGCGTGTTGATGTTGAAAGCTTGCATATTCAGATTCATGATATTCACTCCTATATGATGTATCGGAAAAATAGATACAGGTTGTATTTTAGTACGGAACGGCGGTTTTGGCAAGTGAAATTGTGTTTGAGATCTGGGAAACGGCAGAATGGCGGCGGTGTGCATATGGTATAAGGAAGAGCAGAAAGGAAATAAAACAGGCATGAATCAGGATAGAGTGTATGAAAATAGAAGAAATTCCTATCAGGGAAACCCGATGGAGCGGCCAGAGCCGTTTTTTGCAGCACAGCCCTTATGGGGAAGAAGTATGGAGGAGCAGCAGGAAGCGCGGGAACGGCAGCGGATGCAGTCGTATTATTCCCGGACGGCATCTGATCTGCAGCGGCTGGTGGAGGCAGAGTGTGACCGCATGGATTACCGCGGCAGCATGATGTACGACGAATTCCCGGACCGACTCATGATGGAGCACACCTGTCGGAATATCGCACGTCAGTACGGCAGGGAAAACGGCGGGAAGGATGAGAAAACGGCAGAAGAGGAACTGCTCGATTTGATCGGCGTTCTTTTTTATAATGAAATGTTCCGGAGGCGGAGCAGGAGGAAACATTATTACAATCTGTGGCTTTAAACCGCGCCATAAAGTAATAAGAGGGTAACACATTTTTAATAATTTTTCTGTTGTGGTTTTGCGGAAAACAGATTACAATATTAGCGGGGTTGTAAGGGGCTTTATTACACATGTTTACAAACGATTCAGAAAGTTTGGAGAGTATAAATGGAATTACAGAAATTATTACAGGATGAAATCCGGGAAGGGCTGTACCGTATCACGATCAGCGGCCCAAGAGGGGACAGTGAAGTGTCCAAAGTGAGAATACGCCCGGTTGAAATAAAAGGAAAACTGCTCTTTCAGTGCCAGGAGACCGTCGGCACGAAGGAGTTTCATAAAAATATGACAAAAGACGACGTGATCACCCGGATCAGAGACTGGATGAACGGAACCTTCAAGCAGATGCAGCTCGAATCCGACACCTGCACAGCATCCGTTCTGGTCAGCAAAAAGGGAACGATGACGATCAAAAAGAAACCGCATATGAAAGGAACCGGCAAACCCGTCAATCTGGCGCACAACCGGAAGAAACGGTATATTCTGGAAGAAGGAATCCCGGTTCCTTTTTTACAGGATCTCGGTGTTATGACAAAAGAAGGCAAAATCGTGCGGACCCGCTACGACAAGTTCCGCCAGATCAACCGCTTCCTGGAGTTCATCGAAGATATCCTGCCGCAGCTCCCATCGGACCGCGAGATCACGATTCTCGATTTCGGCTGCGGAAAATCGTATCTGACGTTTGCGATGTATTATTACTTCCGCGAACTGAAAAAACTGGATGTCAATATCATCGGACTTGACTTGAAAGAGGATGTCATCGCAATCTGCAACGGACTGGCAGAGAAATATGGCTATGAAAAGCTGCATTTCTATCAGGGTGACATCGCTTCTTATACCGGCCGCGACGAGGTCGATATGGTGGTGACGCTGCACGCGTGCGACACGGCGACTGACTATGCGCTGGAAAAGGCCGTCAAATGGAATGCAAAAGTTATTCTTTCCGTTCCGTGCTGCCAGCATGAGCTGAACCGCCAGATTGCAAATAAAGAACTGTATCCGATCATGGATTACGGCATCTTAAAAGAGCGCATGGCGGCGCTTCTGACCGACGGAATCCGGGCAAAGCTTCTGGAGAATGCAGGCTATGAGACACAGATTCTCGAATTCATCGACATGGAGCACACGCCGAAGAACCTTCTGATCCGCGCGGTAAAACGCCAGGAAGGCTCGAAAAAACTGCCGGAAGAACTGAAAGCGTGCATGGAAGCGTACCATGTGAAGCCGACACTGGCAGACCTCCTCACAGAAAAGGAGGAGCCGTGATGAATAAAAGAGCAGCAAGGATTCTGATCCTTTTTCTTGTTTTTGCCGCATCAGTCGGTGTGTTCACACACCTGATGAGCCACGAGACGACGGAGAATGCGACCGATCTGGACGCAGCGAGTCTTCCGGTGCTGTACATGAAGACCGCGGACACAACAGTGAACCGCATGTACGGATACCGCCAGGAGATGAACGGCGTAACGACAAGAGAAAACCTGACACCGCTGCCGATGGACCGTTCGCTTACGCTGGAAATTGATGCGAAAGGACAGAAAATTAAAAACGTGACCTATACGGTGGAAAGCACAGACGGCGGAGCGCTGATTGAAAACTCGGTGCTGAAATCGTTTGACGAGGACGGAAGCTATCTGAAAGCAGACTTCCAGTTAGAGACCGCGATTCTGATGAATCAGGAATATACGCTGAAGCTCGAGGTTGCCTACGGAAACGGCCAGTCTGCCTGGTATTACACCCGCATTGTACAGCGCAACGGCGTGGAGGTCGGCGATTATCTGGCCTACACGCAGATGTTTGCGCAGACATGCCTGGATAAAACGCAGGCGGAAGCGCTCGTTCCGCAGCTTGAGCCGGATGAGACGGGGGATAATTCTTCGTTCCTCAATGTCAACATTCATTCCAGCCTCGACCAGATTTCCTGGGGAAGCCTCGCACCGACGATCGTACAGCAGCCGGTGCAGCAGATCAAAGAAGCGAATGAGACGACGACCAGCATCACACAGGAGTACATGATCAGTGCGCAGGATGAGAACGGACAGACGGAGTATTATACCGTAAGCGAGTTCTACCGGATGCGAGAGTCCGACGGAGAGATTATTCTGCTGGACTTCGAGCGGAGCGCACAGCAGATCTTTGATCCGGAGCTTGGTGTTCTGACGAAATCCGGCATTAACCTCGGTGTGACCGGCGAGGATACCAAGTATGTGACGAATACGGCAGGTGATATTGTCGCATTTGTAGTAAACGGTGATCTCTGGTGCTACAACCGCAGCGCCAACAAGACGATCCGCGTTTTCAGCTTCCGTGAGAACGGCAGCATGGATGACCGGGAACAGCACGGAGAGCATGATGTCAACATTGTACGTGTGGATGATGCGGGCGATGTGACGTTTGTTGTTTATGGCTATATGAACCGCGGAAACCACGAGGGTGAAGTGGGAGCAGCCGTTTACTATTATCGCGCTGAGCGGAATGTGGCAACCGAGGAGATTTTCGTTCCGGCGGATATTTCCTACGAGATGCTGAAAAAACAGCTCGACCGCCTCTCCTACGTCAACAAGCAGAGAGAGATGTATCTCTATCTGAATGAGAACCTGTGTAAGGTAGATATTGAAACCGGCACGACGACGGTGGTCCGGGAAAGTATCCCGGAGGACTGCTTTGTAGTATCGGAAAGCCAGGAGAGCATCGCGTGGATGGATGCGGACAATGCAAGCAGTGCGATGAACATCACCGTGATGAATCTGGAGAGCGGGGAAACGCAGCGCTTTGCGGCGGATGACGGACAGAAGATCCGGGCACTTGGCTTTATCAATGAAGACTTTGTCTATGGTATGGCAAATGACAGCGATATTTTAAAAGATATTTCCGGCAATGAAGTTTTCGCTATGCATACGGTGCGGATTGTCAGCATCGACGGAAACGTGAAAAAAGAGTATCACCAGGACGGCTATTATGTGACAGGCGTGTCGATTTCGGACGGCCTTCTGGAGCTGGACCGCGTGGTACGCCAGGAAAACGGCTATGCGGATGCGCCGGAGGATCACATCATGAACGGCGAGCAGCAGAGCCAGGAACTGGTGACGGGCCGCCTGGCAACGGTGGACGACAGAAGAGAGCAGCAGTTCCTTCTGGAATTCTCGACGAGCGGCAAAACACAGTCGCTTCTGACACTGACACCGAAATATATCTATTCAACCTTACGGACCGATCTTACGATGTCGTACGACACGGGCAGCGCAGATCTTTACTATGTATATGGAAAAGGAAAACTGATCGCCATTTTAAGCTCCCCGGCCGAGGCCGTACAGCTTGCCGATGAGAATGTCGGCGTTGTGCTGAACAGCAGCCAGTCCTATGTGTGGGAGCGCGGAAACCGCCAGCAGGGCATGCGCCTCGACGAGACAACGATGCCGTCGGGATTCCAGAGTGCATCTCTGGACGAAAACGTGCTGAAGGAGTCACTCGGTGATGATTACGAACTGCTGAACCTGACGGGCTGCACAAGAGAAGAAATTCTCTACATGATCAGCAGCGGCTACGGCGTTGTTGTAAAGACCGGCGCGAACGAGAGTCTGCTTCTGACCGGATACGATATTTTTGGAAATTCCTGGCTGTATAACCCGGCAACGGGCGAGACAACTGCACTTTCTGACGATGACAGCGATGCATTGTTCGCACAGAACGGCAATGTCTTCATCAGTTATATTAAAAAAGTAAAGATCGAGTGATTTGCGGGGTTTTCTAATGACGCAAAAAGTGCTAGAATAAAGAAAGCACTATGAATATTTAGGGAGAAAAAAGACAATGAAACTTACAACCATCCGAGAGATTTATAAAAACCGGGAAGCATACCTGGACAAAGAAGTAACCGTAGGCGGCTGGGTGCGCAGCGTACGTGATTCCAAAACCTTTGGTTTCATCGTTCTGCACGACGGAAGCTATTTCGAAACCCTGCAGATCGTATACCACGATGAGATGGAAAACTTCGCTGAGATTTCCAAAATGAACGTCGGCGCAGCCATCATCGTAAAAGGTACCCTCGTTGCTACCCCGCAGGCAAAACAGCCGTTTGAGATTCAGGCGGCAGAAATTACCGTAGAGGGCGTTTCCGCACCGGATTACCCGCTGCAGAAAAAACGCCACTCCATGGAATACCTTCGTACCATTTCCCATCTGCGTCCGAGAACCAACACCTTCCAGGCAGTATTCCGTGTTCGTTCCCTCTGCGCCTATGCGATCCATCAGTTCTTCCAGGAGAGAGACTTCGTTTATGTCAACACCCCGCTGATCACCGGCAGCGACTGCGAGGGAGCCGGCGAGATGTTCCAGGTAACCACCATGGATCTTGACAATATTCCGAAAACCGAGGACGGCGCTGTTGATTTCACACAGGACTTCTTCGGAAAGAAGACAAGCCTTACCGTAAGCGGACAGTTAAACGGCGAGACCTTTGCACAGGCATTCCGCAATATCTACACCTTCGGACCGACCTTCCGTGCAGAGAATTCCAACACCACCCGCCACGCAGCTGAGTTCTGGATGATCGAGCCGGAAATCGCATTCGCTGATCTGGAGGACGATATGGAGCTTGCTGAGGCAATGCTGAAATATGTCATCCGCTACGTTATGGAGCATGCACCGGAAGAAATGCAGTTCTTCAACAGTTTCGTGGACAAGGGACTGATCGAGCGTCTGAACCATGTCGTAAATTCTGAGTTCGGCCGTGTAACCTACACCGAGGCTATCGAGCTTCTGGAGAAAAACAACGACAAATTCGATTACAAAGTATACTGGGGATGCGATCTGCAGACCGAGCATGAGCGTTATCTGACCGAGCAGATCTTCAAGAAACCGGTTTTCGTTACCGATTATCCGAAGGAGATCAAAGCGTTCTACATGAAGCTGAACGATGACAACAAGACCGTTGCCGCTATGGACTGTCTGGTTCCTGGCATCGGAGAGATCATCGGCGGAAGTCAGCGTGAGGACGACTACGAGAAACTGCTTGGCCGTATGAAAGAGCTGGGACTTGCTGAGGAAGATTACGGATTCTATCTGGACCTCAGAAAATATGGTTCTACCCACCATGCAGGATTCGGACTGGGATTTGAAAGATGCGTCATGTATCTGACCGGAATGGGTAATATCCGCGACGTCATCCCGTTCCCGAGAACAGTAAACAACTGTGAGCTGTAATTACGAAAAGTGATATAGAAACTTAAAAAATACGGATGCCGGGTGCAGTGGAATCCAATGTGGATTTGGTGCGCCTGACGTCCGTATTGCAGTAATGGAGAAAATGAATCCAGAAAGGGGTATGCGCCTATGCGGTTTATTCATATTGCGGATGTGCATCTCGGCATGCAGCCGGATGCGGGATTTCCCTGGAGCGAGGAGCGCGGGGAGGCCATCTGGGAGAGCTTCCGGCGGATCATCCGCCTGGCCGGTCGGGAAAAGACGGACTTTCTGCTGATCGCGGGAGATCTGTTTCAGTGCCAGCCGCTTCTGCGGGAACTGAAAGAGGTTAATGATCTCTTTGCTTCCATCCCGGAGACGATCGTCGTGCTGATTGCCGGAAACCACGATTATGTGAAGCGGGAGAGCTTTTACCGCGGTTTCGACTGGGCAGACAACGTGGTAATGCTCCTGTCGCCGGAGCCGGAGTGTGTTGAAGTCCCGGAGAAGAAGACGGCGGTGTACGGATGCAGTTACGACAAAAAAGAGATTCTGGAAAACCGGCTGGACGGCGTGCGGCCGGAGGGAAAAATGAAATATCATCTGCTGCTCGCGCACGGCGGCGATGCCCGCCACATGCCGTGGAATCCGGGCCGCATGGCGCAGGCTGGGTTTGATTATATTGCGTGCGGGCACATTCATAAGCCGGGGATTCTTATTCCCGACAAAATGGCATACGCAGGCGCACTCGAACCGACGGATGAGACGCAGTCGGGGCCGCACGGCTACATCCGCGGAACGGTGGACGAGCACGGCACGCGGATTCAGTTTGTGCCGTTTGCCAGATATGAGTACGAAGATCTGGTGTTGAACGTGACGGAGGATCTGACGCAGTATGCGCTTGAGACAAAGCTGAAACAGGAACTGGCGCTGCGGGAGGATGGAAAGATCCGAAAAATCATCCGTCTGAAACTTGTGGGACACCGCGCCGCCGAGCTGGAATTTTCTCCGAAACGGCTGCTGGACTGCGGCAGAGTCATCTCCGTGGAGGATGAAACACGTCCGGCGTACGATCTGGAACAGCTGAAGAAAACGTATGGCGCTAGTCTGATCAGCGCCTATATTGAAGCGTTTGAAACAAAGACGGATGCGCAGTCACAGAAGGCGCTCGACTATGGTCTCGAGGCGCTGCTGGCGGCACGCAGGAACGGCTGAAAAAAAGATTGCGGGAGGTATATAGAAGATGAAAATAGAAAAACTGGAAATCCGCAATTTTGGAAAAATGCAGAACCGCACACTGGAATTTTCCGATGGGATTCAGCTCATCAGCGGGGAAAATGAGAGCGGAAAATCGACCGTCCATACCTTCATCCGCAGCATGCTGTTCGGCATGACACGCGGCCGGGGGCGGGCGGCAAAAAATGATGTCTACAGTCGTTATGAGCCATGGGAAAATCCGGCATACTATGCGGGAGAGATGGTGCTTGAAAGCGGCGGCAAACGGTTCCGCCTGACCCGGAATTTCGGGCGGCAGAACGCCAATGCAAAGCTGGTGTGCCTGACGGACGGCGAGGTGCTCTCCGTGGAGGACGGCGATCTTTCCATGCTGCTCGGCGGTGTCAGTGAGATTGTGTATGATAATACGGCTTCGATCGGGCAGTTAAAAGGCAGAACCGAGGAAGGGCTTGCGGATGAGCTGCGGAACTATATGGCAAATTACCAGGGGAGCAGCGATGGAGAGCTCGATGTGGCGGCGGCGCTGGATCTGCTGAAGCAGAAGAGAAAGCGCCTGGAGCAGGAACAGAAAAAGACGCTGGCGGGACTGGAAAAACGGAAGGAAGAACTTGAGACGAAAATTTCCGTTTTTACGGAGGAGTGCCGTCAGAGCGAGGAGAATCTGCAGCAGGCGAAAGAGCAGATGAAGCGGGATATTTATCAGAAGGATGTGCCGATCGAACGGGTGCGGAAGATGAAAAAAGAATCTCGGAAGAGCCGCAAATGGGGTGCCGCGTGCGTGGCGCTGGCTGGATTTCTCTTGTTCTTATGCATTCTGCAGTTCTTCCATATTGATTCGCTGCTGACGAGAACGGGACTCGGGCTTGCGATTGCGGCGCTCTTGTATCTGGCGTACAGTCTGTTCCGTCACCGGAAAACGGAGGTCGAGCAGGTCGTGACGGAGCCGGAGGAGCAGGCGATCCGCCGCCAGCAGTGGAATGTGGACCGCCTGAAGCAGGAGCTGGGGCAGAAACAGACGGTGCTGTCGAACTTGCAGAGTGAATACGAAGAGCTCTGCATTTCCATGACGGAAAAAGATCATCTGCAGGAAGAACTCGATGCGCTTTCCCTAGCGGGGGAGGCGATCCAGAGTCTCTCCGTACAGATGCAGAGCCGGATCGGCGACCGCTTAAAACAGCAGATGTCAAAAACGCTGTCATCGCTGACGAATGGTCGCTATCTGCAGGTGAATATGGATGAGAATCTGCGGATCGGTCTTCACACCGCAGACGAATATGTGCCGCTTGAACAGGTCAGCCGCGGCACGATCGAGCAGGCGTACTTTGCGCTCCGCATGGCGGCGATGGATGTGCTCTGCGGCGAGGAGGAGCTGCCGGTGATTCTCGATGAATCGTTTGCGTTTTACGATGAAAACCGGCTGAAAGAAACTTTGAAATGGCTGGCGGAAAACCGGACGCAGGTGCTGCTCTTTACGTGTCAGAAGCGGGAGGAGGAAGCACTCTCGGAGATGGGAATTCCGTACCGGAAAATTGTGCTTTAAGTAATGCGGCTCGCAGAGAATCGGTGAGTTGTGGTTTGGAAATAAAGGAGAATAGAAGTTATGCTGACAATAGGATGTCATTTATCATCGTCCAAAGGATATCTTGCCATGGGAAAAGAGGCGGTGTCCATCGGGGCGAATACCTTTCAGTTTTTTACAAGAAACCCGAGAGGAAGCAAGGCGAAAGCCATCGACGAGGCGGATGTCGCAGCGTTTCTTTCTTACAGTAAGGAGCATGGAATCGAGCGCATTTTGGCACATGCGCCGTACACGCTGAATCCGTGCTCGAAGGATGCGCACACGAGAGAGTTTGCATGGATGACGATGGCGGATGATCTGAAACGGATGGAGTATACGCCGGGAAACTGCTACAATTTCCACCCGGGCAGTCATACCGGACAGGGGGCGGAAGAGGGAATCCGTCTGATTTCGGAGATGCTGAATGAAATTTTAAAACCGGAGCAGACGACCACGGTGCTGCTTGAGACGATGGCAGGAAAAGGAACCGAAGTCGGCCGCTCGTTTGAGGAGCTGGCGGCGATTCTGGAGCGCGTGGAATTAAAAGACCACATGGGTGTCTGCCTAGATACGTGCCATGTGTACGATGCGGGATACGATATTGTGGATCACCTCGATGATGTGCTTGAGAGGTTCGACCGCGTGGTAGGACTTTCGAAGCTGAAAGCGGTTCATCTGAACGACAGCAAGAATCCGTTTGAGAGCCATAAGGACCGCCATGAGAAGATCGGCGAGGGATCGCTGGGACTTGCGGCATTTGAGCGGATTGTGACACATCCGGCGCTGGCGGGACTGCCGTTCTATCTGGAAACACCGAATGAGCTGGACGGATATGCAAAAGAGATCGCGCTGCTGCGCGGGTTTGCGAAATAGAGGAAGAAGGTAAGAGAAAGTGGAAAACACGAGAGAGAAAAATAAAAGAACTGACGGAAGAAAAAAGACGTATTTCGACAGGGAAAATAAAAAGAAAGCTGTTCGTATCGAGAAAACAAAGAGCGTGGCACCGGAAAAAGGAAAGCAGAAAAAGAGTTCATCATCGTCGAAATGTCCTTATCAGAAAAAATGCGGCGGATGCACATATCTGAACCTCTCCTACGAAGAGCAGCTCGCGAAAAAAGAGCAGTTCCTGAAGAAGACTCTGAAGGGCATCGTCCCGGTCAAAGGCATGGTTGGCATGGAAAATCCTTATCATTACCGGAATAAAGTCAATTCCGCCTTTGCACGCAAAAAAGACGGAACGATCATATCCGGCATTTATGAAAAGGGCACACACAAAGTGGTCCCGGTCGATGAGTGCCTGCTCGAGGATCAGCGTGCCGATGCCATCATCCGCGATATCCGCAGTCTGCTGAAGAGCTTCAAAATCATGATCTACAACGAGGACAGCGGCTACGGCCTCCTGCGCCACGTCATGGTGCGCACCGGCTTTACTTCCGGCGAGATCATGGTCGTCCTCGTCTGCGTATCACCAGTCTTCCCGTCAAAAAACAACTTCGTAAAGGCCCTGCGCAAACTCCACCCGGAGATCACCACGATCGTACTGAACGTCAACGACCGCACCGACAGCATGGTACTCGGAAAACGCGACATTGTCCTCTTCGGACGCGGTTACATCGAGGATGAACTCTGCGGTTGCACCTTCCGCATCTCCCCGCAGTCCTTCTACCAGGTCAACCCGGTTCAGACGAAAAACCTGTACGAAAAAGCCATCTCCCTGGCCGGCCTCACCGGAAACGAACGCGTCATGGACGCCTACTGCGGAATCGGAACCATCGGCCTCATCGCATCCCGCGATGCCAGAGAAGTCATCAGCGTCGAACTGAACCCGGACGCCGTCCGCGATGCCGTAACAAACGCCAAACGAAACCAAATCAAAAACGTCTCCTTCTACCAGAACGACGCCGGCGCCTTCATGGTCTCCATGGCCGAAAAAGGCGAAAAAGCCGACATCGTCTTCATGGACCCGCCAAGAGCCGGCAGTGATGAAGCCTTTCTGTCCTCTGTCGTAACCCTTTCACCGAAAAAAGTGGTCTACGTCTCCTGCAATCCGGAGACATTGGCGAGAGACCTGCGGTATCTGACAAAACACGGATATAAGGCAGAAGAGGCATGGGGGTATGATATGTTCGCGTGGTCGGAGCATGTGGAGACAGTCTGTTTACTAACGCAAAAGAAGGCTTAATACAACAGAAGAAAACAATTTCGTGAAACAGACGAAGAGGCTTGTCTGAAAAAAGAAGGAATGAAAAAACAGGAGAGGAAAAAAGAAACATGGCAGTAAATAAAAATGGAATCGTAGTATTAGGAGCAGTTTTTGTGGATATCAAAGGTTTTCCAGAGGACATCTACGTCCCGGACGGCAGAAACGCCGGCCATGTCGAATACATCCACGGCGGTGTGAGCCGAAACGTGGTGGAGGATATCGCAAACCTGGAACTGCGCCCGACCTTCCTTGGAATCGCGGATAATACCGCACTCGGCGAGGATGTTGTGCGCAAACTGCAGCGCCACAAAGTCAATACCGAATACATGAAAGAAATCCCGAACGGTATGGGAACATGGCTTGCTGTCTTCGATCACAACGGTGACCTGGCGGGCTCCATTTCCCAGCGCCCGAACCTGATGCCGATTCTCGATATTCTGGAAGAAAACGGAGATGAAATTATCGAAAACTGCGATTCCATTGTGGCAGAGATCGATATGGACAAAGAGATCATCAAAAAGCTGGTACAGCTCTGTGAAAAATACGATAAAAAATTGTACGGCGTTGTCAGCAACATGAACATCGCAGTCAGCAGAAGAGATCTTCTGCAGAAATTTGACTGCCTGATCTGCAACCAGATCGAGGCAGGCGTTTTCTTCTCCGATGATTACAGCGAAAAAACACCGGCCGAGATGGAAAAGATTCTCGCCGAGCGTCTGAAAGCGGCAAATGTTCCGGCCATGGTCGTAACAATGGGCGGCGACGGAGCGGTTTATGCGGAAGCAGACGGAGAGAGCGGCTTCTGCCCGGCGCAGAAAGTACAGGTAAAAGATACAACAGGAGCCGGTGATGCGTTCTGCGCAGGTGTTTCCGCCGGTCTGACCTATGGAAAAACGCTTGGCAAGGCAGTTGAAATCGGTACGCGTCTTGCTGCATCCGTCATCACATCGTCGGAAAATGTCTGCCCGCGCTTCCGCCCGGAAGAGTTCGGCATCGAGGCATAGAAGGGGGCAGAAATGAAGTTACTGTACGGAACCGGCAACCCGGCAAAACTCGACGCGATGCGTCACCGCCTTGCCGGTCTTGGAATTGAGCTGATCGGGCTGAAAGATCTTGGCGGTGTTAAGCAGCCAGAGATTATCGAGGATGGAAAAACGCCGCTGGAAAATGCCAGGAAAAAGGTGGAGGCGTATTTCAACGCGCTTCATATGCCGGTGTTCTCCTGTGATTCCGGTCTGTATTTTGACAACGTGGCAGAGGACGACCAGCCCGGCGTCCATGTGCGGACCGTGAACGGAAAGTATCTGTCCGATGAAGAAATGACCGTGCATTACGCCGCCCTTGCAGAAAAGTACGGCGGCCTGACGGGACGCTACAAAAACGCAGTTTCGCTGATTCTTGATGCGGACCACCGCTATGACGCGATGGACCCGTCAATGGAGAGCGCTCCTTTCCGCATGGTCAGCACACCCCATCCGATGAGCAAAAAAGGCTTTCCGCTCGACCGTCTGTCGATCGATCTGCGGACCGGAAAATATTATTACGATCTGAATGAGCAAGAAGCCGCGCTCGATCAGCTTGCCGTGGAAGACGGTTTTCTGCAGTTTTTTGAGCGGGCAATGGAGGAATACCATAAAATGGAACGATATGAACTTCGAACCATCCGCCAGGACGAAATGGAACAGGGCGTTGCCATTGAGCTGGCGTGCTTTCCGCCGAATGAGGCGTGCTCCGAAAAGAGCATGCGCGAGCGGGTGCAGTACGCGCCGGAGCTGTTTCTGGCGGCAGTAGACAAAGAAACCGGAAAAATCGCCGGAACGCTGAACGGACTTGCAACAAACGAGACAAAATTCCGTGATGCCTTTTTCGATGAAATCAGTCTGTACGACCCGAAGGGAGAAAACGTCATGCTGCTGGGTCTCAGTGTCCTGCCGGAATACCGCGGCCAGGGAATCGCCCGCGCGCTGATGGAAGAGTACAGCCGCCGGGAACAGAAAAACGGAAGAAAACAGCTCATTCTGACCTGCCTGCAGGATAAGGTGGAGATGTACAAAAAGATGAATTTCCGCGACGAGGGAATCTCCGCATCCACCTGGGGCGGCGAGGAATGGCATGATATGACGAGAAAATTAAACGATTAAGAAAATTTGCAGAGAAAATCTCTTGTGTTAAAGTTTGCTGTAAGCGTTATAATAAAGAAAATCAAGCAAAACAGGAGGAACAACCATGAGCAGAGTAAATTTTGGAGCAAAACCAAACATGTATCCACTTCCGGTTCTGATTATTGCAACATATGACAAAGATGGCAACCCGGATGCCATGAATGCTGCATGGGGTGTAGTCACAGATTTCAATGAGATCTCCATCAGCATGGGCGACCACAAGACAACAGACAACCTTGCCGCAACCGGTGCCTTCACCGTCAGCATGGCAACCGAGGATACTGTTGTTGGCTGCGATTACGTCGGCATCGAGTCCGGCAGAAAAGTTCCGGATAAATTTGCACGCGCCGGTTTCCATGCAACGAAGAGCGAATTCGTCAACGCGCCGCTGATCGACGAGCTTCCGATGGCACTGGAGTGCAAAGTGAAAAGCTTTGACAACGGCATTCTGGTCGGCGAGATCGTGAACGTCTGCGCAGACGAGAGCGTTCTGACCGACGGAAAGATCGACCCGAAAAAACTGAAACCAATCGCCTTCGACCCGGTCAACAACACCTATCTCGCCATGGGCGACAAAGTCGGCGACGCATTCGGTTCCGGAAAAGCCCTGAAATAAACACAGATGATGACATGACAGCGAATATGTAAAAATTTTATATATTCCCCTTGACAAACCACCTCCATCGTCTTATGATATGTATAAATTATATATATAAATATTTTACATATCAGAAACTAACGGAGGTGGTTTTTTATGTATTTTCCGGTATCAGCACTGCTGATCGAATTTATGATCCTGTCGATTGTGAATCGGGAAGATTCTTATGGATATGAAATCAGCCAGACGATCAAACTGGTTGCAGACATCAAAGAGTCGACACTGTACCCGATCCTGAAAAAACTGGAAAAGGCGGGCTACGTGACGACGTATTCCGCAGAGTACCAGGGCAGAAAACGGAAGTATTATTCGATCACAGAAGCAGGAAAAACACAGATGGCGTACCTGCAGGGCGAATGGAAGTCCTACCGTGACACCATTGACGACATTATCGTGTGGAGGAAAAAAGAATGACGAGTGGGGAATATCTGAAACAATTGGAAAAGTATCTGAGGAAGCTTCCGCAGAGCGACTATGAAGATGCGATGGAATACTTCACCGAGTATTTTGCAGATGCCGGTCCGGAAAATGAGCAGGCCGTGATCAAAGAACTCGGAACACCGAAACAGGCAGCCGCCGAGCTGATGCGGAATCTTCTGGACAAAAAAGTAGATGAACGCGAGGCAATGGAAAAGGAAGAAAAACGGAAAGAGAAGAAAAAAACGACAGGCGCCAACATCGTCTGGATCGCGATTCTCGCCCTGTTTGCAGCCCCGGTCGGAGCCCCGATTCTGATCAGCATTCTCATCGTTCTGCTCTGCGCGGCCCTCTGTGCGGCACTGCTTGATATGAGCGTTTTTCTGATTGCAGTTGTCGGCGTGGCCGCCGGAATTAAAATGCTGCTGCGCGGCATTCTGGCAGTTACGGTTTCCTTCGGCGGATTCTGCTTTATTACCGGAATGGGCGTTTTCATGCTGGGAATCAGTATTCTGTGCGCAGTGTTCGGCGTATACTTTGCAAAATGGATGGGACGGCTGTTCGTGTGGTGTACACGTAAGGTAACGAAAAAAGGAGGAAGCAGATCATGAAAAAATGGACAAAAACAGCATTACTGACAGGATGTGCCTGCTGTATTGCCGGTGCAGTGCTGATGTTCAGCGGATGGGCAAGCGGCGGAAAAGCATACGCGGAAACGTATGATCTGAATGCGATGAGCGGTTCTGCGAAGAAGGAAGACGGCATTTCCACACAGGAAAAGATAAAACTTGATGATTTTGATGAACTGCAGGCAGACCTTACGATCGGCGACCTGAACATCCTTCCGTCCGGTGACGATTCCTGTTATCTCGCCTGGCGGATTCCGTCGAAAAAAGGAGAGAATGCAGTGGAATATCGCGTGCGGGACGGTGTTCTGAGCATCGAAGAGACAAGCGCAGTGTCCGATACGATTTACATTAATATTGACTTTACGGAAGAAATCTTAAGTGGCGGTAAACAGTCGGAAACAGGAGTGATTCTGTATGTACCGGAAAAGAAGGTACTGAAAAAAATAGAGGTAACGATGGGATTCGGTGATGTGCAGATGAATGGCATCCAGGCGGAAAGCGGAAGACTGCAAAATGCGGATGGAGATATCACACTTTTCGGATGTGACATGCAGAATATCAAATGCAAAGCAGATTACGGTGATGTGGAACTGAAGAGCGGAACGTGGGAGAATGGGTCGATCACGCTGGAGGATGGCGATGCGAAAATCCAAAATACGAAGCTTTCCGGAGACGTGTCGGTGGAAAACTCCTACGGCGATATTGAACTTGAACTGGGTAAAAAAGATCTGGAACGGCTGGAAATTACGGCAAAGACAGATTTTGGGGAGATCGATGTACCGGATACCATGGAGAATCTGATGCAGAAAGAGGAGGACGAGCAGAGCTTTTCTTATGTACCGGATCAGCCAGCGGGCAGAATCACACTGATGACAAAGGATGGTGATATCTCGTTGGAAAACGATTAAGCGTTTCTGAATGTTCAGGGACATATGAAATTCCAGAAAAATCGCAAAGCATGCCCGCATGAATGAGCGTTTTTGGAAAATAAGACAAAAGTGACAAAAACACAGGAGGCTGTTTGGATGGTTTCACCAGAAAAAGGGAAATGATCCAAACAGTCGCTTGTTTTTTGTACTTAAATTTTCAGCTTTTAACTTGATTTGTAGATTGCGGTGCTTTAAAATAAAAGTAATCAAGCATTGTGGAACGGGCTCCACAGACCGGCAGCGGGGGAAAAGCCGGAACGAGTCAGAGAAAACAGCCCAGTGTCAGAATAGGAGTTAGGAGAAACTATGGCAAGTATTAGAGATGTCGCGATCAAAGCGGGAGTAGGAATCGGAACGGTATCCCGTGCACTCAATGGGAGCGGGTATATTTCCGATGAAACAAAACAGAAGATCATGCAGGCAGTGGAGGAACTGAACTATAAACCAAATGAGCTTGCCCAGAACCTGTTCCGCAACAAGTCCGGTTTTATCGGAATTGTTGTTAAGAATCTTTCACATCCGTTTATGGCATCTCTGGTTAAACATGTCGAGAATAATCTGTACACCAATGGCTACCTGGTTCGGTGCAACCGATACCTTTGGTTCCTACAACCTGTTCTATCGTTTCACGGGTGCATTCGGATGCGCTGACTCCTACTGCGGAGGAAATGCATATGCGGATCACTTAAGACTGGTTGATGGAAAAGTTACCTTCACTGCAATGGATGAAGCATTCAAGAAAACAGCAGAATTCTTCAATATGCTGTATGAAGAAGGACTGATCTGGAACGGCTCCTTCGAGGCAGACTCCAGTATGGCATTCAACGCTTCCCTGATCAAAGAGAACGTTGCAAAGATCGGTTCCTTCGGTGTTTGGGGCGATCAGGAAATTACAAACCAGGAAGTACATGATCAGTACGTAGCAGTTCCAAGACTGCAGGGCGAAGACGGTATGACCGGTTTCGAGTGTAACTACTCTGAGCTGCAGGATTCTTCCGATACAGCAATCACAACAACCTGCAAATTCCCGCACGTTGTTGCAAGATTTGTAGATTACATGGTAGGCGATCCGGAAATTTCTGTTACATCTAACTGGGGTGCAATCGGATACAACTATGAGAAAGACGAGGACGGCATTCTTCGTACACCACTTGATGAAAATGGAAACTACAAACCTCTGAATCCGGATTATAAGAACTTTGGTGAGGCTCGTATAAACTCCACAACCTGCCGTGGTTCTATGATCGTTCAGAACGAGTACTATGATACTGTTTGCGGATACACCTTTGATGCTGTAAAGCTTCTCGAGATGCAGAAAGAAAACGGTAAAGATGACATCATGGAAGAGTATGACACTATTCCGCGTGTTCTGATGACCCAGGAAGAGATTCAGCGTCTGGCACAGATTCAGCCGACCATCTCCGATATCGTTGATCGTTATATCACCACATGGGTAACCGGCGGCGTTGATGATGCAAGCTGGGATTCCTATAAAACAGAGCTGGAAGGCGCTGGCTTGAATGAACTGGTTGAGATTTACCAGGGCGCAGTAGATCGAGCAGCTTCTGCAGCAAACTAAAAATCGGGCGAAAAGCGATTACGAAAAAAACAGTAACGTAAACGATTTGTAATTGATGTTCTACAACTAAAGAAATTCTAAATGTGGCCATGTTGTATCCCATATAACATGGCCATATTTAAAAAGAAGACTATTTCGTTTTTATTTCTTATTTGTTGAAGTTTCAACAAATAATAGCAAGGATTCTCCCACCTCTATAGGTGGTGAGATGAATTGCAAATAAGAAAGTTAACGGCAGTGGCGGGCGGAGAGAAATCGGTATCCCCCACTGACATGAGGCAAACCACAGTCAGCATTCTGCTGACATGTCAGACTCTGTGAAATTACCGACTGTGGATTGAAACAAATGGAAAAAGATAAAATAGGAAAAGAGAGAGCAGGAAAAGAGGGATTACATGAGTAAACAGGGAAAAAGAGATTTTAGGCCGAACATTCATTTTACACCGGAGAAAAACTGGAACAACGATCCGAACGGACTGATTTATATCGATGGTATCTGGCACCTGTATTATCAGCACAATCCAAATGACGTTGTATGGGGACCGATGCACTGGGGTCATGCAGTATCGAAAGACCTGATTCACTGGGAGCATCTGCCGATCGCATTGTACCCGGATGAGATCGGAACGATGTACTCCGGAAGTATGGCATACGATGAAAATAACACAAGCGGATTTGCGAAATACGGTGAGAAGCCGATGGTGGCTGTCTACACGGCGCACAATATGGAAACAGGCCTGGAGCAGCAGTGTATTGCATACAGTCTGGATCAGGGAAAGCATTTTGAAAAATATTATGGCAACCCGGTGATCAAAAACCCGGGCACACCGGATTTCCGTGATCCACGCGTCTTCTGGAATGACAAAAAGGACTGCTGGAGCCTTGTTCTGGCATCTGGCGACCATGCAGAGTTTTACGCATCCCAGGATTTGAAAAACTGGAAGAAAACAGGCGAGTTCGGTGTCGGTGTCAATAAAGTGCCGACGGTATGGGAATGCACCGATCTGATCCGTGCTAAGACAGGAAATGAATTTGACGGATTCAAATGGATTCTGATAGTCAGCATGATACATCCGGGAACCGAAGGCCGTGCCAATATACAGTATTTCGTCGGTGATTTTGATGGAGATACCTTCCAGTGCACCGAGATCACAGACGAGCCGCTGTGGATTGATTTCGGATTCGACAACTATGCCGGCGTAACGTATGGAAACTACGACCGCCCGGTTTACCTTGGATGGGGCGTTAATCCGCTCTACGCGAACTTTGTTCCGACCGGTGAGTATTCCGGTCTGATGACACTGCCAAGAGAACTTTCACTTTGTGAGACCGATGAGGGATACCGCCTGAAAACAAAACCGTTCGGGATCGATGAGTACCGTGCGGGTGCCTTCCCGATCGGAAATCAGAAGCCGCTGCTGACCGAGAGCTTTGGACTTCTCGTGCAGGGCAATTTCGGAAGAATTGCGCTGAAAAACAGCAGAGGTGAGGAAGTAGTCATCGAGGTAACGGTGGACAGCATCACGGTGGACCGCTCTAAGAGCGGCGACCTTAGTTACTTTGATGATGTAGATCCGAAGCTCTTCAAAAAAGAGGATCTGCTGATATCCACAACAAAACGTTACATGCGCGGAAATGTCAACATGGAGATTATTTTTGATGTTTCCTATCTGGAGATTTATGCAGATGGTGGTCTGGAGACCGCTTCTGTATGTGTTTACCCGGATGCTCCGTATCAGGTGGTTTCCACAGACGGAGATCTGGAAGTGAAAATGTACACCATTAAAAAATAGGGGATATGTTTATTTTGGGAGGTTTTACAAAAATGATGAAAAAAAGAGATTACAGACCGAAAATCCATTTTTCGCCGGAAAAAGGCTGGATGAATGATCCGAATGGCATGGTTTATGTAGATGGCGTGTACCACTTCTTTTATCAGAAGTACCCGTATGATACCAGCTGGGGACCGATGCACTGGGGCCATGCAACATCCCGCGACCTGATTCACTGGGAGCATCAGCCAATCGCACTTTATCCGGATGAACTTGGATTTATCTTCTCGGGAAGTGCTGTGTATGATACGCAGAATTCTTCTGAGTATGGCACCAATGAAAATCCGCCAATCATTGCTATTTACACGAGTCATCATAAGGACGGCCTGGAACAGCAGAGTATTGCATACAGCAATGATAAGGGCCGGCATTTTGAAAAGTCATATCTGAATCCGGTCATCAAAAACCCGGGAATTTCCGATTTCCGTGACCCGAAAGCGTTCTGGAATCCGGTCAGAAGATGCTGGAGTCTTGTCCTTGCAGCGCAGGACCGTGTCTTCTTCTATGCATCCCAGGATATGAAAAACTGGGAGAAAACAGGAGAATTCGGACCGGAAGGAAACCATGTGAAGGGTGTATGGGAATGCCCGGATCTGTTCCCGATTGAGTATAAAGGAAAAAATGTATGGGTTCTTGTTGTCAGCATGACGAAAGCTTCCGAAGATGACCACTGCAAAATGCAGTATTTCCTGGGCGATTTCGATGGAGAAAAATTCCTCTGCACCTACCCATCCGATGAGCCGAGATGGCTGGATGAAGGCTTCGACAACTATGCAGCCGTTACATTCCAGAATGCGAAAGATGTTCTGCTGATGGGATGGGGTATGAACTGGCAGTATGCAGCACAGACTCCGACAGAAGAGTACTGTGGCCAGGCAACCCTGGCGAGAAAGCTGTCCCTGACAGAAGTAGATGGTGCGCTGACCCTCGTGGCTGCTCCGGCCGGACTGGAAAAATTCCGTCACAGCAGCTATCCGATCGAGAATCATACAACGATCCGCACAGAGACCTTTGGACTGAAGGTTTCCGGAAAAGGAGATGCGAAAATTTGCCTGAAAAACTCAGTGGGACAGAAATTGAAGATTTATGTAACTGACACCAAAATCACGGTTGACCGTACCATGGCGGGCTACAAAGAATTCAGTGAGCACTTCATGACGGAAAAATATTCCATCAGCACCGCAGCGAGAAAGAAAGACGGAGCATGGAATCTGGAGCTTGTTTTTGATGTTTCCATTCTGGAACTGTTTGCTGAGGATGGCGTAGATGCTATCTCTACAGTGGTTTATCCGGAGACACCGTACGACCGTGTAAGCTGGAAGGGCGATCTTTCTGTCGAACTTTACGAAATTGATGCATAAGGGCTGCGAGAAAGGGGAAAAGCAAAATGGGATACTTTAAAGATGTGACACCGGAATCAGCTGGAATCAGCTCCAAAGGAATTTTGAATTTTCTCGACCGGATGGAAGAAAGCCAGATTGAGCTGCATAGCTTTATGGTGATCCGCCATGGACAGTGTGCAGCGAAGGGCTGGTGGAAGCCGTATGATGAAAAATTCCGTCATCCACTGTATTCGTTCAGCAAATCGTTGACAGCAACGGCGATTGGTTTTGCCGAGCAGGAGGGAATCTTATCGCTGGATGAGAAAATTGTCGATATCTTTCCGGACCTGCTGCCGGAAAATCCATCCGAAAATCTCAAAAAAATCACGCTGCATCACCTGCTGATTATGGGGTGCGGCCACGAGACGGAGATTATGGACAATTCCGAAAACTGGATTTCTACCTTTCTTCATCATCCGGTGCTCCATGAGCCGGGAACGTTTTATAAATACAATACAGCCGGAACCAACATGCTGGCTGCCGTTCTGCGGAAAAAAACGGGACAGAATGTTACAGAGTTTCTGAAATCCCGTCTGCTGGAGCCGCTTGGCATCACATCCCTTACCTGTGCATTGCTCGGAGACGGAACGGAGCTCGGTGGAGGCGGTATGAAGATGGTAACGGAGGATATGGCAAAATTCACGTATTTTCTGTCCAGACAGGGTGAGTGGGAAGGAAAGCAGCTGCTTCGAAAAGACTGGTTTGAACGCGCCTGCCGCAAGCAGATTGAGACGGAGGGCGATTCGGAAGGCCACGTAAAAGACTGGGCGCAGGGCTACGGCTATCAGTGCTGGATGTGCCGTTATCCGGGCTCCTTCCGCGCAGATGGTGCGTACGGTCAGTTCGGCGTTGTGTTCCCGGATCTCGATCTGATTGTGATCCTGACAACAGCAACAGAACAGACGCAGGAGGAGCTGAGTGCACTGCAGGAGGAACTGATCCCGTATGTGAAGAAAGAGGCAGGAGAGCTGCCGCCGTCCCCGCTTGCCGGTGCGGTAAAAGAGCGTACCGCGCAGCTGGCACTGCAGCCGCGCAGAGGAACGAGAAATCCGTTTATGGAAGAAAAGGTAAGTAAGCATGTTTATGTATCTGTTCCGCTGATGGACAACCAGCAGCTGCCGGATTCTGCAGAAATTCTGATCGGCGGAAGCGGCCTGTTTTCGCTGGAGACAAGTCCGATTCAGGAGATGCGATTCGCTTTTGGCTGCGATAAGATGTACTGGAAAGTACAGGAAGGCGGCAAAGAAAAGGAATTTGTCCTCTCCATGCGCCGGGATTTCGCCTACAGTGAAGCAGACGGCCATATTTACGCAGGATCCGCTGCATGGCGTACCGTCAACACGCTTGAGATGGAGCTTCGCCGGATGGACGGTTTGAGTGGTGGCCGCATGATCGTCAGATTCCAGAAGGAAAATCTTCTGCTGGAGGCAGAGGATACGCTGATTAGTGTCGGTGGACTCGGTATTTCACCACGTCAGGCACTGACTGTATTTGGAATAAAAAAAGATTAAACAGGTCGAAAGAGAGAAAAACCGGCGGAATTTTCCGTCGGTTTTTCCATAACAGTGTGAAAATCCTGTAAAAAAAAGAAAAACGATATGCAAAGCCGAACGGAAGAATTGCCAAGTCTCTCTGAACATGGTAAACTTTTACCTATATTGGAAAAGAATCGACACAAAATATCGAGATACAGGAGGCTCTATGTCAGTTTTTTCAGATTTATTATCCGAATATATCACCATGAAGGATGTCGGGGTTTACCCGCTTTCACAGTTCTGCGGACTCGATCGTTCTTTCATGTATAAGATCATCAATGGAAAACGAAATCCGTCCGGGGAGGATGTTGTGCGGAAGATGGCACAGTTCATGCAGCTGACGCCACGGGAAAAAACAGATTTCATGGATGCATTTTACATTACCCAGATGGGTGAAGAGGTTTATTACCGGCGCAAATCGGTCGGAGAACTGATTGAAACGTTCAGCCACCGCGAGGGGAAAAAGGAATATATCTTCCATGAGGCGGAGATTGCAAAACTGGAATTGAACGGGGGGGGGGTAGCGGAGAGATTCCCTTTCGGGGCACAGTGCATGTGCGGCATGCAATTTTGCAGCTGTTTTTCGGTGAAGCTGTAAAAGAAGACGGAAAAATTTCCGTTCTGGTCCAGCCGGACTTCGATTTTGCCATGGAACTTCTGCAGGTATTCGGGGAACAGAACCCGAATTTGACGATTCACCATCTGTTCTGCATGAACAACAACGAGAAGATGGTTTCGATGCGGAAAAATTACAATCTGAGCTGTCTGCAGAAGATTCTGCCGATCTGTGCCTGTGGCTGTGATTACCGTGCTTGGTACTACTATGACAATGTGGCGGCGCGGCTGAATGAGTTCCGTCTGTTCCCATATCTCATTCTGACGGAACACTGTGCACTTGCATTCAGTGCCGATTACCAGAATGCAATTCTGTTCCGGGAGGAAACGACGCTGCGGATGATGCGTGAGATGTTTGAAGGCTATTTAAAACAGTCGGAACCGCTGTTTGAACGTCTTGACACGGTGCAGTCCCAGCTTGGCTATACGGAAACGCTGATTCGTCACTTTGTTGCGTCAGATTCTCCGCGGTATTTCTTTCAGAGAATGCCGTGTCTTTCCGGCCTTCTGACAGCAGAAATGCTGGAGCGCCATCTCGTAAAAGAAATGCCGGGGCGTGAGCAGATGATACGGGCGGTTGCACAGTACGCAAAGGTGATGCAGACACAGGTGCTGGATAAAAAAACGACGATGTTTTTCTCAGAGGATGGCATCAAAAGTTTCCTGGAAACGGGGCGCGTGGATGAGTATCCAAAAGAGTGCTATTCTCCGCTGGACTTTGACGAGCGTATCGCCCTGATCCGCCGCTTTCTGGCGCTGCGGGATCGCGCGAATCTTCGTATGATCCGGGAAACGAAAGAGAGAGCAGAGCATGCGCTGAATATTTCGGTCAATGCAAACGAGGGCTATCTTCTGTTCCAGACGCGGACAGAGCGGCTGATTTACCTCAGCATCCGGGAACCGAGCATTCTTATGGCATTCTACGATTACCTGGAATCCATGAAACCGGAAGAACTCTGCACGGAAGAGGAGATGCTGGGACGTGTCGAAGCCATTCTGTATGAATTTGTGGCTTGTCATTCCAGAGAAGGTTCGATATAATAGAAAAAAGGATATTTCCAAACCGGTCATCTCGGGTGAGTTCCGGTGTGTGTCTGCTGAAAAGAAGGCTGGACACGCACCGGGCGGGAACCTGCGGATGACCGGTTTTGGCTGTACGAAAAAGAAATGGGGGTTTTTACGAATGAGTACAGACAGTAAAACAAGAATGACGGAGGGCAGTATTTCAAAAAAGATGATTCTGTTTGCGATCCCGCTGTTCCTTGGCAATCTGTTCCAGCAGTTGTACAATACGGCCGACTCGCTGATTGTAGGAAATTTTCTGGGAAGCAATGCACTGGCAGCGGTCAGCTCTTCGGGCAATCTGATCTTTCTGATGGTTGGTTTTATTAACGGTATCGCAATGGGCGCTGGTGTCGTGATTGCAAGGTATTACGGAGCGAAAAACCGGGAAGATCTGCAGAAAGCGATCCATACGACCGTGGCGTTCGGCCTGGCGGCCGGTGCAGCGCTGACTGTGCTTGGCATGTATCTGGCGCCGAAAATCCTCGTGCTGATGGGAACGCCGTCCGATGTCCTGCCGCAGTCGGTCGAATATTTTCGTACGTATTTTGCAGGCTCTCTCGGTTTTATCATGTATAACATTTTCGTCGGCATTCTGCAGTCCGTCGGCGACAGCCGCCACCCGCTGATCTATCTGATCGTGTCATCGTGCATCAATGTTGTGCTCGATCTGCTTTTTATCGGCGGCCTTGGCCTTGGGGTCGGTGCGGCAGCGCTTGCAACGGTAATTTCCCAGTTTACAAGTGCGATTCTCTGTATGATCCATCTGCTGCGGACGAAGGAAGAGTATCGTCTTTCCATCCGCAAAATCCGCTTCGATGGCAGAGCGCTCGGTGAAATCATCCGCAACGGTGTGCCGTCCGGTTTCCAGAACTCGGTTATTTCGATCGCAAACGTTTTCGTGCAGACGAACATCAATGCATTCGGGAAAATGGCGATGGCAGGCTGCGGTTCATATGCAAAAATCGAGGGTTTTGCATTCCTTCCGGTTACATGCTTTACGATGGCATTGACGACGTTTGTCAGCCAGAATCTCGGTGCAAAACAGTATGACCGGGCGAAAAAAGGAGCGCGGTTTGGCATTCTCTGTTCCATTACCATCGCCGAGCTGATCGGGTTTGTGATCTATGCGGCCGCACCGACTTTGATTGCGGCGTTTAACAGCGATCCGGCCGTTGTCCATTACGGCGTGATGCAGGCGAGAACGATTGCACTGTTTTATTTTCTGCTGGCGTTTTCTCATTGCATCGCGGCTGTGCTCCGCGGTTCCGGGCACGCCGCGGTTCCCATGGTTGTCATGCTCTGCGTCTGGTGCCTGTTCCGCGTCAGCTACATTACCGTGACGGTCCGGCTGATCCCGGATATCCGCGTGATTTTCTGGGCTTACCCGCTGACCTGGAGTATCAGTTCTGTCATTTTCCTGTATCTGTTTTTGAAAGGAAAATGGGTATACGGTTTTGAAAAAGGAGGAAAACAAAGATGAACGCAGAATCGACGAGAGAAGCGCTTGATGTGGCATCGCTGGCGGGAGACATCCTGCTGGCGAGCGGTGCGGAAATCTTCCGTGTGGAGGAGACGATCGACCGCATTGCGCGGGCGTATGGCGTTGACTCCAGCGATGCGTTTGTGTTGAGCAGTGGTATTTTTCTGACAGCTGAGAGCGGAAAAAAGCAGGAATTTGCCCGCGTGCGTCACATTCCGCTGTCGGCGGCGCGGCTCGACAAGGTAACGGCAGTCAACCAGCTCTCCCGTGAAATCGAGGAGGGTCTGCACATGCCGAAGGAGGCGAAGGCCTGGCTGCTCGATATTCAGCGGATGCCGGACAAACCAAGATGGCACCAGGTGCTTGCATCCGGTGTCGGAAGCGCCTGCTTCTGTTTTCTGTTCGGCGGCGATGTGGTGGACAGCATGGTAGCGTTTCTGTCGGGCTTTGTTCTGTATTTCTATCTGCTGTACCTGCTGCGTGGCAGAATGTCAAAGATTGCGACGAATATTTCCGGCGGCGCGCTTGTCACGCTGATTGCCGTTTTTCTGTATCAGGCGGGGATTGGGCACCATCTGGACAAGGTCATCATCGGTTCGATTATTCCGCTGGTGCCCGGTGTCAATTTCACGAACGCCATCCGTGATATTGCGGATCAGGACTACATCGCTGGTTCCGTGCGGATGCTCGATGCGCTGCTTGTGACATTCTGTATTGCGCTTGGCGTCGGACTGATTATCACAGGATATCATCAACTGGCGGGAGGGCTGCAGCTATGAGTGATACCATTCGTTTAATTGCGGAATTTTTTGCAGCCTGCGTCGGAACGATTGCGTTTGCGCTGCTGTTCCAGGTGCCGCGGAAATACTACCTGTACTGCGGACTGGCAGGTGCCTGCGGCTGGATCTGCTATAAACTGATCCTCCCGCATACGACAGAGCCGGTATCCATCTTTTTTGCAACGGTGCTCGTCATCCTTCTGTCGCGCAGTTTTGCGGTGTACAAGCGCTGTCCGGTAACGGTATTTCTGATTGCGGGTATTTTCCCGCTGGTGCCGGGAAGCGGCATCTACTGGACTGCTTTTTACGTGGTAACCAATGATCTGGAGCGCGCCGGTGCAAGAGGATTTCTGACACTGAAGGATGCAGTTGCGATTGTACTTGGCATTCTCTTTGCTTTTGAGTTTCCGCAGAGCTGGTTCCGTAAGGTGTTGACAGACAAAAGCAAATAACCTATTATTGTAGTAGAGATTATAAACAAGGAGGAAGGAAAACAAATGGCATTGAATCAGTTTTCCAGAACACAGCTTCTGCTCGGACAGGAGAGCATGGATCTTCTGGCGAATGCAACCGTTGCCGTTTTCGGTATCGGCGGCGTGGGCGGCTATACCGTGGAGGCACTGGCAAGAAGCGGTGTCGGCCATTTTGTGCTGGTAGACGATGATAAGGTCTGCCTCACCAACATCAACCGTCAGATTATTGCGACGAGAAGCAGTGTCGGAAAATATAAAGTAGACGTAATGAAAGAACGCATTCTGGATATCAATCCGAAAGCGGAGGTAGAGGTATACAAATGCTTTTATCTGCCGGAAAATGCGGACGATTTTGATTTTTCGAAGTATTCATACGTGGTGGATGCTGTTGATACCGTGACAGCGAAGATTGAGATTATCATGCGCGCCAAAGCGTGCAATGTGCCGGTCATCAGCTGCATGGGAGCTGGAAACAAGCTGGACCCGACGAAGTTCCGCGTGGCGGATATCTATAAAACGAACATGTGTCCGCTGGCAAAGGTCATGCGGCGTGAGATGAAAAAACGCGGCGTGAAGAAACTGAAAGTGGTCTATTCAGAGGAAAAATCCCTCCGTCCGCTTGAGGATATGAGCATCAGCTGCCGGACAAATTGTATTTGTCCTCCGGGAGCTGCAAGAAAATGCACGGAGCGGCGTGATATCCCGGGCAGCGTAGCGTTTGTGCCGTCCGTAGCAGGACTGATTCTGGCGGGAGAGGTCATCAAAGATCTTTCCGGTGTCAGAGAGAGACGGCAGCTGCAGTAAAAAATAAGAATAAAAGGGACGAGCCCCGGAAAAGCAGTTGTGCTTTCCGGGGCTCGCCTTGTGTTTATGGAGATTTGAAATTTGAAAAATTACATTACGGCAACAACATCATATTCGGTGCAGCCTTCGGTGAGCGGAATCAGATTTCCTTCTACTGCGGTTCCGTTTACCGTGAGGGAAGAAATACCTTTCTCCCTGTGCTCCGGATTCTGGAAGGTGATGTTATACCATGCACCGCGGAAGTATCTGCGGATCTTGAACTCTTCCATATCGGACGGAATACACGGATTTAAGGTCAGTCCGTCGTAATCCGGCTGAATGCCGAGTATGTACTGGGAAACATTGACAAAAGTCCATGCGGCAGTACCGGTCAGCCAGGAGTTCTTTGCCTCACCGAAGTGAGCAGCGTCTTTTCCGGCGATCATCTGAGAGTAGACGTACGGCTCGGTGCGGTGGATCTCGCTGATGTCCTCAATGTAAGCCGGGCAGATCTTGCGGTACAGGTCAAATGCGCGGTTTCCGTGGCCGATAACGGTCTCAGCGATGGAGATCCATGGGTTGTTGTGGCAGAAGATACCAGCATTCTCTTTGTATCCCGGCGGATAGGAGGAAACCTCACCAAGATTCAGGTAATACTTGGTGTAAGCCGGCTGCAGAAGAACAACGCCGTACTTGGTTTCCAGAATGTTCTGGACAGAAGTCAGGGCTTTTTCTGCCAGTCCTTCTTTGACACCGATTTCAGCAAGAACACAGAAGCCCTGCGGCTCGATGTAGATCTTACCTTCCTCACACTCATTGGAGCCGACTTTTTCGCCTGCTGCATCATAAGCACGCAGGAACCATTCGCCGTCCCAGCCTGCATCAAGGACTGCCTGGTAAACTTTTTCGACTTCTTTTTCTGCGTAAACAGCTTCTTCCTCATTGCCTCTGCGGCGGCAGATGGCTGCGTACTCTTTGCCGTATTTTACGAACATAGCGGCGATGAAAATGGACTCAGCAACCGGTCCCTCGGAAGGTCCTGTTGTCTGGAACGGTTCGCCCGGCTCTGCAGAGAAGCAGTTCAGGTTCAGACAGTCATTCCAGTCAGCACGGCCGATCAGCGGCAGTTTGTGCGGTCCGAGATGGGTTACGGTAAAGTCGAAGGAACGTTTCAGGTGCTCCATCAGAGGCTGTGCCTTGGTGGAATCGTTGTCGAAATCAACCTGCTCATCGAGAATGGAGAAATCTCCGGTCTCTTTGATGTAGGCGGCGCATCCGGCAATCAGCCAGAGCGGGTCATCGTTGAAGCCGCTTCCGATATCCATGTTTCCTTTCTTGGTCAGCGGCTGATACTGGTGATATGCGCTTCCGTCTTCAAACTGGGTAGCAGCGATATCGAGCAGACGCTCTCTTGCGCGGTCCGGAATCAGATGAACGAAGCCGAGCAGATCCTGGCAGGAATCACGGAAGCCCATACCACGGCCGGTGCCGGATTCGAAGTAGGATGCAGAACGGGACATGTTGAAGGTAACCATACACTGATACTGGTTCCAGATGTTGACCATGCGTCCCAGTTTTTCATCTGCACAGGAGAGCGCATATTTTGCCAGCAGGCCTTCCCAGTAGGAAGCAAGCTCTGCAAGTGCTGCGTCAACCTGCTCGTCGGTCTGATAGTGAGAGAGCATCTCTTTTGCCGGTTTTTTGTTGATCACGCCAGGAGCTTCCCATTTGTCATCCGCTGCATTCTCACAGTAGCCGAGAACAAAGATAAAGGAGCGGGACTCGCCTGGTTTTAAGGTAACGTCGATGTGGTGGGAACCGATCACACCCCATCCGCTGGCGACGGTGTTGCCTGCAGTGCCGCGCAGAACGGTCTCCGGGCGGTCATTTCCGCGGTAAGCGCCAAGGAAAGCGTCGCGGTCGGTATCGTATCCGTCGATCGGGCAGTTGACTGCATAAACAGCGTAATGTCTGCGGCGCTCGCGGTACTCAGTTTTGTGGTAAATTTCAGAACCCTGAATCTCAACTTCGCCGATGCTGAAGTTTCTCTGGAAGTTGGTCATATCGTCCGCGGCGTTCCAGAAGCAGAACTCTACAAAAGAAGTCAGAGCCAGTGTTTTTTCTTCGGTGCCGTTGTTGGTCAGCATGAGACGGTTTACTTCGCAGGAATCTGCCAGCGGAACAAAAGCGGTCAGTTCAGCGGCAACTAAGTTTTTGGAAGAAACAAAGCGGCTGTAGCCAAGGCCATGATGGCACTCGTAGGAATCGAGCGGCGTCTGGGTCGGCTGCCAGCCCGGGTTCCAGACGGTATCGCCGTCCTTGATGTAGTAGTAGCGTCCGTTCTGATCGAGCGGCGTATCGTTATAACGGTAACGGGTCAGACGCAGAAGTTTTGCGTCCTTGTAGAAGCTGTATCCGCCGCAGGTATTGGAAATCAGAGAAAAGAAGTTCTCAGATCCCAGATAGTTGATCCACGGAAGCGGAGTCTTCGGGCTTGTGATGACATACTCTTTTTTCGCATCATCAAAATGTCCAAATTGCATGTGTGATACCTCCTTCGTCGTACAATGTAATTTCATTATACAGCCGAAAAAAGAAAAAACTAGCAAGAATTTGCTAAAAATATAAAAAAACGCCGAAACCGTTTTCGTGACAGTTTCGGCGTTTGTGGATATTCACGAATTGTTCCGCGATTCTGCAAATATTCGGAATCCGCTGGCGCTACGTCCTCATGTTTGGCGGGTTCCAAATTCGAACGCTTTATCGTGCAAGCACGAACAGCTTTCGAACTTTGAACCCTGGAATATCAGATCTTCTCGTGATTCTTAAATTTCTTAATAACTTTCTGAATACGATCCGCCGGATCCAGCAGTCCGCTGATGGAGGCATCGTGATTCAGCTTGTCGATGATGAGAGCGATATATTTGCTCAGGTCGCAGCTGATGTAGTACTCGCGGGAGAGAAGCTCCGGTGTCTGGTATACGACGTTGGTGGTCAGAACTTTTGTGAAGAGTCCTTCCTCATAAGCCTTGTCGAATTTCTCCAGTCCGCTGGTGAACAGTCCGAAGGTCGAGCACATGTAGATGTTGCGTGCCTCACGATCCTTTAAGAGTTTGGCAACTTCCAGCATACTCTCGCCGGAGGAGATCATATCGTCGATGATGATCATATCCTTACCTTTGACATCAGCACCGAGAAACTCATGGGCAACGATCGGGTTGCGTCCGTCAATGATGGTAGAGTAGTCGCGGCGTTTGTAGAACATACCCATGTCAACACCGAGGTTGTTTGCCATGTAGATAGCACGGCCCATACCGCCCTCATCCGGGCTGATGACCATCAGATGATCCTTGTCGAGCTTCATATCCGGTGCATTGCGCAGGATGTTTTTGATGAACTGGTAAGCCGGCTGGATGGTTTCAAATCCATGCAGCGGAATCGCGTTCTGGACACGCGGGTCGTGAGCGTCGAAGGTGATGATGTTTTCTACGCCCATAGCAGTCAGCTCCTGCAGACCAAGTGCGCAGTCGAGAGACTCTCTTCCAGATCTCTTGTGCTGGCGGCTCTCATACAGGAATGGCATAATGACATTGATTCTGCGGGCTTTTCCACCGATGGCTGCGATGACACGCTTCAGATCCTGGAAGTGGTCGTCCGGAGACATGTGGTTGGTGTAGCCGCACAGAGAATAGGTCAGGCTGTAGTTGCAGACATCGAGCAGAATGTAGATATCGTCACCGCGGACAGATTCGTTGATGATACCCTTTGCCTCGCCTGAACCGAAACGCGGAACCTGAGACTGGATAATGTAGCTGTCACGCTCATATCCTTCATAGGCAGCGACATATTTTTCCGCAAATTCATTGCCGCGTCCCTTTCTCCAGCTGACCAGATAATCGTCGACCTTTTTTCCAAGTGCGGCGCTGCTGTTCAGCGGGATCAGTCCCAGTCTTCCGATTGGCAGTGTGTCAAAATGTCCTTCAGTTCCCTTACTCATGCTTTGGTTCCTCCCAAAAGTTTTTTCTGGATCCGAATATCGTTTCCAAAAAGTTTAATGATGGTGTAGTTACTTGAAATTCGTGAAAAGGTACGTTCCGAGTACGTCTCCATGAAGCGGTCAAGGGGCAGGTTCGTGGAGATGATCGTCGATTTCTTCCGCAGGATGCGTTCGTTGATGCAGAGAAAGAGCTGGGAAGAGACGAAGCTGTTGGTCAGTTCCGTACCTAAATCATCGATGATCAGAAGATCGCAGTCAAAGATATTGGCGTGAGCGTCTTTTGCTTCTTCTGAACTGGAAAAGGTGTAGCGTGCAAACAGGTCAAACAGATCAAATGCAGTAAAATAAATCACACAGAACGACTGCTCGATCAGTTCGCGGGCAATACAGTGCGAAAGAAACGTTTTTCCGACACCGGTGTCGCCGTAAAAGAAGAGATTTTCAAACGACGAGCCGAAATTGCGGACGAACGCCTGGCTTTTTTCGAGCGCGGCAGCAGCGGCCTCGCGGGAAGTGAGCGGTGTTCCGGTACTGGTCAGGCTGTCCGAGTAGTAATCCAGAGAGAACTGGCTGAAATTTTCGGCTTTCAGAAGCTCCTCCACGTTGGACTGCCGGTACAGAAGATCGACGGCAGCTTTTTTGAAGCAGGCGCATTTCTGCGTGCCGTTGATGTAGCCGGTGTCGCGGCAGAGCGGGCAGTCATACGTCAGCTCGAGATAGTCTGCCGGGTAGCCGTGCATGGAAAGGAGCGCCGCGCGTTCCTGGGAACGGTCACGGATGGCAGCATTCAGGTCGAGATCCATGGAAGCGTCTCCGTTCAGCATCGCTTTTGCTTTCCGAACCGAGAGGGATGCAATCTCGGCGTCGATTTCCGCAAGGCGCGGAATCTTTTCATAAGCAATGCGGATGTGCTCCTGCTGTTCTCTCTGGTGGCGGAGCTGCCGTTCGTTGTACATGCGCATAATCGCATCGTATTGCGGGTTTGTCAGTGCCATAGTTGTTTCGTCCTCCGGGCGTTATTTCAGAAGCTGTTCTTCTAACTTCTGGTAGTCGTATTCTCTCTGATGGAAATTGTTGAAGCGGTTACTTGAAGCAGCAGGAGCGGTTTTTCGTGCCGCATTCTGATCAGAAGCGGTTTTCTTCCTTTTCTGGTGCTCCGCATCGCGCTGTTCGACGTCTGCCATGGAGCGGACGCCCTGTTCCTTCCATTTGGAGAGAATGCCTTCCGCGTACTGGAAGCTCGGCTGGCCGATCTTGGAAACGGTGCGCTGACAGGCTTCGGTGATAAGATCAATCGTAAAACCGTAGGTATTCAGCCAGCGGTCCATCATCTCGGCTTCTTTTTCCACCGGTGCGCGGTTGCGGATGCCGAATGCTTTCAAAATTGTGTAGTAATGTTTGTTGAATGTCGTGGTCTCCTGTTTGGCAGAGGCAACATCGCGGATTCCGCTTTCCTGCCAGGCGAGTCCTACCTTTTTCAGGTAGTGGATGCTGGTGCTTCCCTTCGAAACACAGTATTCCACCAGGTATTCCAGAAGATCCGCGGAAAAGTGGAGATCATCATAGAAAAACATGATGCATTCGATTTCCGTTGGCGACAGAAGATGACCGAAATACGTCTGCGCAACGTAAAGAACGTGCTGCAGTTCTTCGCGGCTGCCGGGAGCGTGTTTTTTTTCTACTGACTGTCCGGAAATACCGGAACTGGAAAGATCATCTGCCGGAGAAGAGGCAGATGGGGCAGAAACGGCCGGCTGTGGTGATGGAGCCGGGGTCTGTTCCGTCTGCGGGATTTCAACGGATACAGCAGAAACAGCCGGTGCAGCCGCAATCGGGCCGGAAATCGAGGATTCCGGTGTTGGAAGGATTCCGCTTTCTTCCTTCCGGACAAGCGGCAGAAAGGCGATTCCGGTCGGAACGCTTTCCCCAGTGGTGTAGGAGAGCGAGAGGAGTCCCTGCTTCTCCCAGTATTTCAGCGCCCGGACGATATCGTTTTCCGTGCAGGAAAAAAAATCTGCCATCGATGACAGAGTGGAATCCTGCTGATGGTCTTTGACCAGCTTCAGCAGATAAAGGTACACTTTTACAAATTCTCCGTTGGCTGCGGGCATATATTGTTCCAGAAAAAGATCCGGCACAGCAGTCACACTGGCCAGGCAGTCATTGTTTAATGTCAGCATACTCAAAATTACACCATCCTGTTCTTATCGTGCGGCAGATTTTTACTTTTAGCGATCTGTTTTTTATTATACGTCTTGCCTTCTCATACACAACCAAGTATAACACAGTATTTTCGACAAGTGAATAGGTGTTTTGCGGAAAAAACATTCCGGGAAAAAGGCACGGTGGATGAAAAAGGACTGTGGACAATGTGGATAATGTGGAGAAATCCGTTTTGTGAAATATTATCATCTACCAAAAATGTTGAAAAATGGAGGAAAACAGGGAAGTATAGGACTTTCTGGTGATATCGTTATGTAAACAAAGTTATACACAGGAAATCCACATTGTGTGGATCGTAAAAATGTGTATAAAATTGTGGACAATGTGGATAACTCTGAAAACAGGCGAAAATACAGGAAAATAGCTGTGAATAAAAATGTGCGTAACTATTTGGCGAAAAGACAGATTGTGTGGATTCGGAGCAAAAAAAGACCCTGTGGAAAAAAGGAAAACTCCATTTTCCACAGGGAGCAGGTAAAGCGAAAGAATGATTTTATTTTTCGGAAGCAAGAAGCTCCTCACCGATTTTTACAACGTCTCCGGCACCCATGGTGATCAGCATGTCGCCCTCGGCAAGATTTTCGTTCAGATAGTTTTCGATTTCCGCAAAGGATGGGAAATATTCGCAGGCAGTGCCGAGTTTTACAATGCGTTCCTGGATATCTTTGGAGGAGATGCCGAGCGTATCGGTTTCTCTGGCTGCGTAAATATCGGCGAGAACCACATGGTCTGCCAGGGAAAGAGCGGCAGCGAAATCATCGAGCAGCGCTTTCGTTCTGGTGTAGGTATGCGGCTGGAAGACGCACCACAGTGTTCTGTGCGCACAGTTTTCAGCGGCTTCCATCGTTGCACGGATTTCGGTTGGATGATGCGCATAATCGTCGATCACCTTTGCTCCGTGGTATGTACCCTTATACTGGAAACGGCGGTCGGTTCCGCGGAAGGTGGCAAAGCCTTCGTGGATGGCGTTTTCCGGCAGCTGCAGTTCATCGGCCAGTGCAATGGCAGCCAGGGCGTTGGAAACGTTGTGAAGTCCCGGAACCATCAGCGTATAGCGACCGCGCAGCTCGCCACGGCAGATGCAGTCGAAGGACGGGTGATCGAACTCATCGTAGGTGATGTTGGCAGCGGTATAATCAGCGACAGCCTGATTCTCCAGCGCGTAGGTGACAACCTTACAGCCAAGACCTTCGGTCACGTAATCGTATTTCGGCGTATCGGCATTGATAATCAGCATGCCGTCGGTCGGGAGCAGACGGGCAAACGCACGGAAAGAGTGGCGGATGTCGTCGATATCCTTGAAGAAATCGAGATGGTCTGCATCCATGTTGAGGATAATGCCGATTTTCGGAAAGAAGCTTAAGAAACTGTTGGTATACTCGCATGCCTCGGTCAGGAAGGTTTCGGAATGGCCGACACGGATATTTCCGCCGATGGACGGAAGAATACCGCCGACAGAAATAGTCGGATCGCAGTCAGCGGCCATCAGAATGTGGGAGAGCATAGAAGTTGTTGTCGTCTTTCCGTGTGTACCGGAAACGGCGATCGGTGTATCGTAGTTGCGCATGATCTGTCCGAGCAGCTCGGCACGGGTCAGCATCGGAACACCGGCAGCTTTTGCAGCGGCAAATTCCGGATTGTCCGGATGGATGGCTGCGGTATAAACAACAAGGTCGGTTCCCGGAAGAATGTTTTCTGCCTTCTGACCGTAGAAAACCTGTGCGCCAAGAGAAGTCAGGTGGCGGGTCAGGTCACTTTCTTTTGCATCGGAACCGGAAATTGTAAAGCTTTCTTTTAAAAGAATCTCGGCAAGGCCGCTCATGCTGATGCCGCCGATGCCAATAAAATGTATATGGATTGGTTTGCTGAAATCTACTTCGTACATGGTATCTCCTTCAATGTGTCTTTTCACTGAAAATGGGGAAATTTTCTCAATACATATTTTTCAATTAATATAGGAAAGAACAGAACGAAATGCAGCGCCGGTTCCCCGGAATCCGGCTGGAACTGTTCTGGCTAATAGTATACACGTATTTGCCGGAAAAGTAAAAGAAAAAAAGCGGATGAATTCGAAAATGAAATAAAAAACAATGGATAAGTATTATAAACCAGAACATATGCAAAAAGAAATATTGCAAACTAAAATGAACGAAATGTAACAAAAACTGGTAAAAATAAATGAATACGCTGTCGAAAATTGTAGAAAATCATGATACGATTTTTGACACAAATAAAATGCATAGTCAAAATCAATAAAATATAAGATAAAATAAAAGAAAAATTATAAAAAATGTTCACAATGAGACGGAAGTGTGATATAATTTTAATTGTAGTTATCAAAGAAGTGCGTGGATATGAAAAACCAGAACCGACAGCATGGTTGCTGTTTCGTACACAGGGAGACAGGTGCTGTTTCGCTGCGTGAGAAAGTGATTCAGGTGTAAGTAGCCCCTTCCTGCAAGGCAAAGCCTGAAGGGGGGCAGCGAAGGTTACCGTTCGCGGAAAAGCGGTGAACGGTAAGCGTAGAACCGTACATTCTTACAGTTACTGCAAATCTTTAGATACGACAAGAGGTGATTGCATGATTAAGAAAGAGATGATAGCAATGCTGCTGGCAGGCGGTCAGGGAAGCCGTCTCGGTGTGCTCACGGAGAAAGTGGCAAAACCGGCAGTAGCATTTGGCGGAAAGTATCGAATCATCGACTTCCCGCTCAGTAATTGTATCAATTCAGGAATTGATACGGTAGGCGTACTGACCCAGTATCAGCCGCTGCGGCTGAACACCCATATCGGAATCGGCATTCCGTGGGATCTCGATAAAAACGAAGGCGGTGTAACCGTTCTGCCGCCATACGAAAAAAGTACAAGCAGTGAATGGTATACAGGAACAGCAAATGCAATTTACCAGAACATGGCTTATATGGAAACATACAATCCGGAATATGTTCTGATTCTTTCCGGCGACCACATTTACAAAATGGATTACGAGGTGATGCTTGACTATCACAAAGCAAATCACGCAGATGTGACCATCGCATGTATGCCGGTACCGATCGAAGAAGCGAGCCGTTTCGGTGTCATGATCACAGACGGAAACGGAAGAATTACCGAATTTGAAGAAAAACCGGAGCACCCGAGAAGCAACCTCGCTTCTATGGGCATCTATATTTTCAGCTGGAAAGCATTAAAGGAATCTCTGACAGCCCTGAAGGATCAGCCGAGCTGTGACTTCGGAAAACACATTCTGCCGTACTGCCGCGACAACGGAAAACGTCTGTTTGCGTATGAGTTCAACGGCTACTGGAAAGATGTCGGAACGCTTGGCTCATACTGGGAAGCAAATATGGAGCTGATCGATATTATTCCGGAATTCAATTTATATGAGGAGTTCTGGAAGATCTATACCAAAGGTGATATCATCCGTCCGCAGTATGTTTCAGGGGACGCTGTCGTCGACCGCTGTATTATCGGCGAGGGCGCTGAAATCTACGGAGAGGTACATAATTCCGTCATCGGTGCGGATGTGCGCATTGAAAAGGGTGTTGTTGTAAGAGATTCTATTATTATGCGCCACAGCACAATCGGCGAGGGAACCCAGGTCAATAAGGCCATTATTGCAGAAAACGTACATGTCGGCAAGCATGTTGTGATGGGCGTTGGCGAGGAAGCGCCGAACGTCTTAAAACCGAATATTTACGGATTCGGACTTGTGACCGTTGGAGAAAAGGCAGTCATTCCGGATGGCGTAACCATTGGAAAGAATGTCTGCATTTCCGGCGAAACTTCCCTTGAGGATTACCCGGATGGCACACTTCCGTCCGGCGGAGCAATTGTAGAAAAGGACGGTGAGTAATATGAGAGCATTGGGAATTATTCTTGCAGGCGGTAACAACAACAAAATGAGAGAGCTGTCCAATAAAAGAGCCGTTGCAGCTATGCCGGTCGCAGGCAGCTTCCGCAGCATCGATTTTGCGCTGTCAAGCATGGCAAACTCTCATATTCAGAAGGTGGCTGTCCTGACACAGTACAACGCCAGATCCTTAAATGAACATTTGAGCTCTTCCAAATGGTGGGATTTCGGAAGAAAACATGGCGGTCTGTTTGTATTTTCTCCAACCGTTACATCAGATAACAGCTGGTGGTACCGTGGAACGGCAGACGCGATCAGTCAGAACCTGAGCTGGCTGAAAAACAGCCATGAACCGTACGTAGTCATCGCATCGGGAGATGGCGTATACAAACTGGATTTCAATAAGGTACTGGAATACCATATTGCAAAACGTGCGGATGTTACCGTGGTATGCACGGATTCAAAGGAAGCAGATACCAGCCGCTTCGGCGTCCTGAAGATGAATGAGGACTGCCGCATCGAGGAGTTCGAGGAAAAACCGATGGTTTCGAGCTCCAACGTGATCTCTACCGGTATCTATGTCATCCGCCGTCGCCAGCTGATCGAAATGATTGAGCGCAGCGCACAGGAAGACCGCTACGACTTTGTAAAGGATATTTTAATCCGTTACAAAAACCTGAAACGGATTTACGGATACAAGATCAATACCTACTGGAGCAACATTGCTACCGTAGATTCCTATTACAGAACCAACATGGATTTCCTGAAACCGGAGGTAAGAGATTACTTCTTCGGACAGTATCCGGGCATCTACTCCAAGATCGACGATCTTCCGCCGGCAAAATACAATCCTGGCTGCACAGTGAAAAATTCTCTTGTATCCAGCGGCTGTATCATCAACGGACAGGTTGAGAACTCTGTTTTGTTCAAGAAGGTATATGTTGGAAACAACTGTGTGATTAAAAATTCTATCATCTTAAATGATGTATATCTCGGAGACAACACTCACATTGAAAACTGTATTGTGGAGAGCAGGGACACCATCCGTGCAAACTCCTATCACTGTGGGGAGGACGGCATCAAAATTGTTGTCGAAAAAAACGAAAGATACGCCATCTGATTATGGGGTGAAAGGGGCATAAAAGTTTATGAACATTACAGACGTGAGAGTACGCAAGGTAACAAAAGAAGGAAAAATGAAGGCGGTTGTGTCTATCACAATCGATGACGAATTTGTCGTACATGATATTAAGGTAATCGAAGGAGAAAAAGGACTGTTCATCGCAATGCCGAGCCGTAAGGCTACGGACGGGGAGTACCGCGATATCGCACATCCGATCAACTCCGGAACCAGAGAAAAAATTCAGACCATTATCCTGAAACAGTACGAACAGGCGATGGCAGAAGCGGAAGCAGAGGAAGCTGCTGCAGAGGCCTGAGCAAAAAGGAAGAAAGAATGCCCCCGGGCGGAAAACGGAAGTGGTTACGTTTTCCGCCCGGGGGCGTTTTTGTCAGTAAAAACAAAGATGACGATATACAAAAGTATATCGCCATCTTTTTATGAGGGGGGAGATAGTGAGTGGTTTATCAACTATCCGAGCTTTATTATAAAAGGAATATGTGAGCAAAGTGTGTCCAAATTCTAAAAGAAATGGAAAAAAATATAAAGAAAAGAAGAAAAATTGTGGGAAGAGGTATGGACAGAAGAGAGAAGAGAGCGTAAAGTGAGAGAAAAATGTATCTTCGGAGTCTTTTTTTGTGCCTGTATTTGCGCGAGCTGAAAAATTCCGGGAGTACATCATAAAAAGAGGAGGAAACAGGATGAGACAGAAGAGAATCAGCGATTACGGATATCGGATCGGACATCATGAAAACGGACCGCGAAACAAAATTACGGATGTGCCCGGTGTGCGGGTAGGCCATGCGACGGTGGAAAGTGGAAATCAGCATACCGGAGTGACGGTGATTGTGCCGGGAGAAGGCAATCCGTTTCTGAAAAAGTACCTGGCGTCTGCCTATGTGCATAATGGTTTCGGGAAAACGTGCGGTCTTGTGCAGGTACAGGAGCTCGGAACTCTTGAAACGCCCATTGCCCTGACCAATACACTGAATGTCGGAAAAGTGGCGGATGCCATGATTTCCTGGATGATACAGCAGACCAAAAAAGAAGGGGAAGATGTTTTTTCTATCAATCCGGTTGTCGGAGAATGTAATGATTCGAGAATCAATGAGATTTGTAACCGGGTAGTGGGGGAAAAAGAGCTGTATCAGGCACTGGAGCAGGCGGATACAGACTTTGCGGAAGGTGATATCGGTGCCGGAACAGGAACTATCTGCTATGGGCTGAAAGGGGGAATCGGATCAGCATCCCGCACGCTGGTGCTTGACGGAAAAACATATACCATTGGTGTTCTGGTACAGTCAAATTTCGGGGCAACCAGAGATTTGAAAATCAGTGGAAAACCGGCAGGAGAGAAGATTCTGGAGCGGATCCGGAAGGAAGAATGCGGAAGCAGCGCCGAAGACCGGGGATCAATTATGACGGTTCTGGCAACAGACCTTCCGGTATCGGAGCGGCAGCTGTACCGGATTATCCGCCGCTGTGGAGTTGGAATCGCCAGAACAGGAGCCTACACCGGCCACGGAAGCGGTGAAATCATGATCGGATTTACAACAGCAAACCGCGTAGACACAAAGAGTACATGTGAGGTGGAAGTGTGTGCCCGGATAAAAGAAGAAAAAATCAACGAGGCATTTGAAGCAGCGGCAGAGGCTGTGGAGGAAGCGATCCTGAACTCTATGGTAACCGCAAAGGAAAAAAGAGGCCTGGACGGAGCCAGATACCGCAGCCTTGCCGAGTTTCTGGAAATACCGGGATTCCCGGAATAAATTATTTTTCCAGAACCATACGCCCCAGCTCGGAAATTTCACATCCGCCTTTTGTCCGGTGCACGATGAGATAACCGGCGGAAGAAAGCTCTCCGAGTACGGTGCGCAGAGCCGCTTCGGATACAAAGGTTTCTCCGTCGGCCAGTCCGTTTTTGATTGCCAGGCGGCCTGCTTTTGGATGTGTCGATACGAAAGAAAGAACCTGATATTGAAGGTTGGTGAGGGAAACGTCAGCCATCTGGCGGGAACGGAGGTATGTCGGCAGATCGGAAAGCTGCAGCTTATGGCTGCTGTACCGGGTAAACAGGCTGCAGGACAGATTGTACAGCTCATGAATATTTCCGGGGTACGCATATTCCTTCAGAAAGCGCAGAAGCCCTTCCGAAAAGATCCGGTCGCAGGTCATATCGGTGTTGTGGAAAAACTGAAGCAGAAAGTAATTGAGAAGATCGGGAATATCCTCCCTGCGTCTGCGGAGCGGGACTGTCTGAAGCTCTGAAGCACTTAAAAGGTGAAAAAGTTCCCGCAGGAAGGTTCCTTTTTCTACTTTTTTGTAAAGGTTATCATCCGCAATAGCAATGATCCGCACATCGAAACGGCGGGTTTCCGGTGCGGAAAAGAAGTTACCATGAACATTGGTAAGAACATTGACCAGCAGATCCTGAATGGAAAGCGGAAAACGGTCCACCTGGGAAAGAACGAGTGTGCCATGGTTGGTTTCGGCAAGAAGCCGGAGCAGGGAGGCTTCGGTCAGATCATTTCCCGGAGAATGAAGAACGGAAAACGGATAATGATGGCGGCGCGAAAAATTGTGGATCGCACGTGCGAGTGTCCTGCGCTGTGTACCGCTTTCTCCCTGGATCAGAATCGGAAAATCAAAAAGTGCAAGATGTCTGGCCTGCGCCATCAGATTCTGGACGGAATCTGCGTGGGACAGGGAAAGGGAAAAGGTACGGGAGGAAGCGAAAAAAGTGCTTTCTTCCGTTTTTTCGTCTTTCGGTACCGACATTTCCGTGGATCTGCTCTCGGGAAGAAACGCAAGAAAAACAGGCTCTGTATCCGGAAAAACCATAGAGAGAACGCTTAACGTGATCTGTGTTTTCTGATCCGAAAGGAGAATGGTCCAGTCACCGTTGCGGTCGAAAGCAGTGTCCGCGTAGGCAGGCGGAAGACATTCCGAAAAAGGCTGTCCTTCAAAGTTGGAGGAAGGAAGCGAGAAGGCATGTGCAAATTTAGCGTTCATGAACTGAATGCGGCCATCCGCACCAAACAGACAGATGCCAATGGGAAGAGAGAACAGGATAACCTGCATGAGCTGTTCGGTCTGTACATAATTTGTATAGTAAGTTTCTGAGGTCTTGACGGTGTGAAGAATCTGATTGACATAATTGCGCGATACACGGTTTACGGTCTGCAGAGGAATGTTGAAATATTCGCAGAGCTGTAAAATAGTGGAAATATCGATGATACGGTTGCCGATATCCAGCACATTGGGGATGCGGGAAGGAACGAGCTGCGGCTCGCCGGCGGTGATGGCAAACTGAATGTCAGACTCGGTATCCTTGCATCCGGGATAAAACGGAACAAAGTCATATTGTGTGATGCCGCATTCCTCAAGCTGGGAAATGATAGCGAGCGTGGAATATTTATCATCGTTTACCAGATAGACACGTTCGTGCGGCGGAATCTGAATGATTTTATCCAGGAACATATGGTTGAAAACGCGGTCGCAGGGGAGCTGCAAAATGGAGGAGTCAAGGGTAAGCGGAAAGGTTTCCATGGCGCGGACGCTTGGAAAAAGGACGCACTGGTATCCCCGGAAGAGAGAGGGGTCTGTGGCCTGCTCTCTTAAAAGGGTGTTGAAGGTGAGATATTCACCGAGCACGGAGTGAAGATAAGACTGAAATTCGGAAAGCATTCGTTTCCGGGAAGAAATGATCAATACGTTGCCAAGCTTTTGTTTTCTGTTCATAAAGGGACCTCTTTTCCTGCTAAAAAGTGGTAATGGGTTAAAAATTAGGATAATTATATCATTTTTGACGAAAATAAACAACCTAAATGCAAAAAGACAAAAAAGAAAAGAAAAAATCAAGAAGAATGCTTTGACATAGTGACGCATTACATCTATAATACCGATTAAGCAAAGGGGCTGTAAAAAAAAGGTAAGGCATCTTTGCTCTTTTTTATATCATGGTTCTGTTATCTGTGAAAAGAAAGAACAAAGAAAACAGCAACACTTGCAGAAAAGGAGGAGACAACAATGAAAAAAAGACATGTAATGCGTGCTCTGGTTGCAGCAGCAACGGCACTGGCACTGACAGCATGTGGATCGACAGGTTCTTCTGACACAAGTAAGAGCACATCAACAGCATCCGCTGCATCGACCTCATCCGGTTCAGAAGCAGGTACGGAGAATACCATCACGATTCCGGCAGGCGAGTCGGTATCCCAGGATTCTGATGTTACGGCAATGGTAGCTGTAGACTTTACCACCATGGATCCGATGGATACTTCCGATACACTTTCCGGTGGTGTACAGCGAATGATGATGGACGGTCTGTTTGGATTCGATGAGAATATGCAGATCATTCCGATGCTGGCAACCAGCTATGAAGCAAATGATGAAGCAACCGAGTATACGATTCATCTTCGTGAGGGCGTAAGCTTTACCGATGGAACTCCGTGGAATGCAGATGCCCTGATTGCAAACGTAAATAAATGGGCAGACAAGAGCCTTGGACTGAAACGTACTACATTCCTCTGCAATGTTCTGGATCATGCAGAGAAGATAGATGATTATACCGTTAAAATTTATTTATCACAGTCATTCGGTGCTTTCATCAGCAACCTGGCACATCCGGCTACGCTGATCATGAGCCCGAAACAGATTGAAGCAGGAGAAGATGCCTGTGCACAGGCACCGGTAGGAACCGGCCAGTACAAATTTGTTGAGTGGGTTGCCGGTGACCATATGAAGGTAGAGCTGAACAAAGACTGGTGGGGATATGACGCAGACGTCTGCGGCGGAACTGCTCTGGCAGATGCAGATGCAGGATTTAAGAGCATCACATTCAAACCGGTTGCAGAAAGTGCTACCCGTGTATCTGCAGTTCAGGCAGGTGACGCACAGATTATGTGGTCTGTACCGACCGAAAGCGTTGACACCTTAAAAGGTGACAGCAACGTATCCGTTGGAATGGGCGACAGCATCACCGTATGGTACTTCTTCATGAATACACAGAAAGCACCGTTCAACGATGTTAAGGTTCGTGAGGCAATGGCTTATGCAATCAACAAAGAGGCATATATCCAGGTTGTTATGAACGGTTACGGTTCTGTGGCAACTTCTATGGTAGGAGAAGCAGTACAGCACTACAAAGGAAATGATCCGTATTCCTACGATCCGGAAAAAGCAAAAGAGCTGTTAAAGGAAGCAGGATATCCGGATGGATTTACCACAACACTGATGTACAGCAACACGACAGCAAATCAGAAAAAAGCAGAGTTCTACAAACAGCAGCTTTCTGAGGTTGGTATTGATCTGGAATTGAACGGAATGGAAAGTGCCGTTCTGAATGAAAAGGTTCAGGGAGCTGACTGCGCAGGAGCAGATGCCGAGGTTGACTGCTACTTAAGCGGATGGTCTACTTCCACCGGTGATGCCGACTGGGGACTTCGTCCGATGCTGGCAACCGAGTCTGAGCCGCCGATGAGCTACAATATCAGCTACTATGAGAATGAAAAAGTAGATCAGCTTCTCAAAGACGGTCTTGCAACTGCAGATGAAGACAAACGTGGTGAGATCTATGGAGAAGTACAGGATATCGTATGGAAGGATCTCCCGCTGCTCTGCATCGCAAACGATAAAAACATCTGGGCAACCAGCAACAACATTACCGGAGTATATCTGTTAGGCGATGGAAGCATCGGCATGAGAAATGCCAGAATGGCAGCCGAATAACGGCAGACTGAAATAAGGATATGAAAAAGACCCCGGCGTCCTTCCATCAAAAGAGGGCGCCGGTTTCTTACAAACAGGAAAGCAGGCAGTGATCCGTGGGATTGTACCTGTAGGATAAGCATGAAAGTAGGAGATACAATATGCCAAAATATATACTGAAGCGTATTGTGGGTACGATCCCCACACTGATTATTGTTGTTACATTTGTATTTTTCTTTGTCCGCCTGATTCCGGGAGATCCGGCGAGACTCGTTGCAGGAGAGCAGGCAACACAGGATGACGTAGAGGCAGTAAGAGAAGAGCTTGGCCTCAATAAATCCATTCCGACACAGTATGTTACCTACGTGACAGGACTTTTAAAAGGAAATCTCGGAACCTCCCTTCGAACAAAGCAGCCGGTTACAAAGGAAATTGCGGGAAGATTCGGAAATACCGTCCGTCTGGCATTTGTCACATTGCTGTGGAGCTCGGTTGTTGGTGTGCTCTTTGGTGTGTGGTCCGGAACACACCGGGGAAAATGGCAGGATTATACCGGAATGACGATTGCGGTCTCGGGTATTTCACTCCCCTCGTTCTGGATCGGCTTTCTGCTGATTATGCTGTTTGCGGTAAAACTGCGAATTCTGCCGACAACAAGCGGAACAAGCCTGAAAAGTTTGATTATGCCGTCGATCACGCTCGGCGTCGGAATTGCAGCCGTGATCGCACGATTTACAAGATCCTCCATTATTGAGGTTTTAAAAGAAGATTACGTCAGAACAGCAAGAGCAAAAGGAATCAAAGAAAAGGTTGTGATCTGGAAGCATGTTTTCCGCAACTCCATGATCTCCGTCGTGACGGTTGTGGGTCTGCAGTTCGGCTTTCTGCTGGGAGGTTCTGTTGTCACAGAAACGGTATTTGCCTATCCTGGCCTTGGCTCCCTTCTGATTGAATCGGTCAATTACAGAGATTATCCGGCAATCCAGTCCCTGATTCTGATCTTTTCGCTGCAGTTTATCGTCATCAACCTGATTGTCGATATCCTCTATGCGGTTCTGAATCCGGAAATTAAACTTCAGTAGGAGATGAGTGGAATGAAAGAAAAGAAAAAAGTACAGACCGAGAACCAGGAGAGAATTAAAACTCCGTTTTCTGAGATGGTTCGAAAATTTAAAAAACAGAAAAATGCAGTAGTTGCGCTTTGTTTTATCATTTTTCTCATTTTCCTTGCGTTTTTCGGAAGCAAAATTGTGCCGTACGGAATCAATGAGTATGATTACAATGCGATTCTGCAGGGACCAAGTATGAAGCACCTGTTTGGAACGGATGAGTTTGGACGGGATCTGTTTTCCCGTATCGTCTGTGGAACCCGGATTTCACTTGCAGTCGGATTCGGCGCTGTTACGGTCGGTGCAGTCTGTGGTACCATTCTCGGACTTCTGGCCGGATATTACGGCGGATGGATTGATTCTATTATTATGAGAATCTGCGATGTCCTGTTCGCTTTTCCGGGACTGATTCTTGCAATCGCCATCGTGGCAATCCTCGGAAGCGGCATGACAAACGTTGTGATTGCGGTCGCTGTCTTTTCTACACCGACCTTCGCACGACTTGTCCGAAGCAAAACGCTGAGCCTGAAAAATTCCGTCTTTGTCCTGGCGGCACGGAACATCGGTGTTTCCGATGCAAGAATTCTGTTTCACCATATTCTGCCGGGAGCCATTCCGGACATCATTGTACAGTATTCCATGTCATTTGGATCTTCCATTCTGACGGCATCGAGCCTTTCCTTCCTGGGAATGGGAGCACAGCCGCCGACACCGGAATGGGGACTGCTTCTTTCCAACGGAAGAAACTATATGACGAGCGCAATGTATGTGACGATTTTCCCGGGTCTTGCGATTTTCCTTACCGTACTGAGCTTTAACCTGTTAGGCGACGGACTTCGCGATGCACTCGATCCGAAACTTTCCGATTGATAAGGAGGAGCAGAAGTGGCTACTGATAACGTACTTGAGATAAAAAATTTACATACGTATTTCTATACCGATGGCGGTGTGATCAAAGCAGTAGACGGTGTCGATGTGGAGCTTCGACGCGGCGCAACGCTTGGCATCGTAGGCGAGTCGGGAAGTGGAAAGAGCGTGACATCCCTCTCTGTGATGGGATTACTGACCGGAACGAAAGGAAAAATTGCTGATGGCGAAATCCTGCTGGATGGCGATGACATTGTAAAGCTGACGAAGGAACAGCAGAGAAAGCTGCGCGGAAGCAAAATTTCCATGATTTTCCAGGAACCGATGACCAGTCTGAATCCGGTCATGAAGATCGGAGACCAGGTGGCAGAATGTGTTCTGCAGCACGAAAAAATATCAAAAAAAGAGGCACTGAAAAAGGCAGAGGACATGCTCCGGAAAACGGGTGTTCCGCGTGTGGAGCATATGATGAAGGAGTATCCGTTCCAGCTTTCCGGCGGACAGAGACAGAGGGTCATGATTGCCATGGCGCTTGTATGCAAGCCGGAAATCCTGATTGCGGATGAGCCGACGACCGCACTGGATGTAACGATTCAGGCACAGATACTGGATCTGATGAATCAGCTGAAAAAAGAGACGGGTACATCCATCCTGTTTATTACACATGATCTTGGCGTTGTTGCAGAGGTCTGCGATGATGTTGCCGTTATGTACTGCGGCCGCGTGGTAGAGCGCGGAGATGTAAAAACAATTTTCGCCAATCCGTCCCACCCGTATACGAAGGGACTGCTGGGATCGATTCCGAGACTGGGAGACGCCGGAAAAGAACTGAAGTCGATTCCGGGTAACGTTCCAAACCCGAAATATATGCCGAAAGGCTGCAAATTTGAGCCGCGATGTCCATACGCTTCGGAAAAATGCCGCGAGGAAGAACCGGGATTTTTCCAGATCGAGGAAGGCCATATCAGCAGATGCTGGCTCTGCGAAAGCGGACAGCTCAAAACAGATCACGTAGAGAAGGCAGGTGACTAGGATGTCGGATACATTACTTAGAGTAGAGGATTTGAAAATTTATTATCCGGTTGCCGGAAGCGGATTTGGGAAAAAGGAATTCGTCAAAGCGGTAGACGGAGTTACCTTTGAGGTGAAAAAAGGAGAGGTATTCGGAATTGTAGGCGAGTCCGGCTGCGGAAAATCCACACTGGGAAGAGGGGTCTGCAAACTGGAAAATCTGACATCAGGCCATGTGTATCTGGATGGCGAAGATATTACAGAGTACAATGACCGGAGAATGCGTTCCATCCGGAAAAAAGTACAGATGGTTTTTCAGGATCCGTATGCGTCCCTGAATCCACGGATGTCCGTTTTTGACATCATTGCAGAGCCGCTGCTGGTGCATCATCTGTATCAGGATAAAGCGGATCTGGAAAAGAAAGTGCTGGATCTTTTGCACCGGGTAGGACTGGATGACTACCATGCAAACCGTTATCCACATGAATTTTCCGGCGGTCAGCGTCAGAGAATCGGAATTGCCCGTGCACTTGCGGTAGAACCGTCTCTGATCATCGCAGACGAACCGGTTTCGGCACTGGATGTGTCTATTCAGGCGCAGGTTCTGAATCTTTTAAATGAACTGAAGCATGACCTGGATCTGACCTATATTTTTGTTGCACATGACCTGAGCGTTGTGGAATACATCAGTGACCGTGTCGGCGTTATGTATCTCGGCAATTTCGTGGAGGTCGGAGAAAAAGAGAAAATTTACAGCAATCCGATGCATCCGTATACGCAGGCACTGCTTTCCGCAGTTCCGGTTCCGGATCCGACGGCAAAAAGAGAAAGAATTTTGCTTGAGGGAAGTATCCCGTCCGCGCACAAGCCGCCGACAGGCTGCAAATTCCACACCAGATGTCCAAAATGCATGGAATGCTGTAAAACACAGGCGCCGGAGCGGTATGAAGTGGATGACGGACATTACGTATATTGTCATCTTTATGATAAAGAAAGAAGGGAACAGCAGAAATGAAGCTTTTTATCAGTGCAGACATCGAAGGATGTGCCGGAGTGGCACTGACCGATGAAACGCATAAGAAGGAAAGCGTGTACCAGAGATTTGCAGAGGAGATGACCGAAGAGGTCGTTGCGGCATGCGAAGCGGCGCATGAAGCGGGGGCGGATGAGATCGTTGTAAAGGACGGTCATGGAGATGCATCTAACATTGACCCACTGAAAATGCCGGAGTATGTCACCCTGATCCGGGGAAAGAGCGGTCATCCGTACAATATGATGTATGGCATCGACGACAGCTATGACGGCGTGTTGTATCTTGGATACCATGCACCGGCAGGAGATCCGAATTTTTCGATCAGCCACACATCGACAGGAAACAGCCTGTATATCCATCTGAATGGAAAAGTGATGAGTGAGTGCATGCTGAACAGCTATACGGCAGCATCACATCACGTACCGGTGCTGTTTCTTTCCGGAGATGAAGAGATCTGCCGACAGGCCAAGGAACTGGTTCCGGGCATTACGACGGTGGAAACAAAGCATGGTGTCGGTGCGTCAACGTGGTGCAAAGCGAAAGAAAAAGTGATCTCCGAAATCCGGGAAGGGGTAAAAAAGGCAGTTGCCGGACAGAAAAAAGAGTGCCAAGTGGCCCTTCCTGAGCACTTTACGTATGAGGTAACCTATAAAGACTGGAAAAAAGCGTACACGATGTCGTTTTATCCGGGAATGCAGAAGGTAGATACCTTCACAAATAAGCTGGAGACAGATCGCTGGATGGATATTGTCACAGCACATTGCTTTGTTGTATATTAAGAATATAAATCTGACAGAAACCCAAAGAAAAGAGGATAAAACAATGGATATAGAAATGTTTGGTAAGCTTTCCGATGCATTTGGACCAAGTGGATTCGAGGAGGATGTCATCCGTACCATAGCAGATTACTGCAAAGAATTTGATGTAGAAAATGACGCAATGAATAACCTGTATGTGCGGATGCCGGGAACAGAGAAGGATTCCCGTCCGGTCATCCAGCTGGATGCCCATCTGGACGCATGCGGTTTCATGGTACAGAATATCCAGGACAACGGATGCCTTGGCATTATCATGCTTGGCGGCTTTCATCTGACCAGCCTTCCGGCACATGCGGTATGGATCCGCACCAGATCCGGAAAAATGGTACATGGTATTATCTGTGCAAAACCGGTTCATTTCATGACAACAGCGGAACGCAGCAGTCAGACTCTGGAAATTGAAAAAATGTATGTGGATGTCGGAGCAACCAGCCGCGAGGAGGTTGAAAACGTTTTCGGAATCCATATCGGTGATCCGATGATGCCGGATGTAACCTTTGAATACGATGCAGAGCATGAAATCTGCTTCGGAAAAGCATTTGACAACCGTGCCGGCTGCGCGTGCATCGTAGATACGATGAAACAGCTGGAAAAGGAGCAGGCTTCTCTTGCAGTTAATGTTGTTGGTGCCTTTGCGGCGCAGGAGGAGGTCGGAACTCGCGGTGCTGTGGTAACGAGCCAGATTGTAAAACCGGATCTTGCCATTGTATTTGAAGGATCTCCTTCCGATGACTTTTTCATCAGCGCAGGACAGGCACAGGGCTGCATGAAGAAGGGTGTTCAGATTCGTATCCTGGACAACAGCTATATTTCCAATACGCAGTTTATTTCACTGGCCGAGGAAGTGGCAGCAAAATGCGGAATCAAATACCAGGAGAGTGTAAGAAGAGGCGGAAGTACAAACGCAGCAAAAATCAGCGTGACAGGAAAAGCAGTTCCGTGTCTGGTGCTTGGTGTTCCATCCCGCTATGCGCACAGCCATTACAATTTCTGCGCAAAAGAAGACCTGGAGGCAGCAAGCGCAATGGCAGCCAATGTCATTCGTGCTTTAGATGAGGAAAAGATCCGTCATATCTGCCATCAGGATGTACTGTAAAATATTCGATAACGAAAGAAAAAGCATGCCGGAAGCGGGTTCACAGGAAAGGTGAAGCCGTTTTCGGCATATCTGGTAAAAAAGGAGAGTTTACAAGTGAGAAAACCGATCATTGGAATCTTGGGAAATACGTATAAAACACAGCCGGGACTTTTTTCAAGTGCGGAGAGAATGTATGTCAACAGCGATTATATCGAATCAGTTCTGAATAACGGCGGAATTCCTATGGCAATTCCGGCAGTTGCCATGAAAGCGGATCCGGAAGGCATACTTGCTGTGTGCGACGGAATTCTGGTTCCCGGTGGAGAGGACTTAAATCCGTGGTATTATGGGGAAGAGCCAAAACCGCAGATCCAGACCATCCGCCCGGAGATCGACGAGGCATGGTTTGCACTTGGACGGGCAGCAAAAGAGATGGGAATGCCTATGCTTGGCATCTGCAAAGGAATTCAGTTTTTAAATGTCCTGTGCGGCGGTGATCTGTACCAGGATATCTATACACAGAAGGAAACTACAATTCTGCATCTGCAGTCCCTGGAGCGGTCGTATCTGCATCACCATGTAGAAATTAAAGAGGGAACCCATCTGGCAGAAATCCTTGGGGCGGGAACCCATGCGGTAAACTCCATGCATCATCAGGCAGTGCGTACGCCGGGAGAGGACATCGTGGTTTCAGCAACGGCGCCGGATGGAACCATCGAGGCGATAGAAAGCCGCAACGGACAGATTGTGGCCGTACAGTGGCATCCGGAAGGGCTGATCCACTCAGCGCCGGAGATGAACCGCCTTTTTGCGGATCTGGTAGAAAGAAGCAGCAGATACAGAGAGAAAAAGTAACGATTTGGAACCATGTAAAAGGAAAGAAAAACCGGGATGGGACTTTTGAACCGTTACGAAAAAATAAGAATGGATAAAGATGCGATTCTAAAAGCAGAGAGCAGGAATCGTTCGGGAGGCAAAAAAAGAATGAACAGAACAATAAGAGTATCGGCGGCGGGTGATATTCTGATTATGAAACGGCTTCTGCCGGGATATCAGGATGTTTTGCCGATTCGCGAATTTCTGATGCAGGGAGAGGTTCGGATGGCGAATCTGGAAACAACGATATCGGACGGCAGCTGTTACGCATCGGCGTATTCCGGCGGAACATGGCTGACTGCAGATGCGAAGTGTCTGGAAGATACCCTGCGTTACGGTTTTAATTTTCTTGGGATTTCGAATAATCATACGATGGATTATTCCTACGAAGGACTTGCATCTACGATCAGCGAACTGAAAAAAAAGGATGTGGCATATGCCGGAGCAGGCAAAAATCTTTACGAAGCATCGCGTCCTGCTATTCTGGACACAACAGCGGGACAGATTGCGGTGATTGATATCTGTTCTACCTTTGAAAATGCAGCCAGGGCGGGAAGCCAGACGGAACGGCAGCCTGGCAGGCCGGGCTTAAATCCGCTGCGCTTTTCGGAAAAATATACCATTACGGAGAAACATGCGCAGGATCTTGCAAAGATTGCAGAGGTGACCGGAATCAACGGACTGCGGGATCTGCACCGGCAGGAGGGATTTATCGCTCCGCTTCCCGAGGGTATCATGGAATTTGGCGGGAAAATGTTTGAAATCAGCAAGGACGGAACAGAGGGAAGAAGCTCCAGCCCGAATCCGATCGATGTGAAACGCACCGTCGATGCAATCCGGGAAGCGAAGATGACATGTGAGGCAGTCCTGGTTATGGTACATTCCCATGAAATCCGTAAGGACAATGACGAGGAAGCGGATTATTTTCTGGAGGAATTTGCACACGCCTGTATCGATGCGGGCGCCAGCGCGGTGATCGGGGGCGGAACGCATCAGCTGAAGGGAATCGAACTGTATCATGACTGTCCGATTTTCTACTGCCTCGGAAATTTTATTTTTGAAAATCAGTATGTACGCCTTCTGCCTGCGGACTACATGGAAAAATATGGTCTGAATATTCACACGGCAGCATCCATCGGAATCGCCAGGCGGCAGGAGCAGTCCTCACATTCCCTCTACGAAATTCCGGAGGTCTATCGGAGTGTGCTGCCGTATTTCGAGATCTGTCAGGGGAAATGCACACATTTGGAGCTTCTGCCGGTCGAGCTTGGTATGGACAGGGAAAACGCAGAAAAAAATATTCCGTACGTAGCAGACGAAAAAACAGCAGAAAAAATTGCAGAATATCTCACCCGCGTGAGCAAGAGATATGGAACAGAATGGGAATACAAAGAAGGAAGGATTGTACTTCATGCGTAAAAAATGGGAAATAGAAGAGGAATACCGAAACTTTTGCCGGAACAACAAAGAACTTGCGCTGCAGACGCTGCGGGAGCTGACACTGACCCCGACGGAAACGGGAAAAGAAGATCAGAGAATCGCATATTGCATGGAATGGATGAAACAGCAGGGCATGGAGTCGGTTCATACGGATGAGCTTGGAAATGTAATCTGGGAGTATCGGCCGGAACAGGAAAAGAAGGTTCTGTATACGGCGCATCTGGACACCGTGTTTTCGCTGGAGGAGCCGCTGGAGATCAAAGAAGACGGAATGATCTGGCGTTGTCCCGGCATCACAGACGATACCGTGAATGTTGTGATGCTTCTGATGGCGGCAAAATACGTTCATGAGACAGAGCCGGAGCTTCCATGCGGTCTGATTTTTGCAGCGGATCTTGGAGAAGAAGGGCTTGGCAATCTGTGCGGAGTTCGCGCGCTTGTCGACCATTATGAAAAAAATCTGTGCGGAATGGCAGCCTTTGATCTGTATCGGGATAAAATGTATCCCATCTGCATCGGGTCTGTCCGGTATCGGATTTCGGCAAAAACAAAGGGCGGTCATTCCTTCCTGAATTTCGGAAGAAAAAATGCTATTGCAGAGCTTGCGGGCCTGATCGGAGAGCTTTACCGTTTTCAGACGGATGCAGCATCTCATACAACATACAATGTGGGAAAAATAGAGGGAGGAACCTCTGTTAATACGATTGCGCAGGATGCCTCCATGCTGTTTGAATTCCGTTCGGAGGATTACAGGAGCCTGGAAGCCTGCGAAACATATCTGGAGGAGACCATAGCAGCACGCCAGAGTGAGGAGGTACAGTATTCCTGCAAGCTCGTCGGAAAGCGGCCGTGCGCAAGAGAAACCGATCCTGTCCAGATGGCACGTATGACGCGGTGCGCACAGAAAACGCTGAAGGCAGCCGATGGGGAAGAGGCGGTATGCTCTGAAGCATCCACAGACTGTAATATCCCATTGTCGCGGCATATTCCTGCTATCTGCGTCGGTTTCTGCCGGGGCGGGGGAGCGCATACCAGAGAAGAATGGCTCGATGCCGCCAGCGTAGAAGATGGCATGTGTGCAGCCGTAGCACTCGTATGCCGGCTTCCGTGGATGTGCTGCGAGAGCAGAGTCGTTGTAAGGGACGGGATAGAGGATCGAAAAGAGAAAGAGGAAATCCGGCAGCTGCTGGAGCTGTGCGATCAGGATTTCGTTCCGCCGCTTTCCCACCGCAACAGTACATCCCAGACGAACTGGGCCGAGACAGAAGAAAAGACGGATGGAATTGCAGAATATCTGGAGAATATCTGCAGTCAGCATGTGGTGCTGTGGAAGGAAGAGGGAGTCGTGCGGGCCTTTATGACCTGGAAGGATCACTTTAACTGTGAGAATCTGGAAGCATATCCGGATTCCTGCTATCTGACCACCCTCTGCGTCTGGCCGGATTACCGCGGACAGGGAATTTCGGAGGTAATGTATGCAGAAGCAGAAAAGGATATCGCAGCAAAATTTCCGGGAAGCCGGATTACTCTCCGTACCTGGTCCACGAACGGGGCCCAGGAGCATATCCTGGACAAGCTGGGATATAGTCTTGTCCGGCGGCTGAAGGATGACAGGGGAGAAGGAATTGATACGGTTTATTTTGTGAAAAAGGAAGAAAACGACAGATAACATGGTGCTTGCAAATCGCAGCTGAAGATGTCATAATCGGAAGCATAAGACAGCAAAAGGAGGGCTATAGCTATGCCTTGTACAACCATTTTAGTTGGAAAGAAAGCATCGTATGACGGTTCCACCATGATCGCGCGAAACGACGATTCTGGTGCAGGCCATTATACATCGAAAAAATTTGTAGTGATTCACCCGGAGGAGCAGCCGAGAACCTATAAAACCGAGATTTCTCATCTGACCATTGAGCTTCCGGACAATCCGATGCGGTACACTGCAGTGCCAAACGCAGAAAAAGGCGAGGGTGTCTGGGCGGCAAGCGGCGTGAATGCAGCGCAGGTCGGCATGACTGCGACCGAGACAATCACATCGAATCCGCGTGTGCTGGGTGCTGATCCGCTTGTCGTTTATCAGCCGGCGGAAGACGGAAAAGAAGAGGTTCCGGGCGGAATCGGCGAGGAGGACCTCGTTTATATTGTTCTTCCTTATATTAAAAGCGCCAGAGAAGGTGTCAAAAGACTTGGCAGCCTGCTGGAGCAGTACGGTACATACGAGATGAACGGCATTGCATTTCAGGACCACGATGAGATCTGGTGGCTGGAGACGATCGGCGGCCATCACTGGATGGCAGTGAAAGTGCCGGATGACCATTATGTGGCCATGCCGAACCAGCTTGGCATCGACCATTTTGATCTGGAGGATGCACTCGGCGAACAGAAGGAATATATGTGCTCAGCAGACTTGAAAGAATTTATTGAAACATATCATCTGGATCTTTCTATGGATGGAAATTTTAATCCGCGCGATGCCTTCGGAAGCCACGATGATTCCGATCACGTTTACAATACACCGCGTGCCTGGTTCATGGAGCGCTGTCTGAACCCGCACACGAAAAAATGGGACGGACCGGATGCCGATTACACACCGGTATCCGACGATATTCCGTGGATGATGGTTCCGGAGAAGAAGATCACCGTAGAGGATGTGAAATACGTACTGTCCTCCCACTATCAGGGAACACCGTACGACCCGTATGCCGCATACGGCGATAAATCGTGGAAGGGAGCATATCGCTCCATCGGTGTCAACCGGACCGATTTCCTTTCTGTCATCCAGATGCGCCCGGATCACAAAGGAGACAACGGCATTTTGCAGTGGATTGCATTTGCGTCAAATACATTCAATGTGCTGGTTCCGTTCTACACCGATGTGACGACAACACCGGAGTATCTTTCCAACACAACGGGAGAGGTTTCCACAGATAATTTCTACTGGGCAAGCCGCATGATAGCAGCAATGGCAGATGCGTCCTATAAGTCTTCTATCTTCCACATTGAACGGTATCAGGAAAAGGTGATGGCAAAAGGCCATGCACTGATCCATCAGTACGATGCGCTGCTTGCAGGGGAGACAGACGAAACAAAACAGACACAATTGAGAGAAGAAGCAAACAACAAAATGGCTGAAATGCTGAAAAAAGAGACGGGTGCAACACTGCACAAGGTACTCTTTGAACTCAGCAACCAGATGAAAAACGCGTATTCCAGATCGGATGCGTAAGGCTTTTTAAGGGAAAGAATAAGAGAATGGTTCTGCGCGCAGGAAAAATTGCGCGCAGAATCATTTCCTGTCCGGAACCGCCTCGAACAAACAGGGTGTTACAGTTCGCCGGACACCGGTGAACGATACGATCCTGATAAAAAATCTCAGCGTACTTTGGTGAATTTTGTTGACAACAGGCAGTTCCTGTGCTACAATAAACCAGCGACATGGAAGAAGGTCTTTTTTTTATGCCTGAAATTGCTGAAGTACGAGCAGCAAAAACAGGGCAGAAATGAAGAGACCGCCGCTGATCCGCAAGGATCACAAGCGATAACGCAAATACACAGTGGAGGTGGAAGTCGTGCGCGTAAAAATCACATTGGCATGTACTGAATGCAAACAGCGTAATTACAACATGACAAAAGAGAAAAAGAACCATCCTGAGAGAATGGAGACAAAGAAGTACTGCAGATTCTGCAAAAAGCACACAATGCACAAAGAAACCAAATAATCTTTGGTAAGAGGTGATCCAATGGCAGAAACTGAAAAAAAAGCATCCAAAAAGAGCTGGTTCAAGGGCTTGAAAGCAGAGTTCAGAAAAATCATCTGGGTTGACAACAAAACGCTGGGCAAGCAGACCGTTGCAGTCGTAGCGATCTCTGCAGTAACCTGCGGGTTAATCACCCTGGTTGACAGCGCTGTAATCGAGTTCGTCAATTTATTGATCAAATAAGGATAAAGGTGTCAGAATGTCAGAAGTAAACTGGTATGTAGTCCACACCTATTCGGGCTATGAAAACAAAGTAAAAGCCAATATTGAGAAAACAATTGAGAACCGTCATCTTGAGGATCAGATTTTGGAAGTACGTGTTCCTATGGAAGAAGTTGTTGAAGTCAAGAACGGAACCAAGAAACAGGTACTCCGGAAATTGTTTCCGGGCTACGTTCTGATCAACATGATCATGAACGACGATACCTGGTATGTTGTCCGCAATACCAGAGGTGTTACGGGCTTCGTAGGACCGGGATCCAAGCCGGTACCGCTTACGGATGAGGAAATGGTGAACCTTGGAATCACCGGTGGTGAGGAAAAGGTTGAGCTTGACCTTGAAGTCGGCGATGCAGTCGTTGTAACAGGCGGCGCATGGAAGGATACAACCGGACTGATTCAGAGTATCAACGATACAAAACAGATGGTTACCATCAATGTTGAGCTGTTCGGCCGCGAAACGCCGGTAGAAATAAGTTTCGCAGAAGTCAAGAAGATGTAAGAAATGCCCCAGGGGCGTTTCGTGGGAGGGAAATTCCCGCAATTACCACATTTATTTAGGAGGTGCCGTAAAATGGCAAAGAAAGTTACAGGATATATCAAATTACAGATTCCTGCTGGTAAAGCAACACCAGCACCACCGGTTGGACCTGCACTTGGACAGCACGGAGTAAACATCGTACAGTTTACCAAAGAGTTCAACGCAAGAACAGCAGATAAGGGAGACCTGATCATCCCTGTAGTTATCACTGTATATGCAGACAGAAGTTTCAGCTTCATAACCAAAACTCCTCCGGCAGCAGTTCTGCTTAAGAAAGCCTGCAACCTGAAATCTGGTTCCGGCGTTCCGAACAAAACGAAAGTTGCTACTATCTCTAAGGACAAAGTTCGTGAGATCGCAGAGATGAAGATGCCAGACCTGAATGCAGCAACTGTTGAGGCAGCTATGAGCATGATCGCAGGTACCGCAAGAAGTATGGGTATCGTTGTAGAGGACTAATTTAGAAGAAGAGTTTACATCTTCTCGTATTGACGTGGGAGGGAGATTCCCGCAACTACCACCAGGAGGTTATTAGACAATGAAACATGGTAAGAAATATTTAGAGGCTGCAAAAGCAGTTGATCGTAGCATTCAGTACGATCCGGCAGATGCTATTTCCACAGTTAAGAAATTAGCTACTGCTAAATTTGACGAGACAATCGAAGTTCACATCAAAACTGGTTGTGACGGACGTCACGCAGACCAGCAGATCCGTGGAGCAGTTGTTCTGCCGCACGGTACCGGAAAACAGGTTCGTGTCCTTGTTTTCGCTAAAGGCGCAAAAGCTGATGAGGCTGTTGCAGCAGGTGCAGAGTTCGTTGGAGCTGAGGAGCTGATCCCGAGAATCCAGAACGATGGCTGGTTTGATTACGACGTTGTTGTTGCTACACCGGATATGATGGGTGTTGTTGGTCGTCTGGGCCGTGTACTTGGACCGAAAGGTTTAATGCCAAACCCGAAGGCTGGTACCGTAACTATGGATGTTACCAAAGCCGTTAAAGAGATCAAAGCAGGTAAGATTGAGTATCGTCTTGACAAAACAAACATTATCCACGTGCCAATCGGAAAAGCTTCTTTTACTGAGGAGCAGTTAAGCGACAACTTCCAGACGCTGATCGGTGCAATCAACAAAGCAAAACCGGCTACTCTGAAGGGACAGTACCTGAAGAGCGTTACTCTGGCTCCTACTATGGGACCTGGAGTTAAGGTTAATACTTTGAAGCTTGCATAATAAATGAAATACTGAGAACCCCCGGGGCTGTAATGGCTCCGGGGGTTCTTTGCGTTGAAAAACGGACGCAGGGGAAAGGCGAATTCCGATTCCTTAAGAAAGAGCTTTATTTCAATGGGAAATAATTGAAAAAGATCAAAATAGTGTTAGAACATGAAAATTAAGATCAAGTATTCTGCCCGAAATGTTAGTATAATACTAAGTAGAAAGCAAACGAAAACAGCAGAGCCCGCGTGCGCTTATGGGGCGGCGGGGGATGGAAAGGGAGGTTTTTATGCAGTATTTTGAAAAACAGGGAAATGCGCTGATTTTCCGGCAGGATGGGGAGACGGTCCGAATGGAGCCGTGGCAGAAGGACAGTCTTCGGGTGAGAGGTACGCTTCTTTCGGAGATAGAAGAGGGAAGCATTGCACTGCTTGATCCGGAACCGGTGGAAGCGGAAATTGAGCTGGTGGATGAACTGAAAGCGACGATCAAAAACGGTAAAATCCAGGCGGTTCTCGAGCTTCAGCCGTGGGGACAGAAGCTGCGGATTACGTTCCTGAATCAGAAGGGCGAGGTGCTGCTCTCCGAGATCGCGAACGGCGGAGCGCTCTGCCTGCGCGCACACGATTACCGTGCATTGAAGGGCGGCGCTTATCAGCTGAAAGTATCCTTCGATTCCAACCCGGATGAGAAGATTTACGGTATGGGACAGTATCAGCAGGAGCGAATGAACCTGAAGGGATGCAACCTGGAACTGGCGCACCGCAATTCGCAGGCGAGCATTCCGTTTTATGTATCGAGCCTTGGCTACGGCTTCCTGTGGCACAATGCAGCAGTCGGTGAGGTTCATTTCGGAACAAACACAACGGAATGGCTGGCACGCACCACAAAGCAGCTCGACTACTGGGTAACCGCAGGTGATACCCCGGCGGAAATTGAAGAGCACTTTGCAGATGCCATTGGCAAAGTTCCGATGATGCCGGAGTACGGCCTTGGCTTCTGGCAGTGCAAACTGCGCTACTACAATCAGGAGCAGGTACTGAATGTGGCACGCGAGTACAAAAAACGCGGCATTCCGCTGGATGTCTTTGTCATCGACTATTATCACTGGCCAAGATGCGGTGATTATCGTTTTGATGAAGAATATTTCCCGGATCCGAAAGCAATGATCGACGAGCTGCATGAGATGGGCATCGAGACGATGGTTTCCATCTGGCCGCAGATCGACTGGAGAAGCGAGAATTACGAAGAAATGAAACAGCAGGGACTCCTCGTGAAGAGCAACGCAGGTGTTGATGTACAGATGCTGTTCCATGGAAATAATGTCTTCCTGGATGCAACAAATCCGAGAACAAGAAAGTATGTATGGGAGAAAGTAAAGAAAAATTATGCAGATCTCGGCATCCGCACCTTCTGGCTCGATGAGGCTGAACCGGAGTTTTCAACCTATGAGTACGAGTGCTACCGCTACGCCGCAGGCCCGGTGGAAGAGATCGGAAATATTTATCCAAGAGAGTATTCCCGTATGTTCTACGAGGGCCAGAAAGAGAGCGGCCAGGAGGATATCGTCAACCTCGTCCGCTGTGCATGGCTCGGAAGCCAGAAATACGGAGCCCTTGTGTGGTCCGGCGATATTTTCTCAACCTACGAGGACTTCCGCAAACAGATCTGCGCAGGCCTTCATATGGGATTGTGCGGCATTCCGTGGTGGACAACCGATATCGGCGGATTCCACGGCGGTGTGACCGAAGATCCGGACTTCCAGGAGCTGCTTGTGCGTTGGTTCCAGTTTGGTACCTTCTGCCCGGTTATGCGTATTCACGGAAACCGAAGACCGAGAGAAGAAATCATCAACAAGGCTGGCGAAGTGCGTGAGGGAACCGGAGCTGACAACGAGGTATGGAGCTTCGGAGAGAAAAATTATGAAATCCTGACAAAATTCATCGGTGTCCGCGAAAAAATGCGCGATTACACGAGAAGCCTGATGGCAGAAGCACACGAAAAAGGAACACCGGTCATGAGAACGATGTTCTATGAGTTCCCGGAAGATGCAGCATGCTGGGACATCTCCGATGCTTACATGTTCGGCTCCGACATCCTTGTAGCACCGATTGTCCGGCCAAAAGCAACGAGCCGTACCGTTTATCTGCCGGCCGGTGCGTCCTGGACGCTGGCAAATACCGGTGATGTTTATGAGGGCGGAAAAGCCTATGAAATTGAGGCGCCGATCGAAACACTGCCGATCTTCCTGCGCAACGGAAAACAGGGATATCTGGTGGGAGAGATCTGATTTAACCGAATCAAGTAAGTCACCTGCTTCGAGTACGAAAAGTAATAAGCAGTGGTTGGGGACTTGCCTGTATCAGGAGGAATGCAAGCTTCTTCTGATAAACTGCGGAGCAGTTATTTGGTTATGGGCAGGCAGCCAATGCGGATTGCAGATAGCTGCATGAAAAAAGAAAAGGAAAAGGGAAAAGCATTCCAGAAGATCGATAAGATCCAAAGGAATGCTTTTCCGATGTTATAAATCAATCACGGATCCGAAAATGGGATTTTAGCCTTGTTCCGCATATGGGCAGGCGGACAGAAAAACTTACGGAAGCGGATGGCCTGCCGCCAGATACAGCTCATACCATTCTTCCCGCGTCAGCGTAATAGCACATGCCGCGATAATCTCTTTCAGGCGGTTTTCACTTGCCGTACCTGTGACAAGCTGCATATTCGCCGGGTGGCGCAGAATCCACGCTGCCGCAATCGTGGTATCACTGACGCTGTATTTTTCGGCCAGTGCACAGATTTTCCGGTTCAGTTCCGGGTACTCGTCGCTTCCAAGAAAACATCCCTTCCATGATGGCATCTGGAACGGCGACCATGCCTGAAGCGTAATGTCGTGAAGACGGCAGTAATCCAGCAGACTTCCATCGTGATCGACAGAACCCGGAGTCTCCATGTTCACTTCCATGCCATTTGCAACAAGGTTGGAAACCGGAATGCTGAACTGTACCTGATTGGCAACGAGTGGCTGGCGGACATATTTCTGCAGCAGTGCAATCTGCATCGGCTTGTGGTTGGAAACACCGAAATGGCGGACCTTTCCGCTCTCAAACAGAACATCAAAGGCGGCAGCTACATCTTCTGGTTCTACGAGCGCATCCGGCCGGTGGAGCAGCAAAAGATCGAGGTAATCCGTCTGCAGACGTTTTAAAATACCATCGACAGATTCCAGGATGTGGTCTTTCGACAGATCATAGAAGCCCTGGCGGATGCCGCATTTGGACTGGAGAAAAATATCCTCCCGTTTCAGGGACGGATCGCCGGAAAATGCCTCACCGAACACAGTCTCGCTCATGCCGCCGCCGTAGATATCCGCGTGATCAAAGAAATATGCGCCCTGCTCCAGAGCGGAGTGGATAAAATGATTCATCTCGTCCTTCGATTTTTCGGAAAGCCGCATGCATCCGACTGCAATGGAAGGAACTTTTCGCAGGTGATTGCCTAAAATTGTTTCTTTCATAGTAGAATTTTCTCCTTTGCAATGCTTCTGTATTCGCAGAGGTTTTCGTAAAGCAGGCGTGGAAGGACTCTGGAAGTACAGAAAGAATAGTAATTACGTTGCTTTTAATATATCATTTAAGTGCACTTGAAAGTCAATGGTTTTTGAGGGAAAGAGAATAAAAAAATCGCCGGAATCGATCAGAATTCGACCAGAACACAGAAAATCCGTATTTTGTTAACAAAATCGGAACAAAATCGACAACAAAGTTTACTTGCATTTTCAGAAAAATGATGTAAGATAGGGGTATTCGAAAAAAAGATCCGACAGGATCTGTGAAGTGGTATTGAATCAGATAATGGAGGTTTTGCGATGGATGCAAAAATAATAGCCGGAATCCTGGCCGCGGGAGGCGCAGCCTTAGCTGTCGGCGGCATATATAGCATGAATAAGAAAACAGGTTATTTTAAAAAGGGAAATTCCGTCCGATACGATGTTTCCCGTATTCCGTTTAAAAAAACAAGTCCGTTAAAAGGAAAAACAGTTGTATTTTTGGGATCCTCCGTGACGAAGGGCTTTGCTGCCCACAACAATTCGTTTGCGGAGTACATAGCGAAGAAAGACAGCTGTACCTGCATCAAAGAAGCGGTCAACGGAACCACGCTGATTGATAATGGTGAGGATTCCTACATCGAGCGTATGCGCGACAGGCTTGATCCAAAGCAACAGGTGGATCTTTTTATCTGCCAGCTGTCCACTAACGATGCAACACGCAACAGCCCGCTCGGTGAAATTTCGGAATCCCGCGATCTGGAGAGCTTCGATGTCGAAACTGTCTGCGGCGCGATTGAGTATATCATTGCATATGCAAAAGAAACGTGGCATTGCCCGGTGATGTTCTATACGAATCCACAGTATGATTCCAAGCCGTACGCGAAGATGGTAGAGGCGCTTCTGAAAATTCAGGAAAAATGGCAGATCGGTGTGATCGATTTCTGGAATGACGAACAAATCAACCGTGTTTCCCCGGAAAAACGAAAACTGTATCTTCAGGATCCGATTCATCCGATGAAGGCCGGCTATGCCGAGTGGCTGGTGCCTGTGATGGAACAGCGGATTGGTGAATATCTGGAACAGCAGGTATAAGCAAAGAGGAAAATAAAAATACTTTCGTGGTTTCTTTTGAAAAGATTCCGCGAAAGTATTTTTTGATTTACAGGAAACTTCGTTGAATTTTCCTGTAAATTAAAAAAGCCCTCCGGGCAGGATCGCACTGCGGCGGAGTGGAATTATGTCGCCAAAGCGACCCGCCGCAGGCGGAGAATCCTGCCGTAGCAGGATTCTTTCTTTTCTACGAGAACAGTGAGGCGGGATCCGCGCCTGCATTTTCCGCGTTTTTTCGTTTCTTACGGATCCGGAACTGTTTGAAAATGCCACAGATGGCAGCGTAAAGCTCCGGTTTTAGTTCTTCAAGCGGAACCGGCTGCTGGTACAGGATAGCGTTGTAGCTTGTACCGCTTACAAGCTCCAGAATCATATAGAACATCAGCTCCGGTGAACGATACGTATATGCTGCATGAGAGAGCAGAGATTCATAGATAGTGTAGATGGCCGGCGTGTCGGCAAACGGAGCAAAGGTAAGAGAATTTTTGAAGAATCCCCAGCTCAGATGCTTGGAAATAAGCGTCACGAGGCTGTGGTTGGCGGCAAACTGGTCGAGGATATTGTCGGTGATAAAAAGCACCTGCTCTTCAAAATCATGGATATCCGGGTGGCGCAGCAGATCTGAGTAGGCGGCCTGAAATACCTGACTCGCCTTATGTGCAATCAGATGATTCCGAATATCGTACTTATCTTTGAAATAAAGATAGAAGGTACCTTTTGCAACGCCGGCGTTATTCACGATATCCGAAATGGATGTTTTACTGAAGCCGTTGTTGATAAAAAGTGAGAAAGCAGAGTCCAGAAGGGACTCACGTTTCATTTGTTTGTTGTTGTCAATTTTTCCCACAGAGAGTCTCCTTTCCTGAAAAATATCACATCATGTGTCATTTACTTAACTACAATTATAGTTAGAATACATGGAAACTGTCAAAGGGAAAATGACTAATTTTCTCATTTTTGTGACTATGCACGAAGAAAAAAATGACCGATCGTCAATTTTGTGCAGTATTTAATGTTGACTAAGAGTCATTTTTGCGTTATAACATTAGATGATTGAAAGGCATAGGAAAAACATCCTCGATCTGAGGGAAACAGTATCCCGCAGTATCTTACTCCGAGCGGGTTTTACTTCTCTTATGATCCTGGATTTCATCATAAAAAACCATTATAAAAACCACAGAAAGGAAGTTTATCACAATGAATAGAAACAGAAAACTGAGAAAACAGATGATGTCTGGTCTTGCTGTTGGTATGGCTGCTGTTATGGGAGCTGCTCCGGTTTATGCAGCGACAGGAGAGGACGCAGCGGTTTCCAAAGAAGAAACCGTATATGTAAATGCAAATGCAGACGGATCGGAAGATCAGATCACCGTATCCAACTGGCTGAAGAACGCAGGAACGGAAAAGAACCTGAAAGATGAGAGTGAACTGAAGGACATCAAAAACGTAAAGGGCGACGAGGAGTTCACCCAGAGCGGAAACGAGCTGACCTGGCAGACAGACGGCGAGGATATCTATTATCAGGGAACAACCACAAAAGAACCTCCGGTTTCCGTGAAGTTCACCTATTATCTGGACGGCAAGGAAATCAAACCGGATGACCTGGCCGGAAAGAGCGGAAAACTGAAAATCAAAGTTGACTATACAAACAACACAAAGACAACGGTTGACATCAATGGCAAGAAAGAGACGATGTACACCCCATTCGTCCTGATGACCGGAATGATTCTTCCGCAGGATACTTTCTCCAATGTCAAGATCGACAATGGTAAAGTCATTTCCGATGGAAGCAGAAACATCGTAATCGGATTTGGTATGCCGGGCCTGCAGGAAAGCCTGGGATTAAATTCCGATTCCCTTGAAGATCTGGTATCCGGTGACAGCGATTTCGAACTGCCGGAAAGCCTGGAGATCACTGCAGATGTGGAGAACTTCTCTCTGGATTCTACCTTCACCGTTGCACTTGACGATGTTCTCGACACCATCGATACCGACAACATCACCGGATACGATGATCTGAAGGATGCACTGAGTGATCTTGAGGATGCTGCAATGGAACTGGTTGACGGTTCCAAGGCACTCTCCGATGGTGTGGATACTTTAAAAGACAGCTACAAAGAGCTGGATGACGGTATCGGAACGTTAAAAGACGGCGCTGACGAGCTGAACAGCGGAGCCGGCACACTGGCAAGCGGAGCCGGCACACTGGCAAGCGGAGCATCGACTCTGGCAAACGGAACTTCTACTCTGAACAGCGGAGCTTCTACCTTAAACAGCGGAGCAGCTACCCTGTCCAACGGAGCATCCACCTTAAGCAGCGGAGCTTCTTCCCTGGCAAGCGGCGTAAACTCCTACACCGAGGGCGCTGATACCCTGAATAAAGCAATCCAGACGTATCTTGGAAAGAACGGTGTGCTGACTGGAAGCGTAACCGAGTATGTAAACGGTGTGAATAAAGTCGTTGCAGGCGTAAAACAGTACACCGACGGAACAACACAGCTGTCCGACGGCGTTGCTTCTTATGTAGCAGGCGAGAAACAGCTTGCAGCAGGCGCTGAGCAGCTTCAGCCTCTGGCAGACGGCCTGACCGAGGTAAACAGTGCAATCGCAACACTGAACGCAGCACTCGACGGAAAAGATGAGAATGATATTTTAGCAGGAGCAAAACAACTCTCCGAAGGACTGACCAGTTTGAACGAGCAGCTGCAGAGCACCGATGTACAGAGCCTTCTGACGATGGTAGACGGTATGACCAGCACCGGTTCTACCCTGATCTCCGAGACCGAGGCACTCTCCGGGGTTCTGAACACCACAATCGCAGGATCTGTCAACAGCATGATGACAAACGGCAACGAGCTGATGAGCCAGATGGATACGCTGTCCAAAGGACTTGAGAGCTACTTAAGCGGTCTGGAGGCACAGATCACGAATCAGGCAACGCAGATGGGAACCCAGATGGCAGCACAGGTTCAGGCATGGGCAGACGGAGCAGCAGCACAGCTGAACCAGGAAGCAACAGCAGCAGCACAGAGCGCAGCTGATACAGCAGCAAGCCAGGCATCCGCCGATGCAGCAAAACAGGCAAATGATCAGCTCTCTGCAGCAGCAGCTACACTGGATGCACAGATTTCCGCAGCTAAGAGCGCTGGAAATACAGAGCTTGCCGATTCCTTAAGTAAAGCAAGAAACCAGATCGGAAGTGTCAGCGTTTCCGCTTCCGCCGGAACCGTTTCGGTTACTCCGGTTACAGCTCCGCAGATTACCCTTCCGGAACTGAACTTCGAAATCGAGCGCCCGGATCTCTCCGGTCTTGCAGCAATGCAGCAGAAGATGAGCGACATCAAGAGCCGATACAGTGATCTGCAGAAGACGGTTGCAGCTCTGATGCCGCAGCTTGAGACCATGAAGAAACAGATGCAGACCATCACCGATAATAAAGCAGTTGTTGAGCAGAATCTTGGTGCAATGCAGAAACTGACCGCAGGTGTGGCACAGCTTGATGCAGGCGGAAGCACTCTGTACAAGGGCATCGATACTCTGTCCGCAGGTGTGAGCCAGCTGTACAGCAGCACAAATGAGAGTTTTGCAAAAGCAACAGCAGGCATCAATGCATTGAACGCAGGATTTACTCAGCTGAGTGCTTACAATGATACGCTGCTTTCCGGCGCAAGCCAGCTGAAAGCAAATGCACCGGCTCTGGTTGAGGGTGTTACGACTCTGCAGGGCGGCACGACACAGCTGACCGCAGGTCTTGGACAGCTGGGAAGCCAGTTAAGCGATGGATCTGCAAAACTTTCTGCAAACAGCGGAAGCTTAAGAAGCGGTGCTTCTCAGGTAGCAGGCGGAGCATCCCAGCTGGCAAGCGGAGCCTCCACACTGGCAAATGGAACTTCTTCCCTGGCAAGCGGAGCTTCTGAACTGAACAGCGGAGCTTCTACGCTGGCAAGCGGAGCATCTACGCTGGCGAGCGGAGCTTCTACACTGGCAAATGGAACTTCTTCTCTGGCAAGCGGAGCTTCTGATCTGAAATCGGGAAGCAGCAAGGTTGTTGATGGTATTGACGAGCTGTCCGATGGGGCGAAAGAACTGGCTGACGGTACGAAGAAGTTTGAAGAAGAGGGTACCAGCAAGCTGAAGAGTACCTTTGAGGATGATCTGGGAGATGTACTGGATCGGATTCAGGCGCTGAATTCGGATAAATGTGCTTATACTTCTTACAGTGGTAAGGCAAATGGAATGGATGGAAGCGTGAAATTTATTATCGAGACTGCAGCAATTGAAGCTGCGGAAGAGTAATGTGATTCCACGGTAGATTGTGAGGCCGCCTGCGGTCGGGATATTTTCCCCGACCGCAGGCGGCATTTACGTTAGGTGGGGTGCAAAAAGACAAAAAATAAGAACAGCCCGCGGATATGCGGGCTGCTCTTTCATAATGAGGGGGGAGATAGTTTTGAATGGTTCATCAACTATCTGAGATATAGTATAGTGAAGAAATGTGAGCAAAGTATGTCTATTTTCTAAAAGAAACAGTAAATTTCTAAAGAATAAGTGAATCCATCCATTGAGTAAATCACTTCCGTCCGCCAAAACGTAGATGGGTCCCCAGGCGCAGCGGAGCGTCCGCCCCCCGCGGTGCCTGGGGGTCGTATCCTCCCGTCCTATTCAAAAGAAAGTTTCCGGTTCCCATAACTCTTCCGGTACTGTCCCGGCGTCATCCCGGTGAGTTTTCGGAAAGCCGTGGAAAAATTATGCGCATCCTGAAATCCAACGTTATAGGCAATCTGAGAGACCGTGTGATTTGTGTCCGTCAGCTCGGCCATAGCGCTGTCCATTTTGGATTTCAGGATGAATTGTTTTAACGTCATCCCGGTGCCCTCGTGGAAGAGGGAGGAGAGGTATTTGTCGTTGTAGCCGAAATAACGGGCGAGTTCGGTGACTTTGAGGGACTCGCTGCTGTGGTACTGGATGTAGCTGATGATGTCCTGCAGGATCTGCGTCCGCTGCGTTTCGGAAGTGTAGGTGCGGTAGAAGGGACTCTGACAGTTGATTTCGCCGAGAACAGCGGCAGTCAGGCTGTTGTTGAGGAACGTGTTGTGGAAACGCAGGGAAGTGTCCTGGAGCTGCTTCATGAGGATGATGACGCGGTTCGGGGAGGAAAGCGTTCTCTGGAGCGGGATGCATAACGTTTCGGGGTAGTTGGATGGAAGCTGGGCGGGAGCGAGGTCCTCAAGGCGGTAGGAGGATGGCGGTGCAGCATGAAACTCATCCAGAACCGATCCGGCGGTCGGGTCAGAAGGAGCGACGATCGGTGCGGAGGGGATACCCGGGATAAAATGGAGCCAGTAGAAAGAGCAGCTTCCCTTTTTCGAGCCATGCTGATGGACGGTCGGCGGCAAAAGAAGATATTCGCCGGGGTGAACCTCGTAAGAGCGGCGTTCGTCCGCGATAAAAAGCGTTCCTTCCGTCACAACCATCAGTTCAAAATTGACGAGATTCCGTGTCAGGTGCATCCACTCCGGGGACGGGGACTGGAATTTGCCGCAGAGGTCGTAGGTAAAACAGGCGGCATCTGGAAATAAAACAGAGATCATATGACTTTTTCAAACCTTTTCAAACATTCTTATATTTTAAACGGAGGTCCGTTTTGCTAAAATAAAACTATAGAAAAACAGGAAAACAGCCGTCAAAAGAAGTGTAACGCTTCCCATCCCTGAAAGCAAGGAAAATATCTTTTTCAAACCAGGAGGCGGCGGAAGACAACGAAAAAGGAGACCGAAAAAATGGATCAGAAAAACTTCAGCAAACCATTATCCCTGGCAAAAGTCCAGGTTACTGATGCATTCTGGAAAAAAGAGATGGAGCTTGTCCGCACCGAAGTAATTCCGTATCAGTGGAATGCCTTAAATGACAATGTTCCGGGAGCAGCACCGAGCTTCTGTATGCGGAACTACCGCCGCGCCGGTGAAGTTGAAAAAGAGCGGAAAGCAAAAGGAGACAAATTTGTTCAGATCAAATACCCTCTGGATACTTTTGAGACACTGCCGAAGGATGGCAAAATGGACGGAAGATTTTATGGCTTCCTGTTCCAGGATACCGATTTTACCAAATGGGTGGAGGCAGTTGCGTACTCCCTGACACAGCATCCCGATCCGGAGCTGGAAAAAACGGCAGATGAAGCAATTGAAGCTGTCTGCGCAGCACAGAGAGAAGACGGATACCTCGATACCTACTATCTGATCAACGATCAGGATATGATTTTTACAAACCTTAAGGACAACCATGAGCTGTACTGCTTCGGTCATCTGACGGAAGGCGCCGTAGCCTATTATCAGGCGACCGGAAAAGACCGTCTCTTAAAAGCAGCAGAGCGTTTCGCGGACTTTATTGCCGGCAAACTCGGTCACGGCGAGGGGAAAAAAGCAGGTTATCCTGGTCACGAAATTGCAGAGATGGCTCTGATGCGTCTCTATGATCTGACCGGCGAGCAGAAGTATCTCGATCTTGCAAAATACTTCATCGACGAGCGCGGAACAAAACCATACTATTACGATATCGAGCGCGGTCTGACCTGCCCGGAGGGCGAGGAACGATATAGCTACAATCAGGCAAACCGCCCGGTGCGTCAGCAGGATGAGGTGCAGGGGCACTCCGTACGCGCCGTATATCTCTATTCCGGCATGGCGGATGTGGCAAGGGCAACGCAGGATGAGAGCCTGCTGAAAGCCTGTGAAACTCTCTGGAACAACATGGTGCATCAGAAAATGTACGTCACCGGCGGAATCGGTGCCACTCATATAGGAGAGGCATTCTCTTTCAACTATGACCTGCCAAACGATACCGCTTACGCAGAGACCTGTGCATCCATCGGTCTTGTGTTCTTTGCTCGCCGCATGCTGGAGATTCAGGCAAAAGCAGAGTACGCGGATGTGATGGAATTAGCCCTCTACAATGGCGTTCTCTCCGGAATGGCGCTCGACGGAAAGAGCTTCTTCTATGTCAATCCGCTGGAGGTACTGCCGGAGGCATGCCACAAGGATGAGCGGAAATTCCATGTAAAACCGATCCGCCAGAAATGGTTCGGCTGTGCCTGCTGCCCTCCGAACCTGGCAAGAACGGTAAGCTCAGTTGCATCTTACGCATACACGGAAAACGACACAACCCTGTTTGTCCACTTGTACATGGGTGGAACAGTGGAAGGAGAAAAAGTAAAAGCATCCATCACTTCCGAATTCCCGTGGGACGGCCATGTTTCCGTGACCTGCGAGAGCGATACCAAAGAGCCGTACACCTTTGCATTCCGCATCCCGGGATGGTGTGCTTCTTATGAAAAAGAGATTCCAAAAGGCGCAGAATTGGAAGAAAAAGACGGGTATCTGTATGTGACAAAAGTATGGGCGAAGGGTGAGACGATCCGCCTGAACTTCCCGATGGAAATCCAGTTTTTGGCATCCAATCCGCTTGTACGCGAGGACGCCGGCCGTGTTGCCGTAAAACGAGGACCGGTTGTTTACTGTATGGAAGAAGCAGACAACGGAAAGAATCTGCATTTGACAAAACTCTGTGTGAATGGTGAAAAAACCGCAGAAGCAGCCGATGAGCTGGGCGAGCACTTTGTGAGCGTAACGGCCGAGGGACGTCGCATGAAGCTGGGCGATGCGGAAAAACAGCCGTTGTATCATCTGTATCAGAAAGAGGAAGAGGAAAAGACGAAACTGAAGCTGATTCCATATTATATGTGGAACAACCGAGGTGAGGGCGAAATGCAGGTATGGATCCGCGCATGTGAATGATTTTATTAAAGAAGAAATAAAAAACTCCGGAAAAGGGATGGCTCCTGATGCAGCCTCCCCTTTTTTCCGGAGTTCTTGTTATGCCAAAATATGAGAATCCTGCAAAAAAGAAAGTGAATTTTTTGCAGGATTCTTTGTGCTATTGGTACAGATTATTTTCTGCTTCTCATAGAAAGACTGCCGAAAGCAGAAGAAACGGCGGGCAGAATCACGAGGACGACTGCAAGGACAATCATTCGATCCACAAAGTCTGTCATGGCCTGTACAACGCAGACAGAGAGAGTCAGATTCATACCGAGGCTGTGAAGCAGCTGCACCAGCACAGTGGAGCCGGAGGAAGTAATTCCACCGAAAACAACCGCGGTGATTGTGGAACTTACCACAGTACCCGGAAGTGAGATCACAAGTGCTGCCGGAAACAGCTTCCAGCCCATGGAGCGGAGGGAAAGACTCTCGCTGCGGGATCCTGCCGTATGGGACGGGCGGAGTCTGCGGAATACAAGGCCGGCAACGAGACCGATGACAAGCTGCACCGGAATATAGTAAAACGCATAGACATCACTCGTCATGCCGGAAATGAGTCCGGAGATCAGTCCCGGAACGAGGCCTGCAGCAGGTCCGAACAGAGCGGCTGCCAGAACTGTTCCGATGGAGTCCAGATAAACCGGAAGACGCAGCAGCAGAGCAATGGTACCGCCGAGAATATTGATGACACCGCAGAGCGCGAGTGTCGTGAGTTTTAACGTACGGTTAGTATTCATCATGCCTCGCCTCCCTTCTGAAACATCGTCTCATGTGGGAAGACCGGCGGTGCGGTGAGAATCTGGTCGAGAACCGGTGCGGATTCCTCCTGCGGCACGCCGAGAACGCGCTCAAAGAACATCAGGAAGAAACGGCGCACATCGACCTGCGTCAGAATGTGGCTGTTCGGTGCTTTCTGATAAAAATTCATGGCATCCACAACCGTCTGTCCGATGCAGAGGCCTCCGGTTTCTACCTGCGTATACGCATCAAAACCGCTGCAGAGCGACGGATCCACAAGATAAGCGGCCGCGAGCGGATCGTTGATCACGCATCCGATGACCTTTTCCTGTTTCCAGTGGAAATCAAAGTAGAAGCGCGTCAGCTCCTCAATGCGGGTTCCGACTCCTGGATTTACGCATTTCATATATTCCACAAGATTCGGCGTCAGGACAATTTTTCGTGTGACATCCAGCCCGATCATATGAAGCTTTTTGCCTGCAAGCTGCGGCAGCTCGGAAAACGCGCGGAATACTTCGGCTGCGGCATCCGGGTCGCACCAGTAATTGTACTCGGCAACCGGGGAGCAGTTTCCATGGCTCTTATAGCTTCCGCCCATGGAGACAAGAGCCGTCAGGTTTGTCAGGCACTCCGGTGCGCGGGAGATGACTTTTGCAAGGTTCGTCATCGGTCCGAGGGCAAGAATGGTAACATCAGGGGTTGTTTTTAAGGTTTCGATCAGGAAAGAAACAGCGTCCTTGTTTGGCGTAAGGCCTTCGGCATCCGGCCAGCCCGATTCGCCGAGACCGTCCATGCCGTGGGTGTCCATCGCGTCCACGTAGTCGCGGACCAGAGGCGTCTCCTCGCCGACATAAACCGGGACATCTGGTTTTCCAATCATAGAAAGAATTTTGAGGGCATTTTTAGCGCCCATAGAAGCGGGTACATTTCCGCTGACTGTGGTGATGCCGACAAGATCCAGCTCTTTCGAAGCCGCGGCAAGCATCAGGGCGAGAGAATCGTCGATGCCCGGATCACAGTCGATGATCAGTTTTCTTGCATTCATTTTCCAATCTCCTTTGATGAAAATTTTGAGATACTTGGTTTTTTATACTGGGAAGTTCACGAACCAGTCCGGACACCCGCAAAAAGACGGGAAAATCCGATTGCATAAATGCACGGGAAAGAGTATAGCACAGATAAAAAAAAAAATCTAGTAAAACAAACCTTGCCTGTTTTGAAAAAATCGGTTATGGTATAGAAAAGCATACAGCAAATGAGAACATGGGAGAAAAGAAAATGGCAGATGGATTTTTAGCACCAACTGGGAAATTCTATCCCAAAACAGAAAATTTTCATGCGCAGACCGCGCGGGCGATTTTAGGTTCGGACGGCCAGACGGACGAGCCGATCCAGGAGCTTTTGCGCCGCGGTTATATTTTATTTGTAGGATTCCACAAACCAGGCGAACCGGAAAATCTCCATGCCGATATGGATTACGTCCTCGGCGGACCGGGGTATCCGGCGACCGAAGGGCAGAAGGCCTGGATTGCAGAACATACAGAAGAGCTGTCGAGAAAGCAGCAGTTTGACATCAACAACGACGAGACAACCTTTGAGAACTTTTACATCAGCAATGTCCGCATGTTTCCCTGGTGCAAAGGGTGTGCCGAAGAGAAAGCGCGTGACCTCTGGGGCAATGCACAGAGCGAGGAAAAGCCGAAGCGGTGTGATGCGTGTCCGGCCTTCAGGAACCGTCCGCTTTAACGAAAAACAGAAAATGTCAGAAAATAATCTGGTGAGATTATAATAGGAAGAAAAAATACTTTTGCACAGTAATGCATCAATGGGGGAAATCCGCAGAAGCCGCGTAAATACGCGATTTTTTGCGAATTTCCCCCTTGACTTTTGAAAGGACAGACGCTATAATAAACGAGCGTGCGTAAAAGACTGTTTTTTGTGCGCGCAAAAGCTGCAAAGCAATTATGTTGAACTAAAGCAGCCGTATGAAACCCCGTGGGACACACGGAGAAATCTATCAGGAGGTGAAATGGAATGCCAACATTCAACCAGTTAGTAAGAAAAGGCCGTGAGACTTCCGTAAAGAAATCTACCGCGCCGGCACTGCAGAAAAGCTACAATTCTCTGAGAAAGAAATCCACAGATATGTCTTCTCCTCAGAAGAGAGGTGTGTGCACAGCTGTTAAAACTGCTACACCGAAAAAACCTAACTCAGCTCTTCGTAAAATCGCCAGAGTTCGTCTTTCCAACGGAATCGAAGTAACAAGTTACATCCCAGGAGAAGGTCACAACCTTCAGGAGCACAGCGTTGTTCTGATCCGTGGAGGAAGAGTTAAGGACCTGCCAGGTACCAGATACCACATCATCCGTGGTACACTTGATACTGCAGGTGTTGCTAACAGAAAACAGGCCCGTTCTAAATACGGTGCTAAGAGACCGAAAAAGAAATAATTAAGTAAAACGAGTTCGAGATATATCTAGTATCACAAAAAAAGCGAAATGTTGTGCGTTATTCCATAAATCCCCACGGCTGCGGATTTATAGAGAATTTACACGCGCGGACATACTGCAAATAAGTGTGAGTACCGATGATTTAATCGAATGATGGTTAAGGAGGGAAGTAACGTGCCACGTAAAGGACATACTCAGAAAAGAGATGTTTTAGCAGATCCGTTATACAATAACAAAGTGGTAACCAAGCTGATCAACAACATCATGCTGGATGGTAAGAGAGGCGTTGCCCAGAAAATCGTATACGGCGCATTTGCTAAAGTAGAAGAAAAAGCTGGAAAACCAGCAATCGAAGTATTTGAAGAAGCAATGAACAATATCATGCCGGTTCTTGAAGTAAAAGCAAGACGTATCGGTGGTGCTACTTATCAGGTACCGATCGAGGTAAGACCGGACAGACGTCAGGCTCTTGGCCTTCGTTGGCTGACCGCTTATTCTCGTAAGAGAGGCGAGCGTACCATGGAAGACAGACTGGCAAACGAGATTCTGGATGCATCTAACAACACAGGTGCTTCTGTGAAGAAGAAAGAAGAAGTTCATAAGATGGCAGAGGCTAACAAGGCATTTGCTCACTACAGATTCTAAGAGGAGGAAAATCCGTTGGCTGGAAGAGAATATCCATTAGAGAGAACCAGAAACATTGGTATTATGGCTCACATCGATGCAGGTAAAACAACCCTGACCGAGCGTATCCTGTACTATACCGGTGTTAACTACAAGATTGGTGATACTCACGAAGGAACTGCTACCATGGACTGGATGGAACAGGAGCAGGAACGTGGTATCACAATTACTTCAGCTGCTACAACCTGCCACTGGACTCTGGAAGAGAACTGCAAGCCGAAACCGGGCGCTCTTGAGCACCGTATCAACATCATTGATACCCCAGGCCACGTTGACTTTACCGTAGAGGTAGAGCGTTCTCTTCGTGTACTGGACGGCGCTGTCGGCGTGTTCTGTGCAAAAGGTGGTGTAGAGCCTCAGTCTGAGAACGTATGGCGTCAGGCTGATACCTACAACGTACCGCGTATGGCATTCATCAACAAGATGGACATCCTTGGTGCTGACTTCTACAATGCTGTAGATCAGATCAAGACCAGACTTGGTAAAAATGCTATCTGCCTTCAGCTTCCAATTGGTAAGGAAGATGAGTTCAAGGGAATTATCGATCTGTTCGAGATGAAAGCTTACATCTACAACGACGATAAGGGTGATGATATCTCCATCACTGATATTCCGGAAGATATGAAAGACGACGCTGAGCTGTATCATACAGAACTGATCGAAAAGATCTGCGAGCTGGATGATGAGCTGATGATGCGTTATCTGGATGATGATATCCCGTCTGTTGACGAGATGAAAGCAGTTCTGCGTAAAGCTACCTGCGAGTGTACAGCTGTACCGGTATGCTGCGGTTCTGCATACAGAAACAAAGGTGTTCAGAAACTTCTGGACGCTATCCTTGAGTACATGCCGGCTCCGACCGATATCCCGCCAATCGAGGGTACCGATCTGGACGGAAACCCGATCGTAAGACATTCTTCCGATGACGAGCCGTTCTCCGCACTGGCATTCAAGATTATGACAGACCCATTCGTTGGTAAACTGGCATACTTCCGTGTGTACTCCGGTACTATGAACTCCGGTTCTTACGTACTGAATGCAACAAAAGATAAAAAAGAGCGTGTTGGACGTATTCTTCAGATGCATGCAAACAAACGTATGGAGCTGGATAAAGTTTACTCCGGTGACATCGCAGCTGCAATCGGATTCAAGTTCACCACAACAGGTGATACCATCTGCGACGAGCAGCATCCGGTAATCCTTGAGTCTATGGAGTTCCCGGAGCCGGTTATCGAGCTGGCTATCGAGCCTAAGACAAAAGCAGGCCAGGGCAAACTGGGTGAGTCCCTTGCAAAACTGGCTGAGGAGGACCCGACCTTCCGTGCACACACCAATCAGGAGACTGGTCAGACCATCATCGCTGGTATGGGTGAGCTGCATCTGGAAATCATCGTTGACCGTCTGCTTCGTGAGTTCAAAGTAGAGGCTAACGTAGGTGCTCCGCAGGTTGCATACAAAGAGACCATTACCAAACCGGCAGACATCGACAGCAAATATGCAAAACAGTCTGGTGGACGTGGACAGTATGGTCACTGTAAAGTTAAATTCGAGCCTATGGATGCAAACGGCGAAGAGATTTACAAATTCGAGTCTACCGTTGTCGGTGGAGCTATTCCGAAAGAGTATATCCCGGCTGTAGGCGAAGGTATCGAAGAGGCTATGAAAGCCGGTATCCTGGGAGGCTTCCCGGTAGTTGGCGTTCATGCAAATGTATACGACGGATCTTATCATGAGGTCGACTCTTCTGAGATGGCATTCCACATCGCCGGTTCTCTGGCATTCAAGGAAGCTATGCAGAAGGGAGCTCCGGTTCTTCTTGAGCCTATCATGAAAGTCGAAGTTTCCACTCCGGAAGATTACATGGGTGATGTTATCGGTGATATCAACTCCCGTCGTGGTCGTATCGAGGGTATGGATGACATCGGCGGCGGAAAGATGATCCGTGGATTCGTACCGCTGGCTGAAATGTTCGGTTACGCAACAGACCTTCGTTCGAAAACTCAGGGACGTGGTAACTACTCCATGTTCTTTGATAAATACGAGCAGGTTCCGAAAAACGTACAGGAAAAAGTTCTGTCTGCAAAAGCAAAATAATTTGAGAAACCGTACTGGTTGTGCAGTCCTTACCGGCTGCACAGCCTGAATGTATATCTTTTTCAAAGATTTCCCTTGCAAATAGGACAGAAATGCAATATAATCAGACTTAGCAGGTTTACGATTCAGGTGGGTTCCTGCCACCAATTTAGTCTCAAAAAAGCCCACTGGGCGCAATTTTAAGGAGGACATTTTAAAATGGCTAAAGCTAAATTTGAAAGAACAAAACCGCATTGTAACATTGGTACCATCGGCCACGTTGACCATGGTAAAACAACTCTGACCGCAGCTATCACAAAAGTACTTTCTACCAGAGTAGAAGGAAACACTGCTGAGAACTTCGAAGATATCGATAAAGCTCCGGAAGAGAGAGAGCGTGGTATCACAATCTCTACTGCACACGTTGAGTATCAGACAGAGAAAAGACACTATGCACACGTTGACTGCCCAGGCCATGCTGACTATGTAAAGAACATGATCACTGGTGCTGCACAGATGGACGGAGCTATCCTTGTAGTAGCTGCTACAGACGGTGTTATGGCTCAGACAAAAGAGCACATCCTTCTGTCCCGTCAGGTAGGTGTACCTTACATCGTTGTATTCATGAACAAATGCGATATGGTAGACGACGAAGAGCTGCTTGAGCTGGTAGACATGGAGATCCGTGAGCTGCTGAACGAGTATGACTTCCCGGGAGATGACACTCCGATCATCCAGGGTTCTGCTCTGAAAGCTCTGGAAGATCCGGCTGGCCCATGGGGAGATAAAATCATGGAGCTTATGGATGCAGTAGATAGCTGGATCCCGGATCCGCAGCGTGACACTGATAAAGATTTCATCATGCCTGTAGAGGACGTATTCACCATCACTGGTCGTGGTACTGTTGCTACTGGCCGTGTTGAGGCTGGTGTTCTTCATCTGAATGAGGAAGTTGAAATCGCAGGTCTGAAAGAAGAGACCAAGAAAACTGTTGTAACTGGTATCGAGATGTTCCGTAAACTCCTCGATGAGGCTCAGGCTGGTGATAACATCGGTGCTCTGCTTCGTGGTGTTCAGAGAACAGAGATCGAAAGAGGACAGGTTCTGGCTAAACCAGGTACCGTTCACTGCCATACCAAATTTACCGCTCAGGTATACGTTCTGACAAAAGACGAGGGTGGCCGTCATACTCCATTCTTCAACAACTATCGTCCGCAGTTCTACTTCCGTACAACTGACGTAACAGGTGTTATCACTCTTCCGGAAGGAACTGAGATGTGCATGCCTGGCGATAACGTTGAGATGACCATCGAACTGATCCACCCGATCGCTATGGATCAGGGTCTTACCTTCGCTATCCGTGAGGGTGGACGTACCGTTGGATCAGGCCGTGTTGCTACTCTGATCGACTAATTATCGGTAGACTATTCTAAATATAATTGTATCAAAAGATACTTGTGCTCAAACGTAAGAGACCCCGGCGCCGTAAGGCGACCGGGGTTTTTCTGTCTGTATATAGATGATCAAGAACCGCAAAAGTTGAGAGCTGCAAAACAACCATATGTAATTCCAATCGAAGCAGGTGCCCATACGATTGCGATTACAAGAAGGCCTATGGGAAAAATCGGAGCCGGTGATGTTGCAAATGCAGCCTTTGGAGCTGCTCTTGGCGGCGGACTGGGAGCTGTTTTAGGCGGCCATTTAGGCAAAAGGCAGTTGGAGAAGATGGATTAAAAAATGCAAAAGTAATAGAGGCCCATGAGGGGGAGACATTTTCTTGTGATGTAAAAGCAGATCTTCGCGGAATGCCGAAGGTTACGTGGATGTAAGATAAAAAAAGAAAAAAATAAGAAAAAAGAAGAATTCCTGTGCGGAAATACTGCATGGGAATTCTTCTTTTTGATCTTCTGAAAGAAGAACAGAAATTTGAGAAAAGACAGAGAATTTCTTACAGAAGCTGAATATTCATCACATCCATCACCTCGCGTGTCTCCATCGGCCATACCGAGCACTGTACCTCCCCGATGTGCGCTTTGCGCAGGAAAAACATACAGATACGGGACTGTCCGATACCGCCGCCGATTGTCTGCGGGAGAGTGCCGTTCAGAATAGATTTCTGGAAGGGAAGCTTCGCGCGGGACTGGCATCCGCACTCCTTTAACTGGGCGCGGAGAGCATCTGCGTTGACGCGGATACCCATGGAGGAGAGCTCAAGGGCGATGTCAAGCACTGGATAATAAACGATCAGATCGCCGTTTAAGGACCAGTCGTCGTAGTCCGGGGAACGTCCGTCCTGACGCTCTCCGGAAGCAAGCACGCCGCCGATCTGCATAATAAAGACAGCACCTTTTTCTTTGGTGATTGTATACTCTCTTTCCTTTGGAGTCAGATCCGGATAGCGATCCTCAAGTTCCTGGGAAGTGATAAAGAAAATTTCATCCGGCAGAATGGTTTCGATGTAGTCGTACTGGTCTGCCATATGTTTTTCCGTGTTTTTCAGTGCCTCATAGATATCTTTTACGGTACTCTTTAAGAAATCAAGATTGCGTTCTTCCGGGGACATGATTTTTTCCCAGTCCCACTGATCCACGTAAACGGAGTGAATGTTGTCGGTCACCTCGTCCTGGCGGATGGCGTTCATATCGGTGTAGATGCCTTCTCCCTCAGAGAAGCCGTATTTGTGAAGCGCGTACCGTTTCCATTTTGCCAGAGACTGAACAATTTCAGCGGTTTTCTTGGTACCCTGATCCTTTAACTCAAAAGAAACCGGGTGTTCTACGCCATTCAGATTGTCATTCAAGCCGGTTTCCGGCTGTACAAAAAGCGGAGCTGTTACACGGAGCAGATGCAGACGATGTGTCAGCTCGTGCTGGAAATAATCCTTTACTGTTTTAATCGCCACCTGTGTATCGTGGAGGTTTAATGCAGATTTGTAACCCTGCGGAATAATAATTTCTCCCATTACTTTAAAACCCTCTTGTTTTAGATTTGCTTTTCGAATCACGCCTTCTCAAAAAGCTTCAAATTTAGTTTACCATGTTTTCCATGGAAAGCAAGGAAAAGATACGAAAAAACCAAAGATAGTAAAGAATTTTTTCGACATAATTTTTTTGCTGAAATTCTCCCCGGAAATACGAATTTTTCCGAAAATCAGAGCGCTTATGAAAGAGGCGGAATTATTCGGAAACCCACTGGCGCAGAAACGCTGCGGACTGTTCGATGAACGATAACTGATCCGGCGCATCGAAATGCTCGATGGCGAGATAACCGTCGTAATCGCACGCTTCTAAATCTGTAAGAAGCTTTGCCATCGGCAGATATCCCGTTCCGGCCGGTGTCTGGCCAAGGCCGCGGCAGAAACGTCCGTGAACGAGCGGGCTTTCGGCACGATCCTTACAGTGAACATGGACAATATAATCCTTCAGAAGCCAGGCAGCATACGAAACATCCTCATCACTGAAAGCAAAATTTCCGATATCAAGCGTATACCGCAGCCCCGGCACGTGCTCCATAAACCAGAGCAGCGGATATGTGCGTGCAAACGGCTGTAAAAAACCGTCAAAGTCCTCTAAGGTAATCGTAACGCCACGCAAAGCCGCATATTCGGCGAGTGAGGAAAGCGCATGTACCATATTTTGAATCGATTTGTTTTCGGCCATAAAAGTACTCGTTGCCTCATAGGTGCTGCTGCAGGCTGCAAGCTCTGCCGCTTCGGCAGTTTCAAGCGCGCCTGCAACAAACAGGACACGCGAAACCTGCTGCGATGCCGCAGTATCGAGCATCTGCTGTGCTCTGCCAAGATCCGTATCATGGGAAAAATCAAAGGTTTCATGCATACAGCTGATCACCAGCCCCGCATCGGAAAGCATCGGGGCAATGACCTCTCTTTCTGATGCAAACAGACTGTAGTTCATCTCAACAGCCGAAATTCCCTGCTCCCTGCAGAACGCGAGCACTTCCGGAATCGTCTTACCGGACTGCTCACACGCCTGTAGAATGTGTTCGTAAAAAACGGAAAGCTTTCTCATATAACATTTCCTCCTGATTTATGCAATGTGTACACGGATTCCATCCGCGTATTGCAGAACATTTTTGATCGTGAAATCAGACACCTGTTTTGAAAAAATCAAACGGGATACAGATATCGGTAAACTGCAGCTGCTATTTTTGGTGTGAAGAAAGATACACTTCCTCCGTAGATGGATTCACCCATGCATTATCCAGTGGTGCCGGTCTTCGTACTACAGGAACGCACCAGCGTACCCCATTTTTGATAATCTTCTGAATCACCGGCATATGGTAAATGGGGTATTCCTCGTGTCCCGGCTGAAAATAGAAAATTTTGCCCAGCCCACGTGTAAAGGTGCATCCGCTGCGGAACACCTCACCGCCTGCAAACCATCCCGTAAATACCACATCATCCGGTTTGGGAATATCAAAAAACTCCCCATACATCTCTTCCTCCGGAATATCCACCCATGCCGGAATTCCCTGCGCGATCGGATGGGTCGGACACGTACAGAACAGTCTCTCACGATCCCCATGCCGCCACCGAAGCGTCATACTTGTTCCGAGAAGCTTCCGCATAATCTTGGAATAATGCCCTGAATGCAGAACTACCAGCCCCATTCCGGCCAGCACATGACGCCGAACCCGCTCGGCCACATCGTCCGAGAACTCCTCCTGCAGCATATGATTCCAGAACACCAGCACATCGGTATTTGCCAGCACTTCTTCCGTCAGCCCATGCTCCTTCTCGTCAAACACAGCCGTCCGAACCGAAAGCTCCTCCTCTTGTCTCAGAAACTTTGCAATACAGGTGTGAATCCCGTCCGGATAAATCTCTTTCACTTTCTCCTGCGTTCGCTCATGCTGAAACTCATTCCAGACCGTAACTCGTATCATTCGTCCATCCTCCTTCTATAAGAAAAAAATGTATCATTTTCAAAAAGTTATCGATAGCAAATCTTGAAAATAATGAAAAAAGCAGTCGTTCACACTCTGCGGTACTGAATTTTTGCGTTATTTTCTGGCCTTACTATAAATTATACTCGTGCTATACCAATATTTCAATTCACAAATTCCTTGACATCCCCTCCGAAATCCCGTATACTAAACAATGCGCAGCCGGGGAGATAGCGGTGCCCTGTACCCGCAATCCGCTACAGCGGGGGTGATGCCAATCCGAGGGCTTTTTCATTGCGAAGCTGCCTTCTATAAGTGACGTTGACGTCTGGGTCTTACGCAACAGGACTCCATGAACCGTGTCAGGGCAGGAATGCAGCAGCACTAAGTGGAATCTCCTGTGTGCCGTGAGGGTGCCTGGGCCGAGTAGGCTGTAGGAGTAACGTTTGTGGTGAGAGTTCGAAGTGCGGCGCGCATAAAAAAGAAAATCCAAGGAAGCCTGAACCCCAGACTTCCTTTTTTCGTACAAAAAATAGAAACTCCCGCGCTTTCTTCCCCCCGAACTATTGTGAGAACGAAAAAAATAGGGTATAATGTAAACATTCCATAATACTGCCAAGAAACAAGAAGCAGTCGTGAAAATCTAATAAAGAACAGGATGGGAAAAGTCATATGTTAAGAATTGGTCTGTTAACAAGCGGCGGAGACTGCCAGGCATTAAATGCGACCATGCGCGGAGTCGTAAAAGGCCTTGCAAACAATGTAAAAGATCTCGAAGTATATGGATTCATGAACGGCTATAAAGGCCTCATCTACAGCGATTACCGCATGCTCAGTGCAAAAGATTTTTCCGGTATATTAACACAGGGAGGAACTATTCTCGGAACCTCACGTCAGCCGTTTAAGCTGATGCGTACCCCGGATGCAAACGGTCTGGACAAAGTGGAAGCAATGAAGCATACCTACCACAAGCTCCTTCTGGACTGCCTTGTCATTCTTGGCGGAAACGGAACCCAGAAAACAGCAAACCTCTTGAGAGAGGAAGGACTGAATATTATCCATCTTCCGAAAACCATCGATAATGATATCTACGGAACGGATATGACCTTCGGTTTCTACAGTGCCGTCAATATTGCATCCGATGCGATCGACTGCATCCATACAACAGCCTCCTCTCACCAGAGAGTTTTTATCGTAGAGGTTATGGGTCATAAAGTAGGCTGGCTGACTCTGTACGCCGGAATCGCAAGCGGCGCAGACGTTATCCTGATTCCGGAAATTCCATACGATATTGAAAAAGTATGCGAGGCCATCAACAGACGAAAAGAGCGCGGAAGCGGATTCACCATTCTTGCCGTTGCCGAGGGTGCAATTGCAAAAGAAGACGCAGCACTTCCGAAGAAAGAGCTGAAAAAACGTCAGGAAGAAATCGCAAAGAAATACCCGTCCGTATCCTACAAGATCGCAGAAGAGATCGAGGCAAAGACAGGCATGGAAATCCGCGTCACCGTACCGGGCCACATGCAGCGAGGCGGCAGCCCGTGTCCGTATGACCGTGTCCTTTCCACAAGACTCGGATCTGAGGCAGCACAGCTTATTCTGGACAAACAGTACGGCTACATGGTCGGAATGGTCAACGGAAAAGTAAAGAAAATTCCGCTGGGCGAGTGCGCCGGAAAATTAAAGACCGTAGATCCGAATGCACAGGAAGTCCTGCAGGCAAAACGGATGGGAATCAGCTTCGGCGATTGATGCGTTCCCGAAAAAGGCAAGGAAAAAGAACGGAGGCCTTAAAGCAAGAAGAACAAGGTCTCCGTTCTTCTGTTGCACTGCTGTCCAAAAGAAACTGCCGGCGGCAGGCTTCCATGCCGATGCAATAAAAGGAGAAAAATTTTATGAGCTATACTGCTCTGTACCGAAAATTCCGTCCTTCCACCTTTGAGGATGTAAAAGGACAGGATCACATTGTAACAACATTAAAAAATCAGATCCGCGCGGACCGCATCGGTCATGCGTACCTGTTCTGCGGAACCCGCGGAACAGGAAAAACGACGATCGCCAAGATTCTCGCCCGCTCGGTCAACTGCGAACATCCCGTGGACGGAAGCCCGTGCAACGAATGTCCGACGTGTAAGGCGATTCTGGCGGGCGTTTCCACGAACGTCATCGAGATCGACGCGGCATCGAACAACGGTGTCGACAACATCCGTGAAATCCGTGAGGAGGTAGCCTACCGGCCGACACAGGGACGGTATAAAGTCTATATCATCGACGAGGTGCATATGCTTTCTACCGGAGCGTTCAATGCACTCTTAAAAACCCTGGAGGAGCCGCCGTCCTATGTCATCTTCATTCTGGCGACCACAGAGGCAAACAAAATCCCGGTGACGATCCTTTCCAGATGCCAGCGGTACGATTTCCGCCGCATCACGATCGACACCATCGCGGCGCGTCTTAGTGAACTGATGGAAAAAGAGGGCGTGGACGTCGAAGAAAAAGCCATCCGCTACGTCGCAAAGGCGGGCGACGGCTCCATGCGAGACGCGTTAAGCCTCCTGGACCAGTGCATCGCCTTCTACCTCGGGCAGAAGCTGACGTACGATAAAGTCCTTGAAGTTCTCGGAACTGTTGATACCGAAATCTTCAGCCAGATGCTCCGCACGATCCTCGCCGGGGATGTAACGGGAAGCATCCGCACGCTGGAAACCCTTTTAAACCGCGGAAAAGAGCTGGGACAGTTCGTTACCGACTTTACGTGGTATCTGCGGAATCTGCTGTTGGTAAAAAGCGCAGATGAAACCGAAGAACTGCTCGACGTCTCTACAGAAAACCTGAAGCTTTTAAAAGAAGAGAGCACGATGGTAGACGATGAGACGCTGATCCACTATATCCGCGTTTTATCCGAGCTCTCCGGCCAGCTCCGCTATGCGGCGCAGAAGCGCGTGCTCGTTGAGGTGGCGCTCGTCAAACTCTGCAAACCGCAGATGGAGCAGAACCTCGAATCCGTGCTGGAGCGTCTTAGGATTCTCGAAGAAAAAATGGAGCGCGGAATCCCGATGATGGTGACAAATGCACCGGGAGCAGGAAACGGCAGTGCAGGAGGCTCCGGAGCGGCCGGAGACGGCTATGCGGCGGCAGAAACACCGCAGAATGCACTGGCACCAGTGAAAGCCGCACCGGCGGATTTACAGCGCATCAGCGCGTCCTGGAAGGCAATTGTCGGCCAGACAAGCGGCATGTTCCGCCAGTTTCTGCAGAGCGCCGTTCCGAAATACAACAGCGAGACGGGCGACGCCAAACTGTTTGTTGAGTTTGCAGACCAGCTCGCATCCATTTACGTTGAGCGGCCGGAGGCAGCCGATGAGATCCGCACCATTATTGAACAGATGACTGGAAAAACCGTAGAGGTCCAGCTCATTTTAGCAGACCAGCATGCAAACGCCGCGCTCTCCACGATTTCCGTGGATGATGCACTGACGCAGGCGATTCATGGAATCCCGGTCGAGGAGGACGACGAGAGCGACTTTGACGACGGGGAAGAATAGATTAAAAACAAATTTTTCAGGAGGATATTACCATGGCAAAAAGAGGAGGATTTCCGGGAGGAATGCCGGGCAACATGAACAATCTGATGAAGCAGGCTCAGAAAATGCAGAAGCAGATGGAAGAGAACCAGAAAGCACTGGAGGAGAAAGAGTTCACTGCGACAGCAGGCGGCGGAGCCGTAGAAGTAACCATTTCCGGTAAAAAAGAAGTAACCAAAGTTAAAATCAGCGAAGATGCCGTAGATCCGGACGACGTAGAAATGCTCGAGGATCTGATCATGGCAGCAACCAACGAAGCACTGCGCAAAGTTGAGGACGAGGCAGCCAAAGCTATGGGCAAACTTGCCGGCGGACTCGGCAGCATGGGCGGAGGATTCCCGTTCTGATGGATTACTACAGCGGATACATCAATCAGTTGATCGAGCAGCTGTCCCATCTGCCTGGCATCGGTGTGAAAACCGCACAGCGGCTGGCCTTTCATATTATGAATATGCCGGCCGACCAGGCAAAACGGCTGGCCGATTCGATCACAGAAGCAAAATCCCACGTCCAGTACTGCAAGTGCTGCCAGACCCTGACCGACAAAGAGCTGTGCCCGATCTGCGCAAATGTCAAGCGCGACCACAGCGTGATCATGGTGGTGGAGACGACGCAGGATCTTGCGGCATATGAAAAAACCGGAAAATACGACGGCGTTTACCACGTCCTGCACGGGGCCATCTCCCCGATGCTGGGAATCGGGCCGGACGACATCCGGTTAAAAGAGCTGATGCAGCGCCTCCAGGGCGATGTCTCGGAGGTTATCGTTGCCACGAACTCCAGCCTGGAGGGCGAGACAACGGCCATGTACATCAGCAAGCTGATCAAGCCGACCGGCATCAAGGTGACGCGGATTGCAAGCGGCGTTCCGGTGGGCGGCGATCTGGAAAATATTGATGAAGTCACCCTTCTGCGTGCGTTAGAGGGCAGAACGGAGCTGTAATTATGGGCAGAAAAAAAGTGACATCCAGTGATGTCGCAGCAGCCTCAGGCGTATCCCAGGCGACGGTCTCCATGATCCTGAACCGGCGGGAAAACGTTTCGTTCTCGCGGGAAACAGTAGAAAAAGTGGAGGCGGCGGCAAAAGAGCTGGGCTACCAGATTCCGCGGCGGAAGATGAGAAGAGAGTCGAACGGCAACAAGCTGATCGTCGTCTTCTGTCCGACGCTGACGAATCCTTACTATGTGATGCTGCTGCACGGCATCGAAGAAGTTGCAAAAGAGAAGAATTACGGGGTATTTGTCTGCAATACGCAGAGGGACCTGAAAATCGAAGAGAATTATCTTCGGATGATGAAGAGTGTGCGCCCGCGCGGAATTATCTACACCTGCAATCCGAGCAGAAGCTGCAAGGAAAAAGTGGAGGAGCTGGCCGCGGAGATTCCGCTTGTCATCATCAACAACCGAGAAGAGCTGCTGGAAATTGATGCGGTCGAGCTGAACAATGCAAAACCCGGCAGGCTGATGGCACGCCACCTGCTGGAACTGGGACACCGGCATGTGGCGTTTGTTTCACCTCCGCTGACTTCCAAACAGGGCCAGCGCCTGAAACGCGTGGAGGGCTTTGTGCGCGAGTTTGAGGAGGCAGGATACGGCGACGGCGTGATCGTCAAATCGGCGGATGAGGACCTCGACGAGGTGATCCCGAGCATGGATTCTGAGTACAAGATGGGCTATTATCTGACGAAGGAACTGCTGCGGGAGGACAAGAACCTTACGGCAATCGTCGGCATGAATGATATGATCGCGTTCGGGATCATGGACGCCGTGCTCGAGAGCAAACTGCGCATTCCGGCGGATATTTCCGTAGTGGGATGTGACAACACCGTCTATTCCAGCTTCCGCTCGATTTCCCTGACGACGATCGACCACTATGTGCCATTGAAGGGCCGCGATGCGTGCGATATCATCCTGCGGAAAATCCAGTCTCTTCGGGAAAGCCAGGACGGCAATGAACCCTTAAGCACGTATCATGTCGAGTATGAACCGAAACTGATCGTGCGGCGCAGCACTTCGTATGCAAGAACCGAAAAATTAAAAAATAAATAGGACGGCTGAAATTATTATTAATAATTTTGAATAAAACAGCTCCGGCGCAAACCGGGAAAACACAAAGAAAAGGAAAAACCGGAAAAAATGAGAAAAAATCCGCCAGAGTAATTTATAAAATAGTATTTATAAATAATAAAATTAATTAATAAAAATGAGGCCGACTTGACGGAAAAACCAAACATATCTATACTGGAGATAACAGAAAAACGGAGCCGTTCTGCGGAAAACAACAGGCCCCGAAACCTTACGAAAGTATGAATATGGGAGGAAAAACAACATGAGATTTTTCATCGACACAGCAAAAGTAGAGGACATTAAAAAAGCAAACGACATGGGCGTTATCTGCGGCGTTACCACCAACCCGTCCCTGATCGCAAAAGAAGGACGTGACTTCAAAGAGGTCATCAAAGAGATCACCGAGATCGTAGACGGACCGATCAGCGGCGAGGTAAAAGCTACCACAACAGATGCAGAAGGCATGATCAAAGAAGGCCGTGAGATCGCAGCCATCCATCCAAACATGGTTGTTAAAATCCCGATGACCGTAGAAGGACTCAAAGCTGTTAAAGTTCTGAGCGCAGAGGGCATCAAGACAAACGTAACCCTGATCTTCTCCGCAAACCAGGCACTTCTGGCTGCAAGAGCAGGTGCAACTTATGTTTCCCCATTCCTTGGAAGACTCGATGACATCAGCACCCGCGGCGTTGATCTGATCCGTGAAATCGTTGAGATCTTCGACGTAGCCGGCATCGACACCGAGATCATCGCAGCAAGCGTCCGCAACCCGATCCACGTAACCGACTGCGCACTGGCTGGTGCAGACATTGCAACTGTTCCATACAACGTAATCGTACAGATGACCAAACATCCTCTGACCGACGCCGGAATCGCAAAATTCCAGGCTGACTACAAAGCTGTATTCGGCGAATAAGACCTAAACATGATTGCATAAAAGCTGGAAATATGGTATTGTGAACAAAGTGAACAATAGCGATATTTCCAGCTTTTGATTCCGATTCAACTAAACAAGGAGAAAAGACATGAACAAGTTAGAACTTCAGAAGACGGCCAATGAGATCCGCAAAGGGATCGTCAGCGGCGTTCATGCAGCAAAGGCCGGCCATCCGGGCGGATCTCTGTCTGCAGCCGATATTTTCACGTATCTGTATTTTGAAGAAATGAACGTGGATCCGAAAAATCCAAAAGATCCGGACCGCGATCGTTTTGTACTTTCGAAAGGCCACACAGCGCCGGGACTCTACGCAGCACTGGCTGAAAAAGGTTACTTCCCGAAAGAAGACCTGCTGACCCTTCGTCACCTTGGCTCTTACCTGCAGGGACATCCGGATATGAAACATATCCCGGGCGTTGATATGTCAAGCGGTTCCCTCGGACAGGGAATCTCCGCAGCAGTCGGAATGGCACTCGGTGCAAAACTGCAGAACAAAGCATTTCGTGTTTATACACTTCTTGGCGATGGTGAAATCCAGGAAGGTCAGGTCTGGGAGGCAGCTATGTTTGCCGGAGCAAAACATCTGGACAACCTCGTTGTGATCGTAGACAACAACGGACTTCAGATCGACGGAAACGTAGCAGATGTCAACAGTCCGTACCCGATCGACAAAAAATTCGAGGCATTCAACTTCCACGTAATCAACGTAGCGGACGGCAACGATTTCGATCAGCTGAAAGCTGCATTTGATGAGGCGCGCACCGTAACAGGCATGCCGACCGCCATCATCACAAAGACCGTAAAAGGAAAAGGCGTTTCCTTCATGGAGAACCAGGTAGGCTGGCACGGAAAAGCTCCGAACGATGAAGAATACGCAATTGCTATGGCAGAACTGGAAAAGGCAGGTGAAGCGTTATGTCAGAAGTAAAGAAAATCGCAACAAGAGAAAGTTACGGTAATGCACTGGTTGAACTTGGCGCAGAGCATGACAATCTGATCGTACTCGACGCTGACCTTGCAGCAGCAACCAAGACCGGTGTGTTCAAAAAAGCATATCCGGACCGTCACATCGACTGTGGTATCGCAGAATGTAATATGATGGGAATCGCTGCCGGTCTTTCCACCACAGGCATCGTTCCGTTCGCAAGCACCTTCGCGATGTTTGCCGCAGGCCGTGCGTTTGAGCAGGTGCGCAACTCTATCGGATACCCGCATCTGAACGTAAAAATCGGTGCTACCCATGCCGGAATTTCCGTAGGAGAAGACGGCGCAACACATCAGTGCAATGAGGATATCGCCCTGATGAGAACCATCCCGGGCATGGTCATCCTGAACCCGGCAGATGATGTAGAGGCAAAAGCCTGCGTGAAAGCAGCTTATGAATACAACGGACCGGTTTACCTTCGTTTCGGACGTCTGGCAGTGCCGGTGATCAACGACAGACCGGATTACAAATTTGAGCTCGGAAAAGGCGTTGTTCTCCGTGAAGGCAAGGATGTCACCATCGTTGCAACAGGCCTTTGCGTAAGCTCCGCTCTGGAAGCAGCAGAGAAACTTGCAGCAGACGGCATTGATGCCAAGATCATCAACATCCACACCATCAAACCGCTGGATGAGGAGCTGATCGTTGCAGCAGCAAAAGAGACCGGCAAAGTCGTAACCGTAGAAGAGCACTCGGTGATCGGAGGACTTGGAAGCGCAGTCTGCGATGCACTGGCAGAGAAATGCCCGGTTCCAGTGAAGAAAATCGGTGTACAGGACGTCTTCGGAGAGTCCGGCCCGGCAGTCGCTCTTCTTGCAAAATACAAACTCGACGGCGAGGGCGTTTACGAGCAGGTAAAAGAGTTCTGTAAATAAGATTTTTCGAAATAAATGACAAAAGAAAACAGGCAGAGGCCACACCGGAAAACGGTGTAGTCTCTGCCTGTTTTGTTGTCTGCAGTTTTTCTTAAAGCAGAAGTTCGCTTGTCCCAGCCGCCTCAAGTTCCCGGCAGGCGAGCAGGATTCCCTGCGAGATGGATTCCGCCATATGGAAAATCGTGGCAAGCCGGGTTGTCTGCAGAAGAAGCTGTTCAAAGCTGCCCGATACATTCACAATGCCTGTGATAAAAATATCCCCGACCTCGGGCAGCGTCTTCCCTGCCCCCGCGCCTGGCCGGATCGCCCCGTTTCCGATCGTGATGTATCCCTGATGACGCCGCGAACCAAGCGAAGCATCGATCGCAACGAGCAGTGCCTCCGGGTGGCGGGAATGGATGTACGAAATCCGGTCCGGTAGATTCAGGGCGTGCACCGGGTCATCCAGCGTTCCGTAGACATGAAAAATGCGGCTGCAGTACGGCGAAAGCTGGTACCCGATCAGCGGTCCTAAGGAATCCCCAGTGATCCGGTCGCTTCCGATGCAGAGAAATACCAGTTCACGGAACATGCGTCCGTCCTTTTGAATGCAGTAAGAAAACAGCGACGCCAGCTCTTCGCTGGCGCTGCGGCTTCGCTCATTGATGTAGTAAACTTCGGCGTCTTTTTTTCGAAACATGACCGGTACCTGCCTTTCAGAAGAATCATCCACAGTTTAACCGTATATGGTATAAACTATTCCTGCAATGAAAAAAACATGACATGCCCTCCGGTGCAGAAAAACGGGAAAACAGTCGGAAAAAACCGTGACAGCCCTGCCCCAAAACGATCTTTTTCGCGGAACATCCGTGATAAAGTAGGCAAAAAGGGGTGAAAAGCATGATTGAGATTGTCTATAAAGAAAACAAAGAGCAGGCGAACGGCAACGAGGGATACTTTCATCTGCCGAAAAATATCCGCCAGGTCGGTGATACAAACGGCAGGGAGCGGATTTATCTGGAAGATTATGTCGGAACCTTTCTGAAAAAATATTTTTCCGCACCAGAGGGACGTGCCGCCATGCTGTTCGGCGAATTTAAGTGGGCGGACGGAATTTCCTACTTTTTTATCCGCAGCGCGGCCGCGATTCATACGATGGAGCCGGCGCCGGATCACCTGGTCTTCGATGATGCAGTATGGACGGAGGTCCACGATGTGATGGAAAAATATTTCAAAAACCAGCAGATCCTCGGCTGGGCACTTTCTCTTCCGGGATACGGGGAGGATCTGAATGAACAGATCATCCGAGCGCATCTGAACCACTTCGGCGGAAATGACAAGACGCTGTTCCGCGTCAACGGACAGGAAAAAGAGGAAACCTTCTATACGTACGAGGGCGGCACCCTGCGGAGCACGGGAGGCTTTTACATTTATTATGAAAAGAATGAGCCGATGCAGTCGTATCTGATCGATCAGAATCAGAACCGGTCGATCGAAAACGGAGAGAGCGTGCCCGACCGCGCTGTCAGCGATTTTCGGAAGATGATTGAGGAGAAGAGCGGGGAGGAGCCGGAACACGATCACAGAAAGCCGATCCTCTATGCGATGACAGCATGCGCGGCTGCGGCGCTTCTTGTGACGGTGACGCAGAAATACGGAGATGCGCTGCCGTTTCCGGGGAAAACAAAGGAGCAGACGGTAGCAGTGGCGGGAAACGTACAGGGAGAGAAGACACAGACGGCGGAGAGTGCAGCGGAAGCATCAGCGGCGGAAGAGGGAAACACAGGGGAAAATACTTCGACACCGGAAAGCACAGGAACGGAACTGGAAACGGAAAATGAGAGCGGGAGCGCGGCGGTAAGTGAGGAGCAGAATTTATCCGGAACGGATCCGGCAGGCAGCGGAGAGCAAAGCACATCCGGCGGGGAGCAGACTGGTGCAGCGGAGAACAATACCGGTACGGCGCAGACAGATCCAGCACCGGGAGCAGAGCCATCGTCCGCCCCGGTAACTGCTTCCGGCAGTGAGACGGCAGAAACCGCCGCGCAGGTCTGGCAGGAGTACACCGTACAGAAGGGGGACAGCCTCTCGAAAATCAGTGAGAGATATTACGGAACGATGAGCAGAGTGAAAGATATCTGCGAACTGAACCAGATCGCGGTGGAAGATCTCATATATGCGGGGCAGAAAATATACCTCCCAAAATAGAGAAAAATATGGTACACTAGAGCGGAATCAAACTGCGGCCGAAAGGGCGGCAGAAAATAAGTCCGAAAAGAACATAAGGGGAATGAAAATGGACGGAAAAAACAGAGAAGAACAGGAGAACGGAGCAAAAGTCCGGGATCTTGAGGAGTATAAAGCAGAAAACAGAAAAAGAAAACGCAGACGCCGGATCACCGTTGGAATCCTTGCAGGAGCCATTCTCGCGGCCGGAATTGGTACAGGGGTATGGCTTCAGCTGCGTACTTTTCAGGGATACGACACAGTACAGGCAACAGAGACCGAGGACACCGATACGTATATGTTTCAGAAATCCGGAAATAAGATCGTGCGCTACGGTATCGACGGCATCGAACTGCGCGACCGGAAAAATCAGATCCTCTGGAGCGATCATTATACCATGGAAAATCCGCAGATGATATCCTGCGGCGATGCAATTGCCATTTACGATAAAAACGGAACCAAAATTGTTGTATACGATGCCGATGGAAAGGCCGGCGAAATTACCGCGTCGTATCCGATCGTGAAAGCATCCATTGCAGGCCAGGGCGTCGTTGCGGCGATTCTGGAAAACAACGGGGAGAGCTGGATCAAATACTATAATACCGATGGAACGGAGATCGCCTCCTCTCACCCGAACATGGACAGCCCGGGCTATCCGATGGATCTCTCACTTTCTGCGGACGGACTCTGGATGGCGGTTTCCTACGCTTACGAAGACGGCGGCAAGATGAAATCACAGGTCGCTTTCTACAATTTCGGAAGCAGGGGCGAGGATCTGGTGGACAATCTTGCAAGCTCATCGAGCTACACCGATATGCTGTGCCCACAGATCGAAACCGCGGGAACATCCTCATGGGTTGCCTTCTTTGACAACGGCTTCCGCGTTTATGAAGGAACAAACAAGCCGAAGGAAACGGTGAGCGTATCGGAAGATGGAGAAATTTTAAGCTGCGCGTATGCGGACGACCGCGTGGTTCTGATTCTGCGCGGGGAGAGTGACGATCATCCTTACCGGATGAAAATCTACAATCTGAAAGGAAAGCAGCTTGCGGATGAAAATCTGGATTTCTATTACCAGAACCTTCAGATAGAAGAAAAACAGATTCTGCTGACGAACCGGCAGGAGCTGTGTGTATATACCTTAAATGGAAGAAAGAAGTACAGCGGCGTGGTCAGCGAAACACAGATTCACGAGATCCTCGGCATGGGGCAGAACCGGTATCTGCTCGCGGAGGAGGACGGCGTTTCGATGATCCGGCTGAAATAGGAGAAGAAAAACATGAATTGGCTGAGATACGTATTACTTGCGGTGTGTATTCTTTCCGCGCTGGCTGGATATCGAAAGGGGCTGGTCCGGACAGTGCTGTCCATGGTGTCCCTGATTCTGGTGACAGGACTGGCGATCTGGATGAATCCGTATGTGACGGATGTGCTGAATGAGCGGACGGAGCTGCCGCAGTATGTGGAGAAGAAATGCTTAGAGACATTTGAAAACAATGAATTTCTGTCGGGGGAAAACCAGGATGTGCAGAAGAAATGGCTGGAGAGCATGGGCGTGCCGGAGGAGCTGGTGAACCAGATTCTCGGAAGCGGCGCGGTGCGGGAGTACCAGGAGGAACAGCTGCACAGTTTGGCATCCTACGCGGCGAAGGCGGTATCGGAAAAGATTATGAAAGGGATTGCTTTCTTTCTGACGCTGGTGCTTGCCGTTGTTTTCGTGACGATTGCGGTGAAAATTGTGGAATTGATTGCGGAGATTCCGGGGATCAGCTTTTTGAACCGCATGGGAGGAGCAGGACTTGGTGTCGTGCGTGCGGTGCTGTGGATCTGGATTTTCTTTGCGGTGGTGTACTGCTTTCAGGCGACACACTGGGGGAATGTATGCATGAAGCAGATCCAGGGCGATATGGCGCTGGCATGGATTCGGGAGAATAATCCGGTGCTGATGCTGTTGAAGAATGTATTATAAGATGAGAAAAAACGGTTCCTTGTGGGGCCGTTTTTTGGTGGGAGGGGGGACGAGGAAAAGCGGGCGTCGTGTGGGCGGCGGATGCGGTGGGAGGGGAGAAACGTGCCGGGGTGCGGGGCTGTGATTTGGGTGGGGCGGAGACCTTGGCGTGGATGGGACGGAACGGGGGAGCACCGAGACAATTCGTCAGGAAAACTGATGTTTTCCCGACTCAGTGTCTCTTGAAATCCGGCTTTGTGAGCCGGATTTCATCTCCCCCGTTCCGTCCCGTCCGCGTCAGGTTCCGCTCCCACCCAAATCAATGCCCCGCGCCCCGGCACGTTTCTCCCCTCCCACCGCATCCGCCGCCCACACGCCGACCGCTTTTTCTCTGAAGTTGAGAGCGGAAGAATCTGCTAGATAGAAGGGGATAAGAATGGAAATGAAAGAACAAATAGGATATTAGTGGAAAAAGTTGAGAGTTGTGGAAAATATGGGGGTTGAACTGATATGAAAAGAAATATCTATAAATATACGTATTTATATAAAAAAAATTACATGTTTTTGTGAAAAAAATATTTATGTGAATTTATAATGAATAAAAACTGAAAATATGTACAAAAAGCACATTGAAAAAAGAAGAAATATAGATATAATGTAAGTATGTAGACGAAAAAGAAAAGCTGAACAAGACTATTTGCATATGAAAAATAAAAAAAACGATGGAAAATATGTAATTATAGATGACGGGACAGCAGGGGGACTGTTTCTGAGTGAGAATGAATACTATGTTGATGAGAATAAAAAAGTTGTTTTGTGCAATTCTGAAAAAAAAGATAATCTGTTTAGAAAGAGATATAAACTAACACATGGCGATAAGTGTTATAGTATCATCAAATATTTTTGCCCAGAGGTAGAATTTATCTCTATAAAAATTATGGAAACAGGGGAAAGAGGTAGCATTGATTCATTCAAAGCGGCGTTAGAATGGTGCTTAAAAGAAAAGATAAAACTTGTGCATATGAGTGTTGGAACAACAAATTATATAGATGCAAAAAAGATAGAAAATATTATAAAACAAATGGTTTCTAATAAAATGATATTATGTGCAGCGCTATCAAATACAAACTTTCCTACATGGCCGGCATGCTTTGATGGGGTTTTCGGGGTAAGAAATTATATTGCTAAATTGCAGGAAAAAGAAATTTCGGTGTCTAAATCATTTCCTTTTTCGGAAATGAATTCGATACAGTTAAATTTTGATGACGTTTTAAAGAAGATTGTTGGGAAAGAATACAAATCAAATAGTTTTGCAGCTCCGATTATTACTGTGCTTTTGATATGTTATTTAAGGAAAAATAAAAAAGGTTCATACCAAGATGCAAAAAAATTTATTATGAATCATATAAACAAATGTATCTATGAAAAAGAATTGGAATGGAATGGGATTGTGAATAATAAAGCGTGGTCAATTCCGATAATTTTAACACGTACTGTTATTGGGGCAAAGTTGTTATATGAGTGTTTTGGGAAGGAAGACTATGAGTGTATAGTATTAACATCAGAAAAGAACCTAAAAGAGTCTTGCGTGGCAGAAATTCCATTAGAATTTTATACGCATGGGAATGTGACAGAGACGTTAATAATGGCAGTAAATACAATATACAATCCAGATGTGCTTATTATTCAAACGGATAAAAATATATTTGAAAGTAATAGTTTGATAGATTTTGAGGTTTTTGATAAAAAAGGATGGAATGTGAAAACAAGGATGGAGCAAATGCAGTTTGAAAATTGTTATAACGCATATAAATGGATAATAATGCAACTTTTAGACGACTAAAATTTACTGGATTACTTTTGCGATCGCAATGGGTAATAAAATTATGCTCGAAGGGAGGTATTCAAATGAAGAAAACGCTTAAAAAGAAAGAACATAAGGGAAGAAATAATGTGAGTGTTTATGCAAATGGACCGTGTTCATGCACATGCTTTTCTACGTGTGGGTCTGCCTATGTTCAGAAAGCTCAGGCGCAGAATCAGTTATACACAAGTGTATTTGGATCTAATGCTAATCACTAAAATGTAAGAAAGATGAGGGTTGCTACAGTGTTAATTAGTGGTAGTCCTCATTTTAATTAGAGGATAAGTTTAAAAGTTGATTTAAGCATTATAAAAAATCGTTTAAGAATATGGCTAGAAGTATTATAGATCCTTTGAAATAGCGTTTGTTAAAATGTTGATATGTTTGTTGTAGAGTAAAAATGCTGACAATAGTAGATTTGATGAAAGAGAATAGAAATGATAGAAGAAAAAGTGAAAGATATATTAAAGAAATATAGAAATTTAGAACAGAAAAAAGACTGGAAAAATCAAAAGCTTTTAGGAAATGATCTAAAATTCAGCGCAAGAGATTTGATAAATGTATATGTGGAGTTAGAAAAAGAATTTGATATTCATTTTAAGGAAAAAGATATTGTGGCTGGAAAATTTGATACATTTGATGACATAATAAAATTGATTAACAAAGAAATAGCATATAAAACAAGAGGAAAAGAACATGCATAAACCATTTATTCATTGTTTCAAAACTGCAAAAGAATATTATGTATATGATGTGAATACTGATAAAATTATTCAGGTGTCTTTCGAAACATATAATTTTTTGGAAAACAATATTTGGGATGAAAAAGCGGAAAGAGAAATAGAAAAGCTAATAAATGAAGGATATTTGAAAAGAACGCGGGTAGAAGAGGTAAAACATTTTGCTACGGACTTTTTAGAATCTTATTTAGAAAATAGAATGAATCAGTTAGTTTTGCAAGTGACACAAAAATGTAATTTGCGTTGCAGTTATTGTGTTTATTCTGGTGATTACAAAAATAGAAATCATAGTCAAAAAGAAATGAGCTGGGAAACTGCAAAAGAAGCAGTAGATTATTTGTATGGGCATTCGATGTCTAGCGAAGACATATATATATCATTTTATGGCGGAGAGCCATTATTAATGTTCAGATTGATAAAAGAAGTAGTTGAGTATGTGAAGAGAGAATATTGCCAAAGAACGGTACATTTTAATTTGACCACTAATGGAACGTTGTTTACACCAGAAATTGTTCAGTATTTTATTAAAAATAATATACAAATTATGTTTAGTTTGGATGGGCCTAAAGAAGTGCACGATAAAAATAGAATATTTGCAGGAAGTAATAGAGGATCATTTGAAAAATTGAGAGATAGCATGAAAATGATATATAGTATGGACAGAAAATATTATAAAAAAAATGTGTCTTTCAACACAGTGTTAGATCCCCAAAATGAGTTAAGAACAATATATGAGTTTTTGGATAAAGATAGGCTGATTTCGAAAAATTTGAGTAGAATATCTGTTTTGAATGATAATTATACGGATAAACAATGTGAATTTAGCGGAGAATTTGTTGAAGAACAGGAATATGAATATTTTAAATGTTTTCTTTCAAAATTAAAACGAATTAATGAAAAATTTGTGGCTAGAGCAGTAAAAGAAGAATTTGATAATGAAATGAGAGAAATTAAACAACATGAGGAAAAAATGCAAGAAGAGATTTCAAAGGTAAATCATCATAGTGGTCCCTGTATTCCAGGCGCGAAAAAAATTTTTGTAACAGCAGAAGGAAATATATATCCGTGTGAGCGAGTGAGTGAAATATCAGAAGTTTCCAAAATAGGTGATATAAAAAAAGGAATAGATAAAAACAAAGTGTTAAATTTGCTAAATATAGAACGATATTCGCAAGACCGGTGTAAGGATTGTTGGGCATATCAACATTGCACAATTTGTATAGCATGTGCAGATGACACTAAAAATATTTCAAATAAAGAAATAGAAAAACATTGCTGGAAGGTTAGAGGGGGATTTGAAGAGGCAATGAAAAATTACTGTACTTTAAAAGAACTTGGTTATAAATTTGAGGAGTATGAATGAAAATGTTAAAAAGAGTAGGTATATTTCCGGTAGATCAAGAAAGTATAACACTATTTGAGAACATACATGAATGTAGATATGGTGAAATTATGCATATTGCTTCAATAAAAGCATGGGGACTTTGCGGGAAAAAAATTCAACGTTGTGATGGTAGTGAGATAATAATAGAGGAGGGAATAGGTAATATTATAAAAGAATGTGAAGTGTTAATTCTTCTTGAAAGTTGGCACGATGCATCGCCTGAATATATAAAGAGCGTGGTGAAAACAGCAAAGCAGAAATCCATAACGATAGTTTCTATTAATAATATCAGGAACAGTTTAGAGATAGATCAGCATTATGAAAATGTCGTTGTTGCTAAAAAATTAAAAATTCAAAAAAAGTGTGACGATTTAAGAGTAAGAAAGATAAATATTCCGGTTATTTGCGTTTTGGGTTTGACACAAAATAGTGGAAAATTGAAAATGGAATTAGAACTGCAAAAATGTTTGAAACAAAAAGGATATAAAGTTGCAGCAATTGTTTCTGGATTAAATGGATTAATTGGGAAAGATACATTTTGCTTTGAAAAGAAATATTTAAATGGGAAAAATAGGAATGAAGAGATAATTATAAATATAAATGCGGCTGTAAAGCGGTTAGAACAAGATTATGATATTGTAATTGTTGGGATACCAGGAGCATGTCTCTCGTTTAATCCACAATATTCTAATGATTTTGGCATTACTACACAATTGTTTATGTGTGCAATAGAACCAGATTATAGTGTTTTGATGCTACCATATATGCGCTATGAAGAAGCGTTTATTAGTCATGTTAAAGATGAGGTTCAAAAAAGATATGATATTACAATTAATGATATTGGAATATCAGAATTTGCAATTGATATGGATGCGAGTTTTGAACAAAAAAAGATGTGTTTTTTAAAATTAATTGACAAGGAAAGGGATTTTGAGCATTTGAAAAAAATATCAGTTGTTGATATTAAAAGTGATTCTCAAATAGAAAAATTGAGCGATAGGATTATTTGGACACTTGAAAATTAAACATAAGCTTGTCGCATTTTGAAATATATAGGGGGAAGAAAGAATATGTTGAAAAGAGCAAGCAGAAAATTAAGAAGTACTCCTGCGAAAACATTGATGTATATCATACTGTTTTTAGTACTTTTCCTGGCGATATTTTCTATGCTGATGATTGGAATTGCAAGTGGAAATAAAGTGAAAAGAGCACAGGAAACATTGGCCAACTCTATTACTCTGCGCGGGCCGGCCGAGGGAGAAGCTGGAAAATCATGTACTGTATATGCGATCCCGTCCGCAATCGTAGAAAAGTTCATTGACAGCAATTATGTTCAGGGGTACACCATGGAAGCGGGAACATATTGGCTTGATCCGGTGGATACGGAAACATATATCAGCGAGGAGACACAACAGCGCCTAAAAGGTTATCTGAAAGATTCAGGCATGTATACGATGACGGCTGTTGGAACACTGGACTGCGCATACGATACCTATTTTCTGGCAAAGGGTTACAGGATTGTGGAAGGAAGCGGACTGAGCTACGGAGAACGGGGCAAATACGAAGCTGTGGTAGGAGAAAAATACGCCGAAAAAAATCATCTCCATGTGGGCGATACTGTTAAATATAAAATGGAGCAGGGAACGATCGAATACTATAAAGTAAGTGCCCCGGAAGAAATTAGTTTCAAAATTCGAGGCATTTACAGAACTCCAGAGGTTTATCAGTCCGATTCCGTTGTGAATGACTGGCACAATAATTTAATTTTTATTCCACTGGATATTTTCTGCGAGTATTCTATGAAAGCATTAAAAATTCAAAATGTGGGATTTAATACAGTTACGGTCTATTTGAAAGATACAAAATCAGTTGAACCATTCATAGAAGAAACAAAAAACAAAATAAAAATAGGAAGTGTGGATGATGTTGTACAGACCGATGAAAATGGAATACGTTCCAGCGTAAAGCCAATGGTAATATCACAGCAGGATTTGGAATCTGGAGAATGGTCCTATCAGTTGATTCGAAACAAGGAATGGTATGAGATGGTTGCGAAACCTGTTGAAAAATTGAATCGTCTGATAGGATATATGATCGTAGGATTTGTGACTGCCGGAATTTTACTGTTCGGCATTCTGACCAGCCTGTCAGTCAAAGGGCGAAAACGTGAGATTGGAATTTTACTTTCGATGGGGGAACACAGAAAAAGGATTTTAGGACAGTTCGTTTTGGAGAATTTGGTTCCGGTTTTGATTGCCCTGGTTTTTGCGGCGCTGTGTGCGACACCAACAGCAGAGTATTTCGCAGATCGGATGATTTCGAATCAGGCTGAGAAAGTGGAGCAGGAAAATGAAGATCTGTCGGGAAATATTAAAAACGCGCTCCCGACAAGCGAAATAGCTGCGTATGAATCAACGGGAGTAACTGTTGATACGGATTTGTCCATTGAGTGGAACTGGAAAATCATGACGGGGATGATTCTTGGTATTTTAGATCTTTTCCTTTTGATATTAATTCTGCAAGTCGGCAAAATAACTAGAGAAAGCCCGGCATCTATATTGCTGGACAGAAAGTAGGTGTTCATGAAGAAAAAAAGAATGATAATGATCGTAGCGATGGTTCTGGTGCTGGTATGGCGGGAAGACGTTTTTGCAGTGGAATCTGGAACGACACAGGTTTCGCTACAGGCAGACTGGCTCCAAGAGGGAGATTACCAGTATAGCGTGGAAGAAGATGAAACTGTAACTTTACGAAACTATATCGGGACGGAAAGCGTGATTGTCACACCGAAAGAAGTAGGTGGGAAAGAAGTGACGAGAATCGGAGATTCCTGCTTTTTGAGAAAAACGGATCTTCGGGCAGTGCAGATATCCGAAGGCATTGTTGAAATCGGGGAATCTGCCTTTGCGGAAGATGGTCAGTACAGTGATACAACTGCTGGGTTTATCAGCATTGTAATGCCAAAAACACTAAAAAAGGTAGGAAAAAGCGCATTTCAGGGAACTAGAATCACACAGATTTATTTTTATGATGGTTTAGAGAGCATTGGTGATAATGCCTTTATGTATTGCTCTTCTTTGTCAAAAATACGGATTCCAGATAGCGTGGAGAAAGTAGGACAATTTTTATTTTTGGGAGCTGGAAAACCCTATGAAGAAAGTCAAGATAGTGCGATGAAGATTTTTGGCGGAAAAATAGCGGAAGAACTTGCAAAAGATAATCAAAGAGCCGAATATGGTGGTGAAGAAATGCAGGAAATTTCGATCCAGTATTGGCTTGAGAAGAAGGAGAATGAAACGAAAGAAGAGGTTATAGGACAAAAATATTTTGATAAAAATGATACAGGCTTTGAAAAAGTATTTTTTAAGGCTCCTTCGAGTGGAGAAAAGCAAAGTGGGAAAATAGTCTGGATGGACATATTTCTTGGGGTGTGTATGGTTGGACTAATAGGAATCAGTGTTTGCTTAAAGGATTAAAAATATTATATTTGTGAACAATGAAGAAAATAATAGAGAATAATAAATGTTTATATTTTTTAAAAGAGTTACTCAAATATAAAAAAGAAATAGGTATTTTGAGTATAAGCACTATTGTTTCTACAGTAACTGTATTTCTGCAACCATTATTGATAAAACAGATCACAGACATCGGAATACTCGAAAAAAATATGCCCCAAATTGTTAATGGAGTAGCCGGTTTATTTGTTTGTGTGCTGGTATATTTAATGATTGAAGTTGTGCAGGCAAAAACTTTTGCAGAAATACATAATTCATTCTATAAGAACTTGTATTGCAATGTATTTCGAAAATTATTGCATTTAAAAAAACATTATTTTCAAATGAAAAATAGTATGGAAATAGTGCAAATGTTACAATGCGATGTATCTCAGGTTGCGTCTATGACAGATAGATATGTAGTGATGAGCTTTTCGTATGTTTTTCGTGTAATTAGTGGACTTGCTGGACTTATGCTGTTGAGTCCTGAACTGTTATGCATTGTAGTGATAGTAATTCCAGTGAAATACGTGTTAGTAAAATGTCTTGCTAAAAAGCGTGAGAAAAACATGAAAATGTATATTCAAGTTGAGCAACAATTTGGAGGATGGCTTGGCGATACAATTAATACTGTGGAAGAAATTAAATTGTGGAATCTATATGAATTAAGAAAATGCGAATTTTTAAAACAGATTTGTAAATCGTTAGCGGTTGAAATGAAAGGAACCATGATTGAGACATGGAATATTTTTGGGGATGCTGTTTTAGAGTGGGGTGTAACAATTCTTATTTATTTAGTTGGTGGATATTTGGTGTTCGTGGGAAAAATTTCCATAGGTTCAGTTTTTGCTTTTGTTTCTTATTCTAGTTATGTTACAAGACCGGTAAATAGTTTAATTGATCTGCGTATGCATTTTGCAAGTGTCAAACCGTCCGCTGAACGACTTTATACATTTTTGAATATGGAAGAGGAACGAAGTGGAAGTAAAAGAGTGGAAAAAGAGATTTCGCCAATATTAGAATTTAAAAATGTGAGATTTCAGTATACAAAGGATAGGGAAGTGTTAAAGAAAGTATCTTTTAAACTTGAGCCGGGAGAAAAAGTGGCTATTATTGGAAAAAATGGAAGTGGAAAATCAACAATTTTGGAATTACTATTACGATTTTATGAACCGGAAGAAGGAGAAATTTTATGTAATGGTGAAAATATAAAAGTGCTAAAATTATCAGAATACCGAAGCCTTTTTTCTGTTGTGAGTCAGAAATCAGCGTTGTTTTTGGGGGACATTGTGCAGAATATAGATTTGGAGGGGAAAGCAGACAGACAAAAACTGAATGAGGTACTAAGGAAAAGTGGCGTGAAAAAATACTTGCAACGTTTTCCAGAAAAAGAAAAAACACAAATAGGAGATGATGGAGCATTTCTTTCAGGAGGAGAAAGACAAAAGCTTGTGGTTGCACGGGCACTATTGAAAGATGCGCCGGTTATGCTTTTTGATGAAGCGTCCAGTGGATTTGATGTAGAAGCCAATGAATATCTTTATAAAATTATAACAGAAGAAATGCCGGAAAAATCTGTGATTTTTATTACACATCATTATGATAAACTGGAAAAATTTGATAAAGTATATTTGGTAAAAGATGGGTTTCTTACGGAAGTGAGAACTGGAAAAATGTAGAGGCGACTAGATTATAGTAGAAAGGAACAATATGGCAGAACTGGAATTAAAAGAGGTAAGCTATTTTTACGAGAGCGGCGGAAAGAGAATTGATATTTTGGATAAAGCCAGCTATTCATTTGAGAAGGGTACTCTTTACACGATTGTTGGTCCTTCTGGATCGGGGAAAACAACGACGCTGACTTTGGCGGGTGCGCTGGAAGAACCTAAGAGCGGCTGCGTGTGCTTTGAAGGAAAAGATATCCGGGAAATTGGCTATACAAGATATCGAAACAGCAAGATTGGAATTGTGTTTCAGGCGTATAATCTGCTGCCTTATCTGACCCCGCTGGAGAATGTGCTGGCGGCAATGGAAATTACGTCAAATCCGATTAAAAACAAAAAAGAACGGGCGCGGGAACTTCTGACACGAATGGGAATTACAGAAGATCAGATGAACCGCAATATCAATAAACTTTCAGGAGGCGAACAGCAGCGCGTAGCGATTGCGCGTGCGATTTCGACAAATGCAGAGGTGATTCTTGCGGATGAGCCGACGGGAAATCTGGACGTTGATACGGCGGCTGGCATTGTGAAAATTTTCAAAGAGCTGGCTCATGAAGATAAGAAATGTGTAATAGCAGTTACACATTCGGAAGCATTTGCCGCGGAGGCAGATGTGGTGGTACGGCTGGAAAAGAAAAAATTGCAGGATTAAACATGAGGGGGAGGGAAAGTTTTTATGAACTGGATCAAAAGAGCATTTCGCAGTATTTCTTATCATAAAAAAAATACAATTCTGATGTTTTTAAGTTTCCTGATTTTATCCATCCTGATCCTGTTTGGCTTATGTATCCGCGCGGCAAGTCGGGAACGGATATGGGAGATTCGGACGAGCATCGGAGGAAGCGTGCTTGTATCGAATGAGCGTCAGATATACAGTGAAGAGCCGCGCGGTGTGAATTCGATTTCACATCAAAAATATTTGGAACTCTGCGCTGATGAAAGAATTCGGTTTGGCAGCTGTAATACGGTGACAGCTGCTCTGGCGGATAACTTTACAGCTGAAATTATGGACGGACAGGAAGAAAATGGAACAGAAAATATTTATGTGGAGGGATCATCTGATCCTGTCGAGTATTTTAGTTCTGTTTCTTCTGTAGTTACACTGATTTCGGGACATGTACCGCAGAATGCAGAAGAAGCGGTAGTCAGTGATGGGATTGCGGAACGGAATGGACTGGGAATAGGAGATACCATAGCTGTTCTTTCACCATACACAAAGGAGCGGTATACATTTAAAATCAGTGGTATTTACAGTACGAACGAGGCAGCTTACAGTGGAAATGTGGTATATAATAACCCAGCAAATGCTATCTATACCCTGGATACACCAGTTTATGAGATGAATGAAAATGATAATGTAAAAGAAATTACATTGCAGTTGAAGGACCCGGAAGAAGGAAGAGCGTTTGCTGAAGATGCGAAAAAAATGCCGGAATATATCAAAGAAGAATATGATATGGACTATACGGTAAATGTTTCAGCTTATAAAGCGGTGGCCGACAGCCTGAAGAGCCTGGCAGGGATTTCGAATCTCATGGTGATAGTTTCCGTAATCCTTGGAACTATCACATTAAGTTTTTTGATTCTTATGAATTTGCGGGATCGCATGTTTGAGATTGGCATTCTTCTTTCTGTTGGAGAAACAAAGATGCGGATTATGCTGCAGATGTTGATGGAATCTTTTTGCCCGGTATTGCTGGCAATTACAGCGGGGGTAATTTTTTCTTATCCTTTGGCGAATGTGATAAAAATAGCTGTAGATCTTTCGAACGGTGTGCAGGCTGCAATTAAGACACAGCAGATTATAATATTGTATCTTTGTGGAATGGGGGTTGTGCTGGCTTCTTCTATGGTTATGGTATACCAGATTGTACGATATCAGCCGAAAAAGATTTTGATGATGGAGTAAAAAAAGAAATAGTCAGATAAAATACTGAATATGCAGAATTGACCGTATTTTTCTAAAAATAAGAAAATTCGAAAAAAGGTGTTGACTTTTGCTTTCGGGGGTGTTATTATAACTAAGCTGTCAGCGAGAGCTACAGTGAATGAGTTCTTTTGAAACAGAAAAACCTAGTTCGGAGCCGGGTGGCTGCCGCGGGTTGCAAAACTACTTCAAAAAAACTTGAAAAAAGTTCTTGACAAAAGCGAATGAGTTTGATAAAATAAATGAGTTGCTGATCGAGAGAACAGCAGGGAACAAAACGTTCCCGGGAAGTTCAAAAGAACTTCGAAAAATAATTTAAAAAAGTTCTTGACAAACGAAAAGCTCTGTGATAAAATAAATGAGCTGATTCGAGTCGGAACAGCAAAGATCCTTGATAATTAAACAGTGAAACACATCCTCGA